>JAYWEH010000375.1:0-39797 GCA_043780025.1 Deltaproteobacteria bacterium
GCGATCGAACCTGCTTGCTCGCGGTGCAAGGCCCGAAGGCGCTCGAGCTTGTCACCGCGCTCGGGTCACAGCTCAGCTTGCCCGACGCGCTGTCGTCATTTTCGATCCGAGAAACTCGGGTGATGGGCGTGCCCTGTAGCCTGGCGCGCACCGGTTATACCGGCGAAGACGGTGTCGAGATCGTCTGTGCAGTCGAAGACGTGGTGCCGTTGTGGCGAGGTTTGGTCGAGCGCGGGCGCAGCCTCGGCGTCGAACCCGTTGGTCTCGCAGCGCGCGACACGTTGCGGCTCGAGGCGCGGTTGTCCTTGTACGGCAACGAGATAGACGAGAGCACCGATCCGCTCGAAGCGGGCCTCGGTTGGACCGTCAAAGAAGCCGGTCGCGATTTCGTGGGCAAGACGGCGATTGCACTCGCGCGGCAGCGCGGCGCGCACCGCCAGCTGGTGGGATTCGAGATGGTGGGCCGCGGCATCGCGCGCCACGGCTACCGGATAATGACGCCGGCGGGTGAACCTCTCGGCGTCTGTACGTCAGGAGCGCCGTCGCCCACGTTAGGTAAGAATATCGGGCTCGGTTATGTGTTGGTCGGGCACGGCAGCCTCGGTGCGGAGCTCAGCGTCGACTGCCGCGGGCGGGCCATTCCCGCGCGCGTCGTGAAGACGCCATTCTACCGGCGCCCGGCGAGCCCCGCGAAGACATGAGCGCGGCAGCATCTCGAGCGCGCATTCCCTCGAAGAGGAAACAATATGACGCAGAGCACTGAAGTGAAAGACGATCGCCGTTACACCAAGGAGCACGAGTGGGCTCGTCTCGAGGGCAATGAGCTGGTCGTCGGGATCACCGCGTTTGCGGTCGATCAGCTGGGGGACATCACGCTCGTGAACCTAGACGTGACCGTGGGAGCAGCCGTGGAGGCCGGGCAGGTGTTTGGCACGATCGAGAGCGTAAAGACCTTGAGCGATCTGTTCGCGCCGATTTCCGGCACGATCACCCGCGTCAATCCCGTGCTGGAGAACTCGCCCGAACGCGTCAACGAGGATTGCTGGTCGGAAGGTTGGATGGTTGCGATTCAACCGAGCGACGCCGATGACGTTGCGGGTCTGTTAGACGCGGCCACGTACCGAAAACACGTCGCCAGCCTCGACCACTGATTTCATGCGCTGGCTCCGCCGGCGAGGTTCATGCGCTGGCTCCGCCGGCGAGGTTGTGGCGTTGGCTTCGCCGATGAGGTTATGGCGCTGGCTTCGCCGGCGAGCTCATCGGATTTGAAAACCAATTGAGGCCGCTGTGGCGGTGCACGGTGAGCCGAGCCAGATCGATGCCCAGACTCGCGAAATAGCAGCGCTGCTCATCAGGAGCCAGCGCTGCACCGGCCAACATGGTCACGCCCCACGGCCCCCCGAGCACGAGGTTGCCGACAAAGCCCGGGCCCTCTTGATCACCCCACCAGCGCTGATAGACCCCCGCGTCCAGGCCGAGACCGAAATCCCCACGGGCGAATCCACCCGAGGCGAGGCGCGCAACCAGACCGAGGTCGCTACCTTCCCCGAAGTAGCTCTGCAGCCGGAACAACCCTCCCAGCACGAGCGGTTTTGCCGCGCTAGTACCGAGCCCTGCGTCGATATGCACGGTGCCGACGGACTCGCGCTCGCCTCGATCGAGAACGGCCGCGCCTCCGCCCGCATACAGCCAAGTCGTGGCTTGCGCGGAGGCGACACCGCAAACCGAGAGCAGTGTCGAGACAACAGCCGCTGAGCTAATGCTCTTTGGGCTGGGCCCCCTCGGGATGAGCTTACGGGCAACCCGAGGCAAGCGGCTCGCGGGCAAAAATCCGACGCGGTTTGGCACGGTTGGGCCTGGGATTAGCATGGCCCAACGTACGGGTCGACGCGTTTCGTCGCGGCTCGGCTCAGGGCATGGAAAGGGCACGGCGCAAGGCGGCCTCGATTTCTGCGCTTTCCACTTGCCCCTGGTGCCGCCAGATTTCGCGGCACTCGCGATCGAGCACCACCAGGGTAGGGATCCTCTCGATGTTGCCGAAGTAGCCGCGGCCGCTCTGGGTTGCAAAATCGGCCATCACCACGGGGAATGGCAGCTGCATGCTCTCGCGGTAGGTGGGCAGGAGCTCGGCGTACAGCGGCGGTTCGACCACGATGGCTGCAGCGTTACTGCGCGGGGTAAACTTGACGATTAGCTCTGACAAACGCCGCAATACGAGCTGCGAGGCCAAGTCGTAGGTGGCGACGAAGACGAGCACGGTGGCTCTGCCGCGCATCGTTTCGCTGCTCACGACTTGATCGCCCTCTGGAGGAAAGGAAAATTCGATGGGAGAACCGCGTCGTTCCGCATGCGACGCCGACGGCTCTGTCGCTCGTGGTGCTCCCGCCCCGGAGCACGCCACGGCGCCGATCAAACAGAGCAGAAGACGTGCAAGGCAGCGCCCAGGCCTGGGGAACCCCGTTCGCCCCACAGCCCCTAGAGACGCCCGATCAACAAAAGTTGGGGCCGAACACATGCGCAAAGGCGCGGAGCGTCGGCGGCAACGGCCGGCGCGTCCGATTGTGCGCGACGATTGTCAGCGCGAGCTCATCCACCACATTATTCAATGGACTGGCCTCCACCACGACGCCAGCGACGCGATCCCCGGCGCGCACGATGGACCGAGTCGACACGATGGGGTCGTGACGAACCCACTCGAAGGCTTCGCCAGCGCGGTACCCGCAGGCCATGACCTGCGCGAAATCCATATACAGAGGCGCAACCAGCACCGCCACCTTGAGCTCACCGGGGCCCGACCCGAGCAGCGCGCGCGTGGCTTGACGCGGAGCTGCGCCGGACTCTTGCGGCCCGAGCGCGGACTGGATGCGCTGCCGCCGCATGCCGTCTGCTTCCACTGCGAGCAGCGGCGCGTACACAGCGATGCGAGGCACGTTCAGATCGGTCGCGTCTTGCGCCAAACTTTCGATCCAAGCGTCGCGCCCGGTGGCATCGAGCTGCTCGTACGCGAGCGCCGCTGCTTGCGCGGCCTCTGCGTCGCTGCCGAGCGCGCCAAGCCAAGCCCGCCAAGCGTTGACGCTGCGCGGGCACGGAGCCGCTGCGAGCCCGGCAGGAAGCGCCGTCTTGGTAGGCACTCCCATCGGGGCGGCGGGCTCAACGATTCTTTTCTTGGGCAACTCGTCCGCCGGCTGAACGTGCATGAAGCCAGCCCATAAATCATCGCCGCGTGCGTTGCAATTCAATCGTCCTCGGTTGTCACCCGACCGGTGTTTTGCGGTTTGGTCGGCTAGTCTGGCTCCTGTTGAAGCGAGGACCAATGACTTTGAGGCGTTGACTTTGGACTGGTTGATAGGGCGCCGTTCGCTTGGGCGTGGTAGCCTGTGGTCAAGTCGTGGTTAAACTTGGGACGATATTGCGCAAGCGGAGTGACAATGAAATCGACGGGACCTCGTTGACGGCGGAGGTGAGGTCTGGGTCTGAGTCCAACCCTCGTGATGTCCACGAGTTGGATGAAGACGCGGACACGATTGCGCCCAATCCTGAATACTCCGACCTGCTGGATGTGGACTGGATCGGGCGCGGAATAGACGCGGAGGCGCCGGATGACGATGACGTCGCCGACGTTCATCTGGACCTCATGCAGTCGGGCGATTCGGGGGAACTCGACGAGCCGTTGAATCTGGAATTTGATGTCGGATCCTTGCTTACATCGGTGCCACTGGAACACGGCATCGATCTCGACGCGCTGAGCTCGACTGCGGACGTCGCGCATTCGGAAGTGGGCCACTTCTATGTCGCGCAGCTGGATGCAGTGTCCTCCGATGCAGTGTCCTCCGACGCAGTGTCCTCCGACGCAGTGTCCTCCGACGCCGTCCAATCAGATGGGGAGGCCACGGACGGCTTTCAGACCGGTGCCCTGCAAGACCTGCTGCTCCCGGAAGCCGGCTCCGAACCGCACGCGCGGGGCGACGACGAGATCGGGGACGATGAGCGGTTCCCCGTGTTCGAGGACATGCCCGCGGAACGACCGTCAGTCTCGTCTGGAGATGACCCGGGTCTGGAAGGGATCGCCGACGAAGCGGACTGAGTCCGCGTGGCCCGCCTTAGGGGGTGCGCTTAGCCAGCGCCCCCGCCGCCTCTCGATACAGGCGCCGCAGGCGTGTACTTCGCGGGGCGATCCGCAAGGCGACCGCCAAATGCCGCTCGGTGGCCGCCCAGTCTCCCAAACTGTGGTGCTCGAACTCCGCCGCCTCGCTGAGCCAGTTGCACGCCTCGGGCACGAGTGCGGTTTTCCCGGCGAGCTCGCAGGCATCCCGCAATCGGGCGAAAGCGAGTGATGCTCCGCGCAGGTCGCCGAGAGCAGCGCGCCAGCGGCCTTCCAGCGCCAGCGCTTCCGGGTAATGCGGGCTGTCCGCTGGTACGCGGGAGACGCGAGCGATAGCCTGGGGATGATCGCCGCATTCCTCCGCCAGCAACTTCGAGAGTTCCAGCAACGCCTCAGGATGAGGAACGTTGGCTGCGTCCGCGAGCTCGACGGCGCGCTCGAGCAGCACCATGGCCCTGTCAGTGCGCCCCGTTCCGCGCAGCGCGCGCGCCAGTCCGAAAGTTGCCGCCGCGTCGGCGGGCACGTAGCGCAGCGCGCGTTCGAACAGTTGCCCCGCGGAGTGCACGAAACGCCGCTCCACCAAGGCGCTGGCTGCGACGATCAGCACTTTGTGTTTGTCGTGGGTGCTGTCCGCCGCCGCCTCCAGGCTCTCGGCGTCACCGAGCGCGCCGGTTTCGTCGCCGCTCTCCACGCGGTCGCGAAACCGCGCCCAGCGCACGCTTGCGAGTCCCGGAGCGCTCGCCACCGCATGATCCAATGCGTCGCGGCGCTCGGCGCCCTTGGGGCTCAGCTCCGCGAGCTGTTGCCAGAGCGCCGCGGCGAGCGGCGCGTACACCTCCGCCCCGACCGCGTTGCGCACCGCCTGACGCGCGCCTTGCAGATCGCCAATGCGGGCCAGCAGCGCGGCGCCGATCGAGCCGAAATGGGTGGCCGGCGCGCAGTCGACCAACATGCCCAGCGCCGCTTCCGCGCGTTCGCCGTGGGCCGCATCAATCTGTGCCACCAGCGCGACGAGCTCCGGGTGCCGGGGCGCCCGTGACAGCGCCACCAGGTATTGTTCGCGCGCCTTCGCCGGATCGCCCGCTGCCAGCAGGTCGTCGGCGGTGGCGGATAGCTTTGCGAGCTCCAGCACCCGGATTTGAGCCGTGCTGAGCTGCGGAGCCGTAGCGCCGTTGCGCAACCAGAGGGTGAGACCTTCGGAGTCGATGGCCAGGCTGTCGATGGCCGCCGAACTCGCGTCGGGCGTGCGGGCGCCCAGGCTCGGCGCGAGCTCTTGGCAGAGCCGCCGCCCGAGGTCGGCGACGCTCAAGATGCGGCCCTGCCGTTCAGCGAGGCCGCCAAACAAGGTTTCCGCGGCGCGCATGGCCTGGGCGAGTGGCACGGTCATGATGCCGACCCCGCGCGCGTGAGCGACGATCCAGCGGGCGCGTTCCGGCGTGGGTGCCCAATACAGATCGAACGCCAAGCTCCCGAGTTCGCCCACGAGCCCGACGCCGATGCCATGTTCGAGGGGCCAGAGCTGAACCGGAGCGTGAGGCCGTCCCACGGCCTCTTTCAAACGCTTGTCCGCGTAGCGAATGAGGTTTTGCCAGCCCGCCTGTACGCACAGCCGAGAAAGCTCGCCCCGCCGGTGTCGGAACATGTCGACCCCGCCCGAGAGGTCGATGGGGAAGCGCAAGTTGGGCAAGCTCCAGGCGAGCTCGGAGACCAGTAGAGGTTCGAGCGGGAGCTCCGTATAAGTTTCGATGCCGAGCGTCCCGCCGGCCACCGTCAGTCGCAACGGCACGTTAGGCCGGGCAACGGCAGCGTCGGTTGGCTTCGAGCGGCGGTGGTTCTCGGAGGGGGTCCTACCCACGGCCATGAGCCTAGCAGTGCTCGGGCCGGGCGGCGAAGCTATCTGTGAAGCCCCGAATGCCTGGAATCCGGCTCATCGCCTCGGGAACAGCGTTTGGCGCTCTTCGCGGGGTACCCGGGCGCCCACGGGCAAGCCGATCAGCGGCCCCAGCCGCACCGTGAAGATAGCCCCGCGCCCGGACTCGCTATCGACGGTGATGCCAAAGTTGTGGTCGTCTGCGATGCGCTTGACCACCGCGAGACCCACGCCGGTGCCTTGTGCGCGCGTCGTAAAAAAAGCGTCAAAGATGCGATCCTTCGCTTCCTCGGACAGCCCCACCCCGTGATCCTTGACGCACAGCTGGGCGTGCCGCCGATTGTCGGGATCCAGCGCCACCTCGACAGTGACCTGGGTGCCCGCATCGCTGGCCTGGACGGCGTTTCGTACCAGGTTCCAGATCAACTGGCGGAGCATTGCCCCGTCGGCAGTGATCAGCGCTCGGTCGATACCGGAATAGATCACAGCGACGTCCGACACGGCGCGCCCGGACTGTGCTGCGAGATCCACCACCTCCTTGGCGGTGGCGGCGGCATCCACACAGAACAGCTCGGGGCGTTGGGGCCTCGCCAGGTTCATCATGTCGCTGACCAAATCGTTCAAGCGACTGGCCTCTCGCACAATGATGGCGCACAAACGCTGGTCCTCGGAGCTGAGCGCCCGATTGGTGCGCAAGAGCTGGATTGAACCCGAGATGGATCCGAGCGGATTTCGGATCTCGTGCGCCAACGCGGTGGCGACGCGGCCGAGCGCAGCCAATCTCTCGGCGTTATCTGCGCGTTCTTCTGCCAGGGCGAGCTGGCCACCCGTCATGCGCAACCGTTCGGCGAGACTGCCGGCCAGCACAGCGACCACGAACATAGCGAGCACATTGACGACGCCCGCGTAGACCCACTCCTCCGACGACGCCCGATACACTCCGAGCGGCTGGTCTGGCGGCGGAGGGATCCAGCCGCTGCGCAGACCGGTGAGCAATGACGTGAAACAGGCAACCCCCACGCCGAACGCCAGCGCGGCTCCGCGGAACCCCGTCAACATCGCACCGGTCAGGCAACTGAGGCCATAGAGCGAAGTGGCGCCGCTGGAAGGACCCCCCGAAAGATATACGATCACCGTCCAGAGCACCGGATCGACGACCAGCTGAAGCGCCACCAAGCGCTGCATGTGCCGGCCGCGGCTGAGCAAGAAGGCGTAGAAGGCGCTGACGGCAAAGGCCACCGCCAGCGTGCCGAGAGCCGTCTGCACGGTGAAGGTGGCCCACTCGAGCTGGCTCCTGAAGTTCAACAGACCGAGCAGGCCGAGCAGGAGCGAGAGCAGCACCAATCGCAGGGCCGTCGCCCAGGCCAGGCGTCGAGCCAGCGGTGCAGCTGCGGTGAGCGGCTGCGTGGTCATGCTGGGCTTAGTCGCCCTTGATGTTACCCGCGAGCTCGAAAATCGGCAGGTACATCGAGACCAGCACAACGCCCACCATGCCGCCGATACCCACCATCATGATGGGCTCGAGCATGCTGGTCATCGAGGCGACAGCGACGTCGGTCTCTTCCTCATAAAAGTCGGCGATCTTGTTGAGCATCTGATCGAGCGCGCCGGTCTGTTCACCCACCGCGATCATCTGCACGACCATGTCGGGGAACACCTTCGCCTCCGTCAGCGGCTCCGCCATGTTCTGACCCTCGCTGATACGCTGACGCACGTGCATGATGCCCGATTCAATCACCATGTTGCCGGAGGTCTTCGCGCAGATCTCCAGGGCGTCGAGGATCGGTACACCGGACGACAGGAGCGTGCCCAGGGTGCGTGTGAAACGCGCGACGGAAATTTTCTGAAGCACGGCGCCCATGATGGGCAGTACCAACAGCGTCTTGTGGAAGGCGCGTTTGCCTTGCGGCGTGCGCAATGTGTAGGAGGCGCCGATCGTCAGCGCTACGATGGCGGCGAGCGTGATCGGCAGGAACGTGACGAAACCGTGGGACAACGCCACCATGAAGCGGGTCAGTGCCGGTAGCGCGTCCGCGCCCCCGCCGAACTCCTCGAACATGTTTTCAAATGCGGGGATCACGAAGGTCAACATGACCCCCATGACGCCGATCGCGATCACGAACACGATAGTCGGGTAGCTCAGCGCCCCTTTGAGCTGGCGGATCAGCTTCTGTCGCTTCTCCAGGTAGATGGAGAGCCGCCCCATAATGCTGTCCAGGATGCCGCCCGCTTCTCCCGCTTGAACCAGATTGACGAAGAGCTCGTCGAAAATCTTGGGGTGCTTGCGCAGGGCGTCGCTGAACGTGGAGCCGCCTTCCACGGAGCTCTTGATGTCCTTGAGGACGTTGGCGAACGCCGGCTTGGGCTGTTGGGTGGCCAGGATATCCAGGCATGAGACGAGTGGTAGACCGGCGTCGATCATCGTCGCGAACAGGCGCGTGAACGTGACCAGATCTTTTGTGTCGACCCCGCTGCCGAACTGGATGTTGATCGCGAGCGGCTTCTTTTTGACTTTGACGGGATTGAGGTTCTGCTTGCGCAGGCGCGTGTTGACCGCTTCCGCGTTCTCGGCAACCATCACCCCCGCGCGCAGCTCACCCGTACGCCCGCGAGCTTCCCAGGAAAACTCAGCCATTGGTCACTTTCGGGTCATTCCTCACGTCGAGTTGGATTGCACGGCACGCGCCGAGGAGCGGGCACTCGCCCGAGCTCGTTTGATCCACGACGAAATTGAGCAGATCCTTAAGCGCTCCATCGTTTTCCGCGGTGTCGCTCCGGGGGCCAGCGCGTCCCTGGCCGCTTTTCACGAGGCTGGCTGGCAGCGGGCTGAAGCGGCGGCTGGCGCTCGCTCCGGTGCCGATCCCTCGGGTGTGAGAGTCGAGACTCTGTATGATTTGGCGTCGTTGACCAAGCCGGTCCTGGCTTGCACGCTCGCGCGAGCCATTCGCCGAGGGGCGCTCGGGTGGGACACTTCCCTAGGAGAGATCCTGAGCGAAGCGCGCGGTACGGCGTCCGAACACGTACCGGTCGAACTGTTGCTTTCTCACCGAGCAGGTCTCGAAGCACACGTGCGGCTCAGGGCCACCGCGGTGGCGCCTCAACGCTGGCTCTCGCTGTGCGCGAACTTGCGCCGAGCTGATTGCAGTGGGCCGCCTCCGGCTGGAGGCTTTCCTCCGATCTACAGCGATCTGGGCTACATCCTCCTCGGCGCCGCTCTGGAAGCGCAACTCGGGTGCCCGCTCGAGCAATCCCTTCGGCGCGAAGTGAGCACGCCGCTCGGGCTCGAGCTCGGCTCGGCCGCGGAATGGAGCCGAGAGCTCGGCTCTGAGCGATTTCTCGCCCGGGTGGCTCCGACCGAGGTGCTGGCAGAGCGGGGAGGCGAGCTCCTGGGCGTGGTCCACGACGATAACGCCTGGGACCTCGCCGGAGAGAGGACGGCGGGCCACGCCGGACTGTTCGGTACCGCCCGCGGCGTGGCCGGATTTGGCATGGCCGTGGTCGATGCATTGGCCGGTCGTCGGCCCGGCTGGCTACTTGCGGAAGAAGTTTACGTATTGGTGCGAGAACGGCCCGGCGGTTCTTTGCGAGCCGGCTTTGACGGCAAGGCGCCCGTGGGCTCCTCCGCCGGGGACCGCTTCGGTCACCACGCCTTCGGTCACCTGGGGTTCACGGGAACCAGCATTTGGTGCGATCCCGCGGCTCAAATCGTGGTGTCGCTGTTGACCAACCGCGTTTGGCCCACCCGTGAAAACATCTTAATCAGGAGCGTCCGGCCGGACGTTCACGGGGCCTTTTTCGGTCTTGCGGCTGACCTATTATCGGCAGATCGGCCGCTCACAGGGCAATGAAAGGCCACGAGTCGCGCTCGGGCTCAAATGCTGTGCTCCGTGTTCTTGGCGGAAGGGTTGTTTCAAGGCATAAAATGGATGGCGATGTGGAAGCTCTGCGTGGTCGACGACGAGTCGAACCGCACCGTGGTCAAATTGGTGCGGGGCGATTACACCGTGGGTCGCGCTGAAGACAGCACCATCCGCCTGACCGAACGTAATATCTCGCGCGCTCATGCGCGGTTGTTCCGCGACGGTGACGAAGAGTGGATGCTCGAAGACAAGGGCAGCTACACAGGGTCCTTCGTCAATGGTGAGCGCGTCGCTGCTGCGCGCCCGCTCAAGCACGGCGACACGATTCAGCTCGGTGACTACCGGCTCGAGCTGATGGACGAGACGCAGCAAGGGGTCGACGCGAAGGCGCTCGATCAAGCGGTCACCGTCGCGCAGCTGCCGGATCGTCTGGTCGTCGTTCAAGGGCCGAACCTCGGCAACGTATATCCGCTGACGGAGCAGAAGCTGCTCGTGGGTCGCGGTGAGGAGTGTCAGATCGCGCTCGACGACGCGTCGGTGAGCCGCGTGCACGTCGAGGTGTTGCGCACCGAGCACGGCCTGATGATTCTCGATCAGGGGAGCTCTAACGGGCTGCGCATCAACGGAGCGGATCTGCCGAGCGCGATGTTGCGCAGTGGCGACGTGGTCGAACTCGGTGACGTGCGCTTGAAGTTCGTGCCGGCGGGCGTGGAGGACGTGGTCGTTCAGGCTGCGCCGGCCTCCATGCGCGCGGTCGACGCCGTCGCGCAGCCGCGCAGCCGTGTTCGCGGCATGATGGCCGTCTATGGTGGCGCCGTGGTGCTCGTAGGCGCCGTGATCGTCAACGCGATGTCGCGTTCGCAGGATACGCCGCAGGTGACGAGCGTGCGGGTCGAGTCGGCCGAAGCGCTAGAGTCGCCCGAGGTACCGCCCGAGCTGGCTCCGAGTGGCGCGCAGAAGGTGCTGGACGAGGCACGAGGCCTGGCGTCGCAAGGCGACGTCGTGATGGCCCACCATCGGCTGGCGGAGATCCCGCAGGACAGCAACCTGCGGCAAACGCCCGACTTCAAGGCTATCGAGCAGCGCTGGGCGGACGAGATCTTGCGCGCCGCGGGTGAGTCTCCCGATCCCGAGGAGCGCCGCCGCTTGCTCGACAAGGTCGCCAAGACGCAAGAAGTCGATGCCCAGCGCCGGCAGCGCGCCGCGGATGAGCTGGCCAAGTTGGATGAGGGGCTCGAAGCCGTCGGTGTGGAAGACTTGCCGACTGCGGACGGCCGATCATCGCGTACCCGCGCGTTGAAGCCGGGCGTTGCGGTCAACACGGCCCGGCCAAAGGCCGCGGCACCGGCTCCGCAAACCCGGCGCGTACGTGCGCAGTCGGGTGTGGTGATGACCGCGAAGGCGCAAAAGCCCCGCGAGGAACCTGGCGCGTCAGATGATTCGGGTGAAGCGAACGATCCGCCACCGCCCGCCGCGCCACCGAAGCCGGCTCCCAAGCCTTCGGCTGAGGGGGACACCGAGTTGCCGGTTCGAGAGAGCCCGTTCTGAGACTGCCGGTCATTGAAGCGGCGAGTCGCGCCGCTTTCGTTTCGCGACCGGCTCGGGCCGTGGGTATCGCCCTCGCTGTTGCACTGCTCTCTGAGCTCTTGCCTTTCCTGCGGCCGCTGCGCGTGCTCCGCGCGGGAACTCCGGTGATTGTCGCGGAGGAGAGCTCGGTCGAATCACTCGCGCCATCGGCGAGCGTGGTCGGCGCTGCGCTGCTCGAGGAGGATACCGAGCAGTCCGCGGCGCGCGACGAGATCCGTGCCGGCATGCGTTCCGTCGCCCGCGGGCCGATCGCGGCCGAAGAACCCCCGCCGCTGCCCGCGATCGAAGTGGACCAGCCCAAGGTGCCGCTCGCGGATCCATCCAGCAACATGGGCGCATTTTACCGAGCGCTGGCACGGACGCGGCGCGGGCGTGCCGGAGCAATTACGCGCATCCTGTATCACGGTGATTCGCTCGTCGTGAGCGACTATGTGACCAGCACGCTGCGGCGCAAGCTGCAGGCGCAGTTTGGTGATGCGGGGCATGGCTTCGTGCTGATGGCGAACGCCTGGTCCGCGTACGCGCACATGGACGTATTTCGCTTCGCGACGCGCGGCTGGAGCGTCAGTCGCATCGTCGGCCCGTACCTCAAGGACGGCTTGTATGGTCTCGGTGGCGTTTCGTTCAAGGGGCCGCCGGGCTTGCGTTCACAGTTTGGGACTACCAAGGAGGGCGATTTCGGCCGCAGCGTGTCGGTATTCGAGATCGCCTACTTGCGGCAACCCGGCGGCGGCGCGTTGCGTGTCAACCTGGACGGACAATTTCACTCCACCGTGGACACGGCTGCATCTGAGACCAGTGCTGGCTTTCAGCGCATCGAAGTCGCCGACGGCTCACACGTGCTCGAACTCGTCACGGAGCGGAGTGAAGTGCGCGCCTTCGGCGTCGTGCTCGAGCGCCAGGAGCCGGGCGTGGTGCTGGACGCCGTTGGGGTGCAGGGGGCGCGCATTCGCTTTCTGGACAAACAGGAGGACGCGCACTGGGCCGAGCAGCTGCGCTGGCGTAACCCCGACCTGCTCGTATTTCATTTCGGGGCCAACGAAAGCGGAGATGGCTTCGCGTATTCGATGCCGGACTACCATCGGACGATGAAAGAGGTGATCCTGCAGGCCAAGGGGGCGGTGCCCGGAGCGAGCTGTCTCATCGTGTCGGCGCTCGATCGGGCCCGCAACAGCGAGTGGGGCCTGATCACCGTGCCGATCATTCCGCATATCGTGGAGCAGCAGGAAAAGACGGCGCTCGACGTGGGCTGCGCTTTCTGGAACGCTTACACGGCCATGGGCGGGAAGGGCTCGATGGCGCGTTGGGTTCGTCGCGACCTCGGCCAGGCCGACTTGACGCATCCAACCTCGGTGGGCGCCGAGATCATCGGCAACTGGCTTTACCAGGCGCTGATCACCGACTACCAGCGCTATCTCTCGGTGCAGGGCGAGCTCGAGCCCGACGTGGCGGCTTCGAATTCATCCGAAGCGGCTGAGCACTGACGCCGAAGCTCCCGCTCGGGCGCCATCAATCGGTGTGCGCGCCACAACCTGCGGCCGTGGGTTGACTGAACTCCAAGCCTTCCAGCGTGTCGTCGGGGGGCAGGGCGACGGGGGCCTGGCCCGCGAACGATGCGTAGAGCCCGATGCTCGGCCAGCGCCTGGCACTGAAGTTCACCTGCAGATGATGCCAGCCCGGTTGGAGCGGGAGCGACATGCCGCGCGTCTGCCGCTCGGCGTCTCCCCGCACACCGAGCACCGGTCGGTCATCGATTCGGAGCTCTGCCACGCCGTCGCTCACCAGCATGAAGGGCAAATCCAGGCTCTGCTCCAACCACAGGCAAGTGTCGTAGCGCGCGGAAAACGACTGCACTTCGAGAGCGCCAGGCACGACGGGGTGTTGGCGATCCCAGGAGCGCTCGAGCGTGCGTTCGAACGCGAGATGAGGGGCTCCCGACCAGTCGATCCCCGCATGGTAGTGCGCTCGCCACACAGGTCCCCGATCTCGAGCGATGGCGAGCAGCAACGCTGCGGCGACCGGTAAGAGCGCGCACAGGCCGGCGCAGCGCCCGAGCCACTTCGGCTCGCTCTGATGCGACGAAGGCAGATGATCCTCGAGATCTGTCATTGGGGCGCCGCCTTGCGTGCCTTGGCTCCACGTGATGGGCGCTTCAGGTCACGGGCTACGGCGAGGGTCGCGCCATCCCGCTCCACCTGGGTCAGCACTGGATGCGCACGAAAGCGCGTGAGGCATTTGTCTCGCGCGTAGCTGGCGTAAAGGTCCGCGCCGCGCGCTTGCCCGAGCGACTTGTATTGAAAGTTCAGCGGCAGGTTCTCGGTGAAGAACAACTTCGACCCGCAGCCTGTGACCTGGAGGGTGGTGTTCAGGTAGCTGTCCTGGCGGCCGCGCCAGATCTGCTCGACGAGTTTGTCGCCGAGTTCGCGGTACACGCTGCCATAGTACTCGGTCTCGTAGCGCTCGACCGCGGGACCGAGGCCACCCGAGGCCCGGTTGAAGAAGACGTGTTGGTGCGGGTGCAGTCTCCAGGTGGCATGCAGCTGGTCCGCTACGAACAGCCCGAGCGCGGCCCCGCTGACCCAGCGAAACACGCTGTGCCGCCGCATCAGTAGCCGTTTTAGCGCCGTTACTCCCGCGCCTGTGAGTACGCTGATAGGCGGGATCAGGAAGAGAAAATGGCGCAGTCCGTTGTACAACGTCGAGTGCCTGAAGATGGCGTACATGGGTGGCGCGGCGACGGCGACGACGAGCAGCCAGCCCACCCACGAGATAGGCCGGCGCCGGCGCAGCGCCTGCACCGTGTGCCAGCACAAAAGGACGACGCTCGCCAGCCAACACAAGCTCGTAAACTCCGGCAACTGCACCGCGAAATACGTGGGCAGATAGTCCCAGGGCACGGCATTGGCCGAGATGCTGCGGCCCCGGAGCAGAGTGGGGCTGTCGTAAGCGACGAAGTTGCTGACGGTCTCCATTGCCGCCGCAGGACCGCCGAGTGGGCTCCGAATGGCGCGCGGCCAAAACACCAACATGACGAGCCAGGCACCGAACAGCGACGCGGCCAATAGCAGCCCGAGTTGCCGCTGAACTTGCCAATGCCCAGGGCTGCCGACGCGCCATTGATCGAGCGCGTACAAGATAGAGAACAGAATCGCGTAGCCGATCAGCACGCCTCCGGCAACGCGCACGGACATGCCGAGGCCGAGCGCCAGCGCGAGGCCGCACCAGTACCTCCAGCCCGGCAACGTCGCGTGCTGAGATCCCGGTTGGCCCGACGGCACCGCGCGGGAGAGGAGCCTCGCGATGAAGTACAGCCCCCACACGTAGCCAGCCGCGAACGGGATGTCCTTGGGGTTGTTGAACTGATGACCATAATAGACGGGGGTGAGCAGCAGGAACACGAGCGACCAGAATCCCGCCGTGGCGCCGCCGACGAGCCGCCCGAGCTTCCAGGTGCCGAGCAAGCCCAGCTGTGCCACGAACACGCACGCAAAATGGTTCGTGCGAAATGGATCCCAGGGCGAGACACGCCTGAGCAGCGCAGCAAAAAGGTCGAATCCCGCCCCGTACGAGGAACGACTGAGAGAGCCAGAGAGCTGGAAGCCCTGAGTGTAGAAAGCGAGCACGCGCTCGCCGTAGCGGATATGCGGCTCCTCGTCGTAGGTCAGGCCGTAGTCGGACAGCGTGGCGAGCATCACGATGGACGCGAGCAAGAGGACCGCACAGCTCGAGGTGTCAGCCCAATGCAGCGCTGACCAGGGCCGCGAGAGCCGCACCTGCTGCAACGCGCTGCCAATGCGACGGCCTAACGCCATGACAATACCCGATCGACCAAGACGTGAGCGTTCGTGCTCTCGTCGAACACGCGCAGGCGCGCCGGCTTGCCGAGGTGCTCGCTCACGTTCCACAGCTGCATGTACATGAAGTCGGAGCCATTGCCGCGAGCCGATCTGACGCGTTGGCCTTCGACCAAGAGGTCGACGCCGACACGGCTGCGGGGCGACCCGCCACCGACGAGCAAGCTGAGCAAACGGCCGCGCAAGACGAATTCGGGTGAAAGCAAGGTGCCTCGGCCTTTCACGCCATTACGGCCCGATGACAACGCAGTCGAGCCGTGTTGGCCCCGCAGGCCGCCGCCGCGCTCGGACCGCTGAAAGACGCCGGTATCCCCCTGCCAGCCGTCGAGCGACTCCACCTCGAAGTCCGAACTACCGGCAATCGGGTCTTCGGCGACGAGGGCCAACACGGTCGCCGATTCGGCGCTGGACAACGTGCTGCTCTGGAGCTGATTTTGCAGGGCACCGAGCAGCGCCGCGTGGAGCTCGGGGTCGGCGTCGGTGGGCCAGCTTTCGAGGAAATACTGCGCTTCGAGCGGCCGCCCTTCCGACAGATAGTACCCGGCAAGGCGGGCCAGCGCCGCTCTATCCGGGCTCGCAAAGTAATACTGCAGCAAACTGAGCTCGCTCGTGAAAGCGTCCTCTTGGGCGGTCTGCCGCAAGCGGAAAACGGGATCAGCGAGCTTCTCCCAGGCTCGACGATCGACTTGGGTGGCCCATACGTACGCCAGGTAGGCTTGCGCGTTAGTGCCAGCATGCTCCAAGCGCTCACCCATTTCGCGCAGTTCACGACTGAGCTGTTCGTCGCGGATCTGATGGCCCAGACGGCGGCGCCGCTCAATCGCCATGGTGACCGCTCGCCGGCGCGTTCGCAGCTCGGGATCGAGGGGCGGGGGCAGCGCGGCCGGAAAGCGGGGCAGGGTGCGCTCGTAGTGGGGCAGAGGTTGACCGGGAGTGAGCTCGCCGAGGTCGAAGAACTGGGGGCTCTCCGCGGGGCCAGAAGCGACCCCGAGTTGAACCTGATAGGGCGCGCCGTTCGCTTCAGGTAGAGTCACGTCGAACTCGATGCTGATGGGTTCGCCTGCGCCGATCTGGGCGGCAACGCCAGTGATGCCGCGGTCGATAGCTAGAGCGGAGCTGGTCACGCTAGCCGAGCCGGCGTTCACCCTCAGCACCAGCTCTGCGCCTCCCCTCGATTGGCCCCGCCTAGCGATGCTCACGACGGTGTGGAGCGGCGTGCCTGGTACCACCGTGACGCCGCCGTCGGATGATTGGGTTGGATCGCTCGTGAAGTTCGAGCCGACGAGGGACAGACCGGCGCTCAGCGCTCGAGACTCACCGAGCCGCACGGGCGGAAAGTAGTCCACGAGCTCACCCCGGTGCAAACCAAAGAAGGCGTCTCGCCGGGTGTGGCGTAGCGCGCGCGGCTCGAGCCGAAAATAGCCGAGCCTGAATTCTGGAGAAAGATCGAAATTGCGCCAGAAATTGGGTGGAATGCTGATCCAGCTCGGTGCTTCGGGCTGCTCGTGAATGAGGTACTGCAAGAAGCTGAAATCGTGGCTCAGGCGGCCCCCGGTTTGGCTCAGCCTTCGCCGGATC
Organism: Deltaproteobacteria bacterium; assembly: GCA_043780025.1. GTDB lineage: Bacteria > Myxococcota_A > Polyangia > Polyangiales > Polyangiaceae > SZUA-265. The sequence goes on from JAYWEH010000375.1 coordinate 16,852, forward strand.
TTCGCTACGCTCTCATCGCAGAGCCCGAGGAAGTCGATCGGATAGAACCGCTCGTCAGAAAGCCAGGCGGGGCCACCGAAGTCGTGTGTGAGCAGTGAGGTGTGAGATAACCCTGCCCGCGCCGCCGCCTTCTCGAGCGATTGAGTATCGGCGACGCGTTCGCAGAAGTGACACCACGGCCGCCTGGAGAGCGTCGAGAGCCGGGGTGCGTGATGCTGGCTCCAGGCCATGAGTAGACCGGACGTGAGGGCCAGAGCTCCGATTTCCAGCCCCACACGCCCTCGAGACAGCCGGTTCAGTCCGCGGGCGAGCTTCGACACGCCGAGCGCGGCGAGCACCAACACGGCTGGCGCAAACAGCGACAGGAAGCGTGCGTGCGGCATCCAGTCCCCGCCCGAGTAAGTGATGAACGCTGCGCCGGCCGCGACGCTGCTGACGAGCAGAAGACGCAGCTGCAGCGCGCCGATTGAGCCGACGAGAGCGAGTGGCAGCGCGTACACGAGTCCGCTCGCGGTGAGGCTGTCGACGAGGTATTTGTAGCCGCGGCCAAAGTCTGCGCTGGCGGGTTTGGCGTAGAATGTGTTGGGCACGACGTCGCGGAACACGGCGTAGTGGGCGACGTGGTAGAGCCCGAGGGGAACGCACCAGCACAGCACCGCAGTCAGCGCAGCGCGGCGCCGCCCGGTGCGCGCGCCGCGTACGACTGTGGCCACGAGCCACGGTGCGGCGTACAGCATGCCCTCAGGGCGGGTGATGCACAGCCCAAACGTCGCCAGCCCGTGGGCGACGTCCCTGCCGCGGCTCGAGCCGGGATGCGCGAACAGCCACGCCATGAGCAAGAGCAACGCGCAAAAAAGAGAGTTCTCCAGGCCTGCCACAGTCCAGATCACGAACTCCAGACACAACGCGAGCGCGATGCTGAGACCGGCCTCGATGGCGCGTGGGGCTCGCCAGGTCTTGCCGTGGTCGAGTGCGATCAAGCCGCTGCCCAAGACCGCCGTGACGGCGAACAGGGCGACCCCGAGCCATTTGGCCACGAGAGGCAGGGGTAACCCGAGCCAATGAAAGGGCACGAGCAGCAGCACCCATAGGGGGTTCGAGTAGCCTTCCACCCAGGGTCCACCGATGGCGGCGACCGGTCCATGGCCTTCGGCGATGTGCTTTGCGTAGGCATAGCTGATGCCGGCGTCATCGATGGTGAACCGCCAGACCGCGTTCAATGACCAAGCGGCGGCCGATACGCTGAGCGCGGCCAGCGCGAGGGAGTAGAGGTGCTGCGCGCTCACCGTCGAAAGGCTGCGACACGCGCTCTCGAGCCTTGCGGCGATCTCGTGGCGTTGCACCGCGGGTAGAGTGACTCGGGTGCAATTATTGTGTCAATGCGGCTGGACATGTGCGAGAAGCGGAAAAGATCGCGACCCACCCGAAGGTGGTACCCGAGTGCCTCACGCCTATCACGACAATCGCGCTCGCTACTTCGAGCACCAGTATCGCGTCACGGCGGATCACGTCATTCCATTCGTCGAACAGTCGGGGCCGCTACCGGAGCGTGCACGGGTGCTCGAGATTGGATGCGGGGAAGCGGGCGTGCTCAAGGCGTTTCTCGAACGTGGAGCGCTCGCCGTCGGGGTCGATCGCAACGGCGGCCGGCTCGAGCGGGGCCGTGAGTTTCTCCCCGAGGCGATTGCCGATGGGCGCCTCTTTCTCTTGCATGAGGACGCGCAGGACCTGCTCGCTCACGAGCGGTTTCACGGCTACTTCGACCTGATCGTACTCAAGGACGTGATCGAGCACGTCGAGGATCGACCGAGCCTGTTCTCCGTGATGGCAAAGCTGCTCGCGCCCGCGGGGCGGGTGTTCATGGCTTTTCCGCCCTGGCGCATGCCCTTTGGGGGTCATCAACAGCTCTGCTCGAGTCCGCTCTTGTCGCGATTGCCGTATTTTCACCTGCTGCCGATGCCGGCCTATGGCGCCGTTCTCGACCTATTTTCGGAGCGGCCCTCGCGTAAGGAGAGCCTGCTCGCGACCAAACGCACGGGTATCGCAACGGCAGAATTCGAGAGCCTTGCCGAGCGTCTGGGCTATCGCATCTCGAGCAAGCGGTTCTATTTGCTGAACCCGATGTACGCCTATCGTTTCGGAGTGCAGGCGCGCGTGCAGGCGCGCTCCGTCACCGCGTTTTCAGCGCTCCGCGATTTCGTGACGACGTGTGCCTATTACACGCTGAGCCCGTCGCCTCCCATGGCGCCCACCGGCCGCTGACGGGCTCGTTGGGAGCCGTGAACGGCTGAAAGTTCATTTTCTTCAGGGGCCTGGGCGCTGCCCCGAGCGAGCTGTCGAGTTCGCGTCCGGCGAGCGTATTCTGCTCCCGCTCCGCACCCGAGGTCACACTCGCGTAGGCTCTCGTACTCCGTTTGGGCGCGCGGACGGACCTCGCGCTCTGGCGCGCTATGCTAATCCGATGCAGTTTCGCTTTGCCGCCTCGGGGGGCGGCGCTCCGGCGTTCCGCGCCGCAGTCGCCGCGGCCTTGGGGTTCCTGTCGTGCTCGATCTTGGCGTGCGGTTCCAAGCCCGCGTCTCCTCTTGGCGCGGGCGGCAGCGCCGCTAGTGGTAGTGGGGGAGACGGGGCGAGCTTCGGCAACCTCGTCGATCATTGCGAAGTCGGGCTCTATTGGTGCGACGGCGATCGCGCGACGCCTTGCGAGGCGGCCTCGACGTCGGCGCCTCGCGATTGCGCGCTCGAGAGCGCTCGCTGTGTCGCGCCGTACGGCTGTGTCGTGTGCGAACCGGGAGAGGGCAGCTGCGACACAGGAGCGGCACGGGTCTGCAATGACGCCGGCACGGCCTTTATCGAATACGAATGCGACCCGGTGCAAGGCATGGTTTGCGAGTCCGACGGGTGCAGTGGAGCTTGCTCGGTCGCGGAGATCGGTTCGAGCTATGTGGGCTGCGACTATTACCCCACGGTCACGATCAATCCCGTCTTCAGCGGCTTCAGCTTCGCCGTGGCCGTCGCCAATACCGGCACCGAGGCCGCGAGGGTGGTCGTATCACGCAGCGGCGAGGCCGTGAGTGACGCGGTGGTCCCGGCGGGCGAGTTGCGCATGCTGCGCCTGCCGTGGGTCACGGAGCTGAAAGGTGGCGATCAGGACAGCTGCCAGCGGCCACCTGCGGTCGGATCGACAGCGCTCGTCCCGAACGGCGCCTATCGCCTGCGTTCCGACCAGCCCGTCAGCGTCTACCAGTTCAATCCGCTCGAATACGAGCTCAGCCCGATACCCGAGGGGTGCCCGCTCCGGAACGACTGCCCCGGCAGCCCACCTCGGGACGAAGGCTGCTTGTCATTCAGCAATGACGCATCGCTATTGTTCCCGACCAACGCGTTGACCGGCTCGTACAGTACTTTGAGCTGGCCCAGCACGGCCGCGGGCGTGGGCTTCATCAGCGTCGTCGGTACGCGGCCCAACACGCACGTGCGTGTCGACGGGCGAGGGCAATTCGTGCCGGGTGCCGGCATCTCTGCCGAGGGCGACGGCGAAGTCGTGCTGGGGGCAGGGGACGTGTTGCAGCTCCTGGCCGAGCCGAGCGGCGCGCAGACCTTCGGTAGCGATATCAGCGGCACCTTGATCGATGCGGATGCACCGGTGCAAGTGCTTGCCGGCAGTTCGTGCGGATTCGTTCCAGAGGCGAACACCCAGGCCTGTGATCACCTGGAGCACGCGATGTTGCCGGCCGAGACCTTGGGCAAGGACTACCTGGTCACGTTCCCCGCCGCTCCCGCCAGCGAATCCCCCCACGTCGTTCGCGTGTTGGCGGTGGTTCCGGATACGCTGATCGAATTCAGTCAGGCGTTGCCCGGCGTCGGTGACAGCCTGCGCAGGAGCCCCGCGGATGGCCCGCTGGAGTTGCTGCGGGTCACGGATGACGTCCGCATCGTGGCGGACCAGCCCATTTTGGTCGCCCACTACCTCCAAGGTCAGAGCTCGGTGGACAGCGGCGCCGGGGATCCTTCGATGGCCGTCGCCGTGCCGGTTGCCCAATACCGGGACAACTACATCTTCAGCGTGTCGCAGACCTACGATTTCAACTTCGTAAACGTTGTAGCCCCGGCGGGGGCGACCGTTCAGTTGGACGGTGAGGTGTTGGCAGATTCCGAGTTTGCCGACATTGGCGATACCGGTTACCGCGTCGCTCGATACCCGTTGCCCGCCGATCGCGAAGTCTTCCGCATCGATGGCACGCGCCCCTTCGGCATCGTCGTGTACGGCTACGGTGCCTTCACGAGCTACATGTACCCGGGAGGGCTCGATCTGAAGAAGATCTCCCCGTCCATCATTCGCTGAGCGAGCGCGGCACGGCGCGCGTCCGGCAAAAGACGGAGCACCCACCCAACTTTCGAGTGAGGCCGGCACCAGCGGCCCAATGAATGATTGACGTCGAGAGCATTCCACCATGAGTGACCACGAGTTCGTTCGCCAAGCACCCGCAGGGGTTTTCGCCTCCAAGTTGCCTTGGCTCGCCGGCGCCTGTTTAGGCCTCGCCGCGCTAGGTTGTGGTAGCAAACCGGGGAGCTCCACCGAACTCGGCGGTGGTCAGGTCTTCACGTCGGCGGATGCCGGCCTCTCGGACGGCGGTGGCACCGGAGGCATGTCCGGCAGCGATGGGTTCGACTTCGGAGATGGCGGCGAATCCGGGGCGTCGAGCTCCTGCAATCCGCGCAGCTGCGAGGATGCCAACGCGGAGTGCGGCGCATTGAGCGATGGCTGCGGCGGGATCTTGCGTTGCGGCAGCTGCGCCGGTGCCAGCGTGTGCGCGGCGGACGCCCGGCGCTGCGTCGACGCGGCCGAGCTCTGCACGACCGAAGGCCTCGAGTGTGGTCTGTTGACGGATGCCTGCGGCGCGACCCTCCCCTGTGGCTCGTGTGGCGGTGGAGAGGTGTGCAGCGGACGTACCGGGCAGTGTGGCGAGTGCCAGCCGATCGCCTGTGGAGAGCGCTCGTGCGGCGCCGTGCCCGACGGCTGCGGCGGCCAGATCGACTGCGGCGAATGTGCGGACGGCCAGGCTTGCGACCCGCTGACGTACACGTGTGGCGCCTGTATCCCGACCACTTGTGCCGCAGAAGGTGCGGAGTGTGGCCCACGTTCGGATGGCTGTGGCGGCGTGCTAGAGTGCGGCAATTGCGGAGCCGGACTCGGCTGCGTACTAAACGAGTGCGTGCCTCCGCCTCCGCCTCTGGAATGCCAGAATCAGGGCGCAAACTGCGGCTCCGTCGACAGCAGCTGCAGTGGGCAGCGCGTCGAATGTGGCAGCTGTCTGCCGGGTGAGAGCTGCATCGCCAATCGCTGCCGTGCCTGCGTGCCCGTCACCTGCGCGGAGCGAGGCGCAACCTGCGGGCAGATCCCCGACGGCTGCGGTGGCGTGTTGAACTGCGGCAGCTGCGAGGAGCCCGAGAGCTGCGGCGGCGCGGGTACGGCCAACGTGTGCGGCGTGTGCGAGCCGCGCGCTTGCCAGGGCAGCTGCGGCGAAGAGAGCAACGGTTGCGGCGGCATCCTTCAGTGCGGCACCTGTGAGGACGGCGACCGCTGTTACTCCGGAGCCTGCTGCACGCCGGCAGCGTCGTGCGCGGCGGTGAACGCGGGCGCCCAGTGCGGCACCGTGTCGGACGGTTGTGGCGGCAGCCTGGAGTGCGGCACCTGCGACCCCGAGTCCGGCCTCACCTGCGCCGGCGCAGGGACGGCCAATGTGTGCGAGGTGTGCCAGCCGAGGACCTGCGAAAGCATGGGCCGGCAGTGCGGTGACGCCAGCGATGGTTGTGGCAACATCCTGCCCTGCGGAACCTGCTTGCAAGGCGGGGACGTGTGCAATGACGGCAGCTGCTGCCAGGCGGACACGTGCGCGTCCCTCGGGCGCTCCTGCGGCAGCCCCTCCAGCGGAAATGGTTGCGGTGGACCGCTCGATTGCGGGCCTTGCGGAGCGGGCTCGGTGTGTTTGCCGAGCGGCAGCTGTTGCACGCCGGACACGTGTGCGCTGCGCTGCGGCGCGACGAACGTCGATGACGGCTGTGGCGGCTTGCTCAACTGTCCGCCGTGTCCCCCGCAGTGAGTCAGGAGTGAGCGTGATTCGAAAGACAAGGGCGACGTTCATGCACTCTTCGAGATGCCACTTTTGCATTGGCGCGGTTTCCTGGCTTTCACTCCTGCTATCGGCGTGTGCCGGCAATTCGTCGCCCGCCGCGGTGATCGCAGCTCCGGATGCTGGCACGAGCGATGCAGGTATCGAGGTGCCGCCCGACGCCGCGGTACCCTCGAGCAACGTGGGGCCTCGCGCCTGTAGCTCCGACTCGTGGTGCTGGGCTGCCGCGGGGCCACAGGGCAATGCGCTGCTCGCTGTCGCCGCCAATTCGGAGAGCGACGTGTGGGCAGTGGGCACGCTCGGTACGTTGGTTCACTTCGACGGTGACGCCTGGGTCGTGAGCTACGCCCCAGAGCGCGCCGCGCTGCGCGCGCTCTGGGTCAACGGCGCCGAGGTCTGGGCCGTCGGTGACGAACAGACCGTGCTCGAGCGCGTCGATGGCGAATTTCAGCGCGTCACTGTGCCGGATCTGGCGCCCGATCAGGCGTTACATGGCGTCTGGGGTCAGGGCTCTGGGGATCTGTGGATCGTGGGCGCCGGAGGCCTGTTGCTCGAACGGCGAGATGGCGTGTGGTCACGCGCTCTGCTGGATCTGACCACGGCGCTGAACTCGGTCTGGGCCAACGACGGCGAAGTCTGGGCGGTCGGCGATGGGGGTGTGGTGTTCCGTTTTGCCGACGGCGTCTGGGCTCGATTTGACTCCGGCACGAGCCAAAATCTGTACGCGGTGCGCGGCCGCGGTGCCGACATTTGGCTGGTTGGGGCGGGAGGCGAGGTGCGGAATTTCAACCGTGAAGCGCCACGCTGGGAACGACCCAATGGGGAAGGGCCTGCCCCGCAGGGCGAACTCCGCAGCCTGCAAGTGGCGGCAGGTGGGAGCATCCACGTGACCACCAATCGTGGCGCGATTCACAGCTGGGACGCTTCCGCGACCTGCCCGGTCCCCGGAGATGCCGGAGCACCGGAGCAGCCCTGCCCACAGTGGGGCGAAGTCCGTGCGACGGGCAGCGATCTGCCGATCCACGGCTTGTGGGTGGCCGGCGAAAACGCCGTGGCGGTGGGGCCCCACGGTTCGATCGTCAGTTGGGATGGGCCGAGCCGCACGATCATCGCCGAGGGCTCGCTCGACAATTATCTGGACGTTTCCGGCGCGGGGTCCAGCGAGGTCTGGGTGGCTGGCGACCGGGTCCTGGCATTGGGCGATCAGGGCTGGACCGAGGTCGTGCGCGACACTCCGCGCGCTGTTTATGCCGTTGCCGCGCTGGGCTCGGGGCGGAGCCTGATCGCGGGCACGGGCGGCATGGCTCGAAACTATACCGGGAGCCTCTGGCAAGACATGGACGTCGGCGCCGATGCCTGGTTGCGGGGCCTCTGGAGTGACGGCGAGTCCGGCTGGCTCGTGGGCTCTCGCGGGAGGGCCTGGGGCCTGTTGAATCAGCGCGTGTGGACGGCGCTCCAAACCCCGACCGACCGGGATTTGCTGGATGTCTGGAGCTTGCCGTCTGGGACCACCTGGGCTGTTGGTGTGACTGGCGTGACGTTGCGTCATGACGGCGCGTTGTGGGCTGCCGTGCCGACGGGGCCCGATGGCGGGTTGACCGTCGATTTGCGCGGCGTGTGGGGCAGCGCGGACGACGACGTGTGGGCGGTTGGCACGAGTGGTGCCGCGGTGCACTGGGATGGCCGCGTCTGGACGCGAGCTACTCCCGACGCAGCCTTCACGCTGAACGACGTTTGGGGCCGCTCCGCGAACGATGTCTGGGCGGTCGGAACCGGCGGCACGGTTCTGCACTTCGACGGCGCGACCTGGCAGCCCGAATTCAGTGGCGTCGAACACACGCTGAACGGGCTGTGGGGCAACGCTGAGAACCTGTGGGCCAGCGGCGAGCACGGGACCATCCTCGTCAAGTCGTTGACGCCCTAAGGGCGCCAATACCGCGCCGTCGCCCGGGCATGCGATCGCGTGCCGGCTCGGCATCGAAAAAGGCGGGCTCGGCTGCGAGCCCCTGATCATCGCGGCCGACGACAGCTCGTCCAACAATCTCTTCGCGTGAGCGGATCTCGAGGTTCTTGCCGGGTATCAAAAAGATGCGCGGCCAGCTCGATGGCCGCACGTCGCTCATCTCCAACCGCCGCGCCAAGCGAGTGCGGGGCTGGAAGCCGCAGTTCCGTTTAAGCTGAGCTGCTCTGTGAACGCGATCGCGCTGCGCGCAGCTGGCCCGTCAGATAGGCCACCGCGGTCTCGACCCGCAGTGGAGCATCGCCGGCGCTGACGAGACGAAAACCCGAGCGCGAAAATTGCTCGAGCTCGTGGTCGATCAGACCGCCTTCGGGCCCGATCACTACACTGAGAGGTTTGGCGGGTAGCTCGGCCAGGGCCGCTTCTTGGTCGGTGTCCGGGTCGGCGACGAAGCGGTTCTCCATCGGGACCAGGCGTTCGAGCTCGACTTCGATCAGCTGACGGAAGCGCGGCACGAATACGACGCTGGGGCGAAACGTGCGGCGTGACTGCTCGAGGCCGCGGCGGATGTGTTCATCCAGTGTCTCGGGCGTCAGCGCGTGGCTCGACAGGTGCGATTTTTCCACGCGGCGGCTGCGAAACAGCACGATTTTTCCGAAGCCGAGCGCGGTCGCGTGTTCCAGGCAGCGTAACACGACCTTCGGTCGAGCAAATGCCAGGAGCAAGATATCGCTGCCCAGCTCGGGGCCGGGGTCGTCGTAACGGCAGCGCAGCGTGACGGTTGCTGGCGCGATGTCGACCACCTCAGCGTGCCCGCGCGCTCCGTCGATGATGCCGATGCGGACGGAGTCACCGCGGTTCACCTTTAGCACGCGCAGGAGGTGGCGCGCGCGGTGGTCCGCCAGCGTGACCGTGGCGGTCGGGTCGAGTTCATGGGGTTCGATCAGGATGAGGTTCACGAGGCGCCTTGTTTTTTTCACCGAGCCGTGTTCAGGTCAACTATGCGGCCGCAAACACACTGCGTCGGCAGTTGGTCCGAAAGGGCATCGAGGTGGGGCAATTGGGGATGGTTCGTGAGTTTGTTGCTCATCGGTTCAGCCTGCGGCAAGCCCTCCAAGCCGGCTGAGCCGCCCCCCTCTCCCACGCCGGCGGAAAATGCCGAACCTCCCGCGGTCCTGCTGAATGCACCAGCGCCGCCCGTTCTGATCCGTGACGTGGGCTTCGCCTCGCCGGAATCGGCGCTCTATGACCCGGTCGCGGATCTCTATTTGATCAGCAACGTCAACGGAGGGCTCATGGATGCCGACGGTAACGGCTTCATCTCGCGTTTGGCGCCCGACGGCACGGTGATGGACCTGAAGTGGATCGCCGGCGGTACGAGCAACGTGACTCTTGACGCGCCCAAAGGCATGGCCCTCGTGGGCGACACGTTGTTCGTGGCTGACGTGAACGTCGTGCGCAGCTTCGATCGCGAGAGCGGGCAACCACTGGGCAAGGTCGCCATCGTCTCGGCCAGCTTTTTGAACGACGTCGCGGCGGCGCCCGACAACACGCTGTACGTCTCTGACAGCGGCTTCGCCAACGTGAAGGGCCTGTCGGTGCCGCAGAAGAACGGCGCTGACACCATCTATACGTTGGACGCTCGGGGTGTCGTGGGTGTGCTCGTCAAGGGCGCGGAATTGGGCCAACCCAACGGGCTCCTGGCCGATGCCGAGGGCGTATGGGTGGCGAACCTGGCGGGGCAGATTCTCAGGGTCAGCAAGCAGGGGCAGCAAAAGGTCGTGGCAACGTTGCCGCCAGGGCTCGATGGGTTGGCCCTCACCGAGGCCGGCAAGCTGATCGTGTCGTCGTGGCAAACGTCGACGGTATACGCTGGGAGCCCGCCTGGGTTTGCAGCGCCAGGCGGTGTTTCCGCGCCAGGCGGTGTTTCCGCGCCAGGCGGTGACGCCGCGTCGCCCGGTGCCTTCGAGCCGGCGATCGCGGATCTCGAGTCCCCTGGCGATCTGACCTACGATCCCAAACGCCATCAGCTGGTCGTGCCGCTGTTCAAGCAGAACGCGGTATACATTCAGCAGATCATGCCTTAGTACGCCGGCTCCGATGAAGTTGGCCTCGATTCGATAGAGTCGAGGCACGCCGCAAGCTCGGCTGCGCGAGCGTAGCTCTCGCCGGCGAGCACGAGTTCACGCTCGCCCAAACACGATGCGCTCCTGGCCGAGCAGGCGTACCAGAAGCGCCACGCAGATGGAGGAATACAGGAGCGAGCTCCCGCCGATCACGGCAAGGTGCCAAACCGGGATGTGTTCCCCGCGCATTACGTCCACCACCGTCGTGACCTGAGCCACAGTCGGTAGCGGCAACATCCACCACTGGCGATCGGACGGATTGATCATCAGGAACATGGATGGAACCATGGGCAACAGGTTCAACAGGCTCAGATACGTCTGTGCCTCCTTGAACGTGCGGGCAAACGTCGCGATCAACATTTGCAGGCTCGATCCGAACAGAGTGAGCGGCAGCACGGCGGCCAACACGGTAACGCACTCGGGCAGCCCGAAAGCGATCTTCATACCCAAATCTTCGAGCGGCAAGAGACCAATCGTGAGCGCGAAGCCCAGCAGCGTCACTAACGCGATGGCAACGGACATGCAGACGGTTGCCAGCCATTTCCCGAGCACGAGTTCGACCCGCGAGACCGGGTTGAGCAAGAGCGGTTCGAGCGATCCGCGTTCCCTTTCGCCTGCGGTCGTGTCGATGGCCAGGTTCATGCCCCCGACGAGGGCGGCCAACATCAGAAACAGCGGTACCATGTTGAGCAGGTTCGCCGCGAGTTTTTCCGGAGTCGCGAGGTCCACCTCGGCGAGCTCCAGCGGCGCGGCGAGCTCGGGCGACACACCTCGCGCGATCAGGCGTAACGCGCCGAGGCTCTGCGAGTAGCCCATCAGCAGCCGCTCCATGCGCCGTACGTTTTTTTGAGAATCGCTGCGGGAATCGTCGATGATGAGCTGGACGCTTGCACTTTTACCGCGGGCGTAGTCGTGCGGGTAACTCGGGTCGATCACGAGCACCATGTCGGCATCACCCTCGCGCACCCGCTCTTCGACGTCCGCGGGCGCCGGCTGAATGATCGCGCCGTGCATCTCCAGGTAGCTGATCAGCCGCGGTGCGTGCTCCTTGCCGATGACAGGCACCTCGAGCGGCCGTTCTTTTTGTAGGTCGAGCACGAGCTTGAACACCGCGATCAGCATCAGCGGGCCAATCACCGCGAGCGCGAATGAGCCGAGCACGCTGCGCCGGTCGCGCAAATGATCGACGAGCTCCTTGAACAGCACAAAGCGTGTCATCCGAACCTCAACATCGATCGATGGTTCATCGCACGAGGCCCGCGTCGCTGCCGATGATCTGGACGAAGGCGTTCTCCAGGTTCGTCTGAGCGGTTCGCTCCAGCAAACTCTCGGGCGAGCCCTGCATCACCACGCGGCCGCGCGCGAAGATCACGATGTGGTCGCATAACGCAGAGACCTCTTGCATGACGTGGCTGGAGAACAAGACACACGTGCCGTCGGCCGCCAGCCGTCGGATCACCTCTCGCATGGCGCGGGTGCTCATCACGTCCAGGCCATTGGTGGCCTCGTCGAGCACGACGTTTCCGGGCGCGTGGATCAGCGCGCGAGCGATCGCGACCTTTGTGCGTTCGCCCTGGGAAAACCCTGCGACGCGGCGATCGACGATGTCCTTCATGTCGAGCAAGTCGACCAGTGTTTGGATGCGTTGCTCGAGCCCGGACGACCGCATGCCCTGGAGCGAGCCGAAATAGCGCAAATGCTCGCGCGCGGAGAGCCGCGGGTAAAGTCCCCGTCCATCCGGCAGCACGCCCAGGCGGCGCAGCGCGGCGCGGGGCTCCTTTTGTACGTCGATGCCGTCGACCAGCGCTCGCCCCGCGTCCGGCCTGATCAACGTCGACAACATGCGCAGCGTCGTGGTCTTACCCGCGCCGTTTGGCCCGAGCAGCCCCGTCACCCGTGCGTTCGGGGCTTCGAAGCTGACCCCGTCCACCGCCGTCACGCTGCCGTAGCGCTTCTCGAGCCCTTCGACGACAATCATGGGCTCGGCCCCGCGAGCGTGGTGAAAAATCCAGGACGCGCCAGTCGGGACAGACAACTCAATTCGAGGCTCTGGGGATCGAGCGAGTCCAGAAATTCCGCGATGCGCTCCGGCATGCAGCCGATCGCGCTGACACCGTGGCTGGCACCAGCGACGCTGACTTGCCTCGAGTGCGGTAGGCTGCGCGCTACCGCTTCTGCCCAGCTCGGCGGCGTGACAGGGTCGAGCTGCCCAGAGAGCAACAAGCTCGGTACCTCGATCGGTGTGGACGTGAAGTAATCTACCGGCAATTTCGCGGCGGGCCACTCGGCGCATTCGGCGCGCAAGCGCTCGAGCCAACCATCGCCGAGGAAGGTGCCCCGCGCGCTTTCGACCGCCTGAGCCTCGGAGAACTGCGGCAGATCCTCGGCGCACACCACGGACAGGAACATGCCCGAGGCAATCTTGACCGAGCCCGAGAACGCCTCGGCAGCCGCGATGAACGTCCCGTAGTCGCCCTGGGTCGCTTGGTGGACGCCGAGCGGGATCATGCCCGCCAACTCCGGCAGGTAGAGCATGTTGAACAGCGTCATCGCCAGGCCCTCGCGGGTGATCTTCAGCTGTTGCTGCGCACCCGTGCGCGGGTGCGTGAGGAGCGCTTCGAGCGGTTTGCCTGCGAGGCCCTGGAGCAGCGCGTCGAACTCGACGCGTGCACTCGGAAAGGCGCGATTGCAGTCCATGTCGCGCGCGCAATCCTCATACAACGCGTCGAGCGCCCGCTGCGCGTCCCGCGGCACGAACAATGGCAGCTGGATCGACACGGGCGCCAGCCCATCTAGGATCAGGCTGCGCACTCGCTGGGGGAACTTGCTCGCATAGACGAGAGCTGCGCGCGTGCCATAGCTGCCTCCCCACAGGTTGATCTGTTCGTAGCCGAGGGCCGAGCGGACATCGTCCAGATCGGCCATAGCCATTGGTGTGGCATATTGCGTCGTGTCCGCTTGGAGCGCCTGATGGCAGGAGCGCGTGGTGGCGACCTCGAGCTCGGGCGCGAAGCGCCTGGCCAGAAATTGCGCTTCGTCATCCGGGCAGTTCAGTGGATTGGAAGCGCCCGTGCCCCGCTGGTCGACGAGCACGATGTCTCGCTTCCGGCGCACGTCAGCGAAGGCTTCCGCGAGCTGCGCACCGGCGACGGTCGCGGCCTGGCCGGGTCCTCCGACCAGGACGAAGAGAGGATCCGGCGCTGGGCTTTGCGCGAGGGCTGGCACAATGGCCACGCGCAAGCGCAACTGCCGCCCGCTCGCCGTCTCGCGATTTTCGAAGACGGTAAGCTCCGTACAGCGCGCTTCGACTCTCAGGCCTTCCAGGCGGCAAGGAACACGCACTAGCGGTGAATCAGTGGCGGTGTGGGAGCAAGCCGCGATCAGGCTCGCTAGCAGCACACTGGGAGTCCGCATTCCGCCGGGTAGTCTAGTGCTCCGATTCGCATGAATCGAGACCCAGGTGAGGGGCACTAACGTCTTTCTCGAGGCTGGGGTTGTGGAATGATCAGAGACTCGCCGACCACGATCGGCTGCTGGGGTCGCCGGCCGTTGGCCTTGGCGATGTCCGCCGCGGGTACGCCGTAACGCTTGCCGAGCCCGAGCAGGGTCTCTCCGGGGGCGACGCGGTGCTTGCGCTGCTCTGGAGGTTTGGGCGTACTCGAGGGTGCTGGGCGATCCGGCTTCGGAATCGTCAAGATCTCGCCGATCCGGATGCGTTGACGCGCCGTGCGGCCGTTGGCTCGTGCCAGCGCGGTGGTGGAAACGCCATGGCGTTTCGCGATCACGCTGAAGCTGTCGCCTTTCTTGACCACGTAGGTGCGCCCGGATTTCGCTTTGGCCTTTGCCGTTTCCACGGGGACGGTCAACCGCTGGCCTGGAAAGATGAAGCGATGGCTTCGAATCCTGTTGGCTGCTGCAATGGCATCCACGTCCGAATGGTACCGCGCCGCGATCCCTGTCAGCGTTTCGCCCGCCTTCACGATGTGCTGGCGCTCGACCACCCGAGGCAGCGGATCTTGTTGCCAACCTTTCGGATACACTTCGACGGTCGTGCGCTGGGTCTCCCGGAGGTAGCGCGACGCCGCCCGCTGAACCTGCAGGCGAGTCACGGCCTCGTAGCGAGCGGGTCCGGCGAACGCCGTCCGAGCATCGCCTTCCAGCCATTCGTGTCGCGCGAGGAGGCGCGCGCGCAGTTCCGGCGCGGCGAGCTCCCGTGTTCGGCTTTCGCTGAGCCGGCTCCGGGCTTCTGACAACTCCGCCTCGCTCGGGCCCGAGCGTGCCCACCTCGCCCAAGTGAGCTCGAGCGCGCTGCGCGCCTTGTCGACGCTGGAGCGCGCGTCGACACCGACGCTCACCACCAACGCAGCCGGACCCCAATGCTGGAGGGTCCAAGCGTCGACGCTCGTGGCCAGGCCCGCCTCGAGCAACTTCGCGCGCCAATCGGCAAGGGCCCGTTGCGACAACATCTCGGCGAGCACCTCGAACACCAGATGCCGAGGGCTCGACTGCCCGGGGATGGACCAAGTGTAGAAAGCGACCGGCGTCCGCAGCCGGTCGTCCACGCTGGCATTGAACCTCTCGGAGGTCTGCCGGGGCACGCGGGTGAGCCCGCTTTGCGGTGCCGCTGGCAACGGCGCCGCCGTGATCGGACCGAAATGCTCGTCGATCAACTGCTTGGCGACTTGCTCGTCGAAGGTGCCGGTCAGGGTCAATACGGCGGAGTCCGGCCGCATTCGGGCCGCGTGCAGGCGGCCGATGTCCTCGATGGTAACGGCGGCGATGCTGGAGGGCGTACCTTCGACCGCATGCGCGTAGGGCCAATGGCTCTGGAATACCAGCTCGCGAAGCCTTGCCTCCGCGCGCTGCCCGGCGCTCTCGGGGTGGTCCTGCCGGTGTCGAGCGAGGGCCGCGCTGCGAACCGCCAGTAGAGAGCTGGCCGAAAGCGAAGTGGGCTCGAGCCGGGCCGCTTGGAGCCGCAGCGCGGCCCCGAGGAGCTGCTCGGGGCCCACCACGACGTAGTCGCTCTGGTCGGCCGCGAGGGCGTTCGACGTTCGTGCCCCGCCCGCTTCGAGCGCATTGGCCGTGGCGGACGCATGGGTCAATCCCGTGCTCGACAGGTACTGCAGAAGCCAGGCGGCCCCCGCCTGTCCGTTAGAGTCGTGCCGTGATCCGAGCGCGTAGCTCGAACAGATCGCCACGCTACCGAGCGACGGCTCAGGGTCGAGCACGACGCGTAAGCCATTCGCGAGTCGATACCGAACCACGGACTGTGCGCGACTCGGTGCGTCGTCGTCGGCTGCGGCGGAGCTCGCCGAGCCCGCTCCGAGGAAACAGGCGACGACCCACAGAAGAAGGCGCCACCGACGGCGGCGGCGAACGCGCCCGACACGGGCGGCTTGCCGGAGCCCAATGTCACGCTCGCTGTCGAGAGAATGTTGGGTAGAAAACACGTGAAAGCTGGGACCGATTCTCTGGGGGCTCTGTGACCGCATGGCCACGCGCTCGACGCGATTTCGAGCGAGCAGGTTTGCAGGATCCGCTCTATGCTGAGCGCGTGGCAGAAACCAGCCCCGGAATGACCAAGCGTGCGCGAGACTCGAAGGTCACCCTACATCAGTTCATGTTGCCCGCCGATGCCAATCCCCTCGGCAATGTGCACGGTGGCGTGATTCTTCGTATCGCCGACGAAGCAGCGGCCATCTGCGCCATGCGCCACGCGCAGCGGCCGTGTGTGACCGTGGCCATCGACTCAGTGTCGTTTCACTCTCCGGTGCACGTCGGCGAACTTTTGGCGCTGCAGGCGCAGCTCAGCTATGTCGGTCGCACGAGCATGGAAATTCGCGTCGACGTGCACGCCGAAAATCCCATCACCGGCGTGGTGACCCACACCAATTCGGCGTTCTTCGTATTTGTGGCCCTCGACCACCGCGGCGCAGCCACGCCCGTCCCAGGGCTCACTCTGGAGACGGACGCCGATCGCGCCGATTTCGAGGCAGGCCTATTGCGACAGCAGCTGCGCATCGCTCGCGCCAAGGCAGAGAAGAGTCTAGACCTCAGCGCTGCTCGCCGTACGAGCGCGGCAACTTGAGCGAGTGCTGGGCTATGTAATTCAGCACCATCTCCCGGCTCACGGGGGCCGTTCTCAGCAAGCGGGCCATGCCCCACAGGTTGGCTAGCCCGAACTCTGTCGCCATACCGTTCCCGCCGTGGGTCTGGATGGCCTGGTCGAGCGCCGCGAGGCCTGCTTCTGCGGCCGCGTATTTGGCCATGTTCGCGGACTCACCAGCTTCGAGCCCCTGATCGTACAGCCACGCCGCCTTGCTCGTCATCAGTCGGGCATGCTCGACCTCAATCTTGGCTTTCG
This sequence comes from Deltaproteobacteria bacterium, assembly GCA_043780025.1. Taxonomy (GTDB): domain Bacteria; phylum Myxococcota_A; class Polyangia; order Polyangiales; family Polyangiaceae; genus SZUA-265. The sequence goes on from JAYWEH010000375.1 coordinate 33,433, forward strand.
CGAGCGGATGCGCGATGCCTTGATGCGCGCCGATCGGCACCGTCCAAACCTTGCGGTCTCGCGCGTATTGGGACGCCTTTTCGAGGGCGTAGAGGCCGAGGCCGTTGGCCAGCGCCGCACCCGTAATGCGCTCCGGCACGAGCCCGGTGAACACCTGCTTCAACCCGGAACCCTCTTCACCGATCAAGCGGTCGGCATCCACGTAGACATCGTCAAAAAAGAGCGTGAACTGCTTCTCCGGCGATTGGATTTCCACCGGGATGTGCGAAGCGCTCAGCCCTTGGCTCTGCGTGGGCACGACGAACAGTGACAGGCGCGAGCGTCCCGTGTCGCTCGCGGGGCCTGTGCTCGCGACAACCAGTACGTTCTCGGCTTCGTCGTGGCCGGAGATGAAATACTTGGTGCCGCTGAGCCGGTAGCCGTTGCCGTCTCTCCTGGCGAGCGTGGAGATATCGTGCGAGTTCGAGCCTGCATCCGGCTCGGTGATGGCAAACGCCATCTTCTCGCTGCCGGTGCAGAGCCCGGGCAGAAATTGCGATTTTTGCGCGGGAGTGCCGTAGCGAGCGAGGATGGTTCCGCAGATGGCGGGGGACACGATCAATAGCAAAAATGGCGTACCGGCGTGCGCGAGCTCTTCACACACGATGGCGAGCTCATAGATCCCGAGGCCCCCGCCACCGTGCTCTTCGGGCAGGTTGATGCCGAGGAAGCCGGCGTCAGCCAGCTCCTTCCACAAGGCATTGGCCTTACCGCCCTCACGGGCTTCGCGGGCGTAATAGCTTTGGCCGTAGCGCGCGGCGATCTTGTAGACCGTCGAGCGCAGCAGCAACTGCTCCTCCGACTCTCGAAAATCCATGTCTCGAGTAGGTTATGGATCGGAATGCCAAGCGAGCAAGCCCCAGGGTGTGGCCGCCGCCCACACCACCCTGCAAGCGAACGGCTCCGGGCCCTTCGCTTACCCGGCACAAAGCCCGAGCCAATCCGTCACGGACGTTCCCGCCACGGTCTCCAGCAAGCCGCGGTCAGAAAATGTTTTCGCGCCAACGAGTGAACAGACAGCGCTCCCGCCGGTCCGGGCCCCCGCGGCCAGCAACAAGGAGGAGGGGCCAGCGCGAAGGACGTGAGCAGAGGCGTTCTTCCCCTCCGTGGGGCTCCGGGGCCCCACGGTCAGCCACAACGAGGAGGGGCCAGCGCGAAGGAAGTGAGCAGAGGCGTCCTCTGCCCCCCCCGCGGGGCTCCGGGGCCCCGCGGTAGCAATAGAGCCTCAGCCGTCGGTGGTGACGACGACGCCGAGCACGCTGCCGAACCAGACCTTCGTCGCTTCGGACGAGCGATTGAAGAAGAGCTCTTCGTTGCTCGCTTCGATGCGATTGTCCCAGCGGATGACCAGGTTGTTCGAGCCCTCGACAGGCTTGAAGTCGAGAGTGCCGGTCACCGTGGCCACGTTTGTCTCCTCGGTCGACGGGAAGGTGACGCCGGAGAGTGTCCGCTGCACCTTGTACAGCTGGTTGTCGTGGTCGCTCAGGTATTCCCCGCGAATGGCCAGGCCGAACAGATCCGTTGCCTGGTAGCCCGCCGCCAGGCTGAGCCCCCAGAACATCGGGTCCTGAATGTCCTGGGTGAAGCCCGTACCGCGATTGAACTTGTCGCTGTTGACGGTCAAGTCCGCGTTAAACACCAAGCTGAAGCGGTCGACGGTGACGGCCGCGACCAGATCGAAAAAGTTATCGAACGAGCCGCCGTCAGTGCTCGGCTTCAAATTGGTGAGCCAGCCAGCAGCCAGCGAGAACGCGTCGTTCGGGGTGATGCTCAGCTGCAAGGCGAGGCTTGGGGACTCGTTGTCGTCGCGCGCCAGGTTCGTGCCATTGACGACCATACCCGTCACGGCGAGTTGGTCGTTGGGGCTCAGCGTGGCGCGAACGCCCGTGTGCCAGAACGGCTGCATCGCGTAGTACAGGCCACCGCGGGTGTAGTTGAGGTTTTGCCAGCTCTCGGCGACCTCGGCTCCGAAGATGGTGCTGAACTGCCCGAAATCGATGCTCAGCTGCGAGGTGGGGTTCCAGCTCGCGTACGCCTGGGTCAAATTGTCGATGCCGAGCGGCCCCGTGTCGCCCGCGTAAAAGATCGGAACAGACGGCCCGGCGCGCAGGCTGATGGTCGCACCAAGTTGTCCCGCGTCATACGTGGCGTCGATACCGGCAAAGCTCAGTGAGAAGCCGTTTTGCGCGTAGCCGGAAGGAACTTCCTGGCCCGTGATAAAGTTATTGAACTCGTAGGCGCGGTGCGCGGGCACCGCAGTGTCCTTAGCCTGAGTCTGGAAACCATAGTGGGCGTCCACGAATGCCGAGAAGCGCAAGCCTTCACCCCCTGCCGGCTTGGGCTCTTCCAGCGGCGGCGGGGCCACCGGTGGTGGAGGAGGAAACTCGCCCTGCAGCGGATCACGTTGCAGCGGCGCAACCGGGGCGGGGTCCTGCGGCGCGAATTCCGGTGGAGCCAATTCCGGTGGCGGAGCCGGCGGCAGTGGGGCGGGTTCCGGCTGGGCTGGGGGCAACGGCTGGATGACGGGCGGCTCGGCGGGCATCTGCGCCGCAGCGGTTCCGCTGAGGGCCAAGACCGAGACGCCGGCTACGGCGGAAAGGCGGACGAGGCCTGCTAGAGCAGAGAGGCTCGCTAGACCAGAAAGGCTACCGTGACCATAAGTCTGAAGAACTCTCATAGAAAACACGCTCCGTGGCCTTCTTTGCCGATTGTGTAGTCGCCCCTGTGACCCGCAGCGGCACGCGCGAGACTCTTCGGGGCTGCGACAGCTGACCCACGGTTTCCCATAACAATCTGGCGTGTCTCTCTCTAGTCGTTTGTCGAGCCACCTCACACTTTTTCTCGTTCACCTGCTCGCACGCTTCTCGCGTATAGCCGGTTCGAAGGCTCACGCGCTGCGGCAAGAACTTCTCGCAGCGTGCATGCCATCAATCTGTCACGTCACACCCGCACACCACGCGATTGCGCAAAAGCAGCTGCTTCGAGGCGGCACCCGCTGCTTATTGAAGCCGCCCGCGCTCGGGCCAGAATACGTTTCTGGTGGCGCCGGCGCATCCAAGAAGCGGGCGAACCCCGCTCCTCGGCCATCACCCGTCAGGGAGCGGTCGTGACGACCACGCCGAGTGCGCCCATGAACCATTGGTCTGTGGCGTCGGGCGACGGCACCGGCATGCCATCCAAACCATCCGGCAGAGTGCTGAACACGTCCTGGCTGCTGAGCTCCATGCGCCCGTCGAAGCGGATGATCAAGTTCGGTGCGGGCCGCACGTCGAGCGTGGCGGTCGCGGTCGTCAGCGTCCACGGGTCACCATCTGGGTTGCCGCCGTCGTCGCTCAGGTATTCGACGCGCCCTGCGACTCCAACCTGCTCGGTGCGCGAGTTTCTTGGGTGAATCAGGATTCGAAGCGCTTGACGTGGCGCGTGAAGCCGGGCTCCAGCAACTCCGCTCGCCAACCTGAGAGCTCGCTCCGGGCTGCCGCGAGGGTGCCCTCGGATTTTGCGCGCTGCAACATCCTGCGCACCGTGGCCATGGGCAGGGCCAGGTCAGGGGCGACCGATAGCTCCGCGCAGAGCTCGGCGCGAATCAACATCAAGCGCGCCTCGCGCACGTAGTCAGCGAAGCTGCCGTAGTCGTTTGGCTCGATCTCCGCCCCGGCTCCCGCCGTGGCACGCGACTGCTCCAGCAACGAGACCAGGAGCGCCCCATGCGTCCGGCATAGACCTGCGGAGACACCCTTGATCCGCGATAGATCCTTCACGTTGTGCGGTTGCCGGCTGGCGATGGAAAGCAGTGTCCTCGATTGCAGCGGGGACGCCTCGGCAGGCAATGCGTTGTACCAACCGATCAACGCGCGAAGGGCGTTTTGCCCCGCTCCGTCGAGCTGCCAGGCATTCCGAAATGATTCGAACGTCAGCGCCAGCGGCGGGGCGGCCTTGGGCAACAGCTGGTCTCGACAGACCTCGTGAATCAGATGGTCGCGGCCCAGGCTGCGTGCCCGCTCGCGCAGGCTTTTTTCCAAGAGCGGCAGATAGGTGATGTCGCGCGCCGCGTATTCGATCTGCGCGGCCGGCAGGGGGCGGCGCAACCAATCATCGGCCTGGTAGCCCTTGCTGCTCCTCACGCCGAGTACCTTGAACTGCAGGAAAGCAAGCGATACACCCGCCTCCGGTCCGAGCAGGCTCCAGACCACCTGCGTGTCGAAAAGTGAAGGAGGCTCTGCCCGATTGAAAGCGGCGAGCAACAGCTCGACGTCCTGTAGCCCAGCGTGCAGGATCCATTCGGCTCCGGCTCGAAAGAGCACCGGTCCGAGCTCTTCGAGTGAGGGCAGAGCGAGCGCATCGACGATGAAAACCTCGTCACCGCGCGAGATCTGGATCAAGCTCAGGCGTTTGCCGTGCCGAGACGATTCGAACTCGGTGTCGAGGTAGAATCGCTCGCCCCCTTCGAGCTCGCGCGCACCAACTGCCAGTTGCTCTCTCGTGGCCAGCAATTTCACTGGCCTGTTATAGCCTTAGCAGACCACCCGGCAAGCGGGCGGACGCGCGAGTTGCCACCCCAATCTCTCGAATGGGGTGGCAAGGTACGCCGCTGCGAGGCCGGCTCGCCTTTCAGCGAACCGGTCCGATCAGCGCAAGCCGTATTTTTTCAATTTGCGGTACAGCGTGGTTCGGCCAATGCCGAGCTGTCGCATGGCTCGCGTCACGTTGCCACCGGTGCGCTGCAGCGCGGCTTCGATCGCATAGCGCTCGAGCTCGCTCAGCTTCATCGGGCGTTTCACCAACACGCGCACCGGATCGAGCTCGTCCTCCTTGCGTGGCGACGCTAGGTCGTTACGAGGGGCGTTCTGATCGAGACGCGCGAAGTCGTTGAAGTGCTGGACGACGGGTATGGGTTTGGGCGGCGGAATCGACGAGTCCAATCCCGCACGCTGTTCAGACGGCATGGGTTCACTGAGTCCTGACATTGCACAAATCAGGACGGCGCTTTTGGGGCACCCTTTAATCAGACGGGATTCCGGCGAAGGATTTGGCGAACTGTATCGGAGAGGAACTTACAGTTGGAAACGTCCGGCGCCGGACCGTCCTTAACCCGGTGCCCGCGATTTCTGAGCGTCCCGAGGTCCCGGCCGCATGGCTGCTCGGCTCCGTTCGCAGAGCCAAAGCCAAAGAAAACTAAGCAGTTAGCGAGCGCTCTGGGCTGGGGGTAACAGCCCCCAAGTGCTGGAAATGGCAAAAGTTTTATCACATTCGCTGACAGCAGGGTCGGTCCTCTGTACAAGTAGGCCCCTTGACTCCGGCGGCATCCTGGGAGAGCCAGACGCCCCGCGTTGTGGTCTGATGGCGCCGGGTGAGGTTTTGCCGCTCCTTTCGCCGGGTGCACCCGTGGAGCGCCCTGTCCACCCTGTCTTTCTTTACCCCGAACCCTGGTCAGTCCGATCATGCCCGCTAGTTACTTCGATGTCGACGGCACCCTGGTAGCCACCAACCTCGTGCACCCGGCGCTGTTTTATCTCGTCAACCAGCCGACTCCGCTGGAGACACTGCGGCGCGTTGGCAAGACCCTCTTGCGTGCCCCCGCGATGATGGCGGCCGAGCTCGTGGATCGCCGGACCTTCAACGAGCTATTGTTTCAGTCCTACGAAGGCATGAGCGAGGATCGTCTGGAGATCCTGGCGGAGGAGGCCTTCACGAAGGTGATCCTCCCGAGCCTGTATCCACGCGCGATGAGCCTGGTCCAACAGAGCCGCAGCGCGGGTCACGAAATAGTCCTCGTCTCGGGCACGCTCGACTTCATCCTGCGCCAGCTCGGAGAACATCTGGGGGGCGCTACGCTGGTCGCCAATCGGCTCGAGATGAAAAATCTGAGGGCCACGGGCAAGCTGCTTCGACCCGTCGTGGCCGGTCCGCAGAAGGCCCAGTTGATTCGCGATCACGCGCGTTTGCGCGGTTTCGACTTGGATGAGTGCTTCGCCTTTAGCGACAGCTACTCGGACTTGCCCATGCTCAGTGTCGTCGGTCACCCCGCTGCCGTGAATCCGGATGCCCGCTTGCGACTCCTGGCGAAGGCGTACAGCTGGCCCACTCTCAATTTGTCGAAGGCTTCATGAGTCATCCCTGTCTCGTCACTCTGGACAAGCGAAGCGCTCCGCGAGTGCTGTTCTCCGGCGATCGGTTGATTGAGGTCGATCTCCCGGAAGGTACCCGGGTTTTGTATCCGAAGCCGCCGCTAGAGCCGCTCAAGGATCCGGACGCGGCCATCCGTCACGCCATCAATCATCCGCTCGGTAGCGATCCCCTGTACGCCAAGCTGCGCCCCGGCATGAGCG
>JAYWEH010000376.1:0-4109 GCA_043780025.1 Deltaproteobacteria bacterium
ACGGCGATCATGCGATTTTTGGCGATGTCGAAACCGAAGGCGCCGCCGAGCGAATGGATGTTGCCGTCGAACACCAGGCCCACGAGCTCACCGTCGCGATTGATCACGGGGGAGCCCGAATTGCCCCCGATGATGTCGTTGTCGGTGACGAAGTTGAACGGCGTCGCCAGATCGAGCGCCGCGCGGTGAGCGAGCCAGCTTTTGGGTAACGCGAACGGCGCGCGCCCGGTGGCGCGGTCGAAGGCGCCGCCGATCGTCGTGAACGCCGGGACCCATTCGCCGCGTTCGCGCCAGCCCCGCACCGTTCCGAAGGAGAGCCGCGCCGAAAGCGTCGCATCCGGATACGACGTCATCCCGTACACCGCAAAACGCGCCTGGGCGACGAGCTCGGAGTTCTTGGTGACGACCGCGTCCACCTCGTTCTCGTAGCGCGCCCGCACGCGTCGGGCCTCGGCGTCGATCGCCAGCGCTAGCTGGATCATGCGATCCTTGGAGGCCGTGATCGCGCTCTTGTCCGCTTGCCAGAGCCGCTTGCGCTCCGCCACGCTGCCGAGCTGTGAGCCGCGGACCAGCTCGCTCGCGAGCTCCTCGGGCGAGAGCCGGCCCAGCACTTGCCGCACGAAGGGGTGGCCGCTGCCGAGCTCCTCGCGCAGCGTGGAGAGGCCGAACGAGAGCTTCGCGATTTCGAAGGCCGTATCGAGAGGCCGCGCCGCGAGCAGCCGCTGTTCGAGCCCCGGCAAACGCGCGTCCGCGTACTCCGGCAGCCGCTGTTCATTGGGCTTCACACGTTCATCTGCCGCGCGAACGAGCGAGCGCGCCCAGCCGAACAAACTGGTCTTCGACCACGAGGGCCGCCCCCCACCGCCTTCGATCCAGCGCCACTCCAGCGCCAGCTCGGCTTCGCGGGCCTGCCCCCGTTCGATCGCCTCCCAGGCGTTTCCATACTTGCTCTGCAGCTCCGCGTTGGAGCGAACCTGGGCGCGCAGCTGGTGTTCCCGCGCACGCAGGCGCTCAAAGAAGGCATCATTCGACAGTGCCTGGTGCTCCCCGCGCAGCGCCTTGAAGCCATTTTCGACGTTGAATAGCTCGGACGTCGAGACCCTGCGCGCTTCGGCGCCGCGTTGTTGGTACTCCGTCAGGAAGCCCCGATAACGCGCCAGCGACAGCAGCTGTTCGACCAGCTCGTGGTCTCGCACGTATTCGAGCTGCGCTACCGTCAATAGTCGCTCGGTGGAGCCAGGGTTACCCGATACGAAGGTCAGATCATTGGGCGCGAGCGGCTTACTCGACCAGGGCAAGTAGTCCGGCGTCGCCACGGGCTTGCCACCCGAATACGCGCGCAGGAACGTGAGATCGAGGTCGTAACGAGGGAAGTTGAAGTTGTCGGGGTCGCCACCAAAAAAGGCGATGGCGGCTTCGGGCGCAAACACCAGGCGCACGTCTCGGTAGCGGCGGTACTGGTAGAGCTCGTACAAACCGCCGTGGTACAGGCTCACCACCTCGCAATTGAGGTCTTCGCTGGTGGCGCAGGCTTTTTCGATGCGCGCTCGCTCGCCTTTCAATGCTTCCTTAAATGCTTCGCCGTCGAGGCCGCGCGTTGCACTCTGGATGCGCTGGGTCACGTCCTGGATCTCGGTGAGCTGATGGATCTCGGCGCCCGGGCACACCAGCTCGTCCGCCGGGGTGGCGGCGTAGTAGCCCTGCTCGAAGTAGTCCTTCTTGGCGCTCGACAGCCGGGAAAGGCACTCCTGTGCACAATGATGGTTGGTGAGAGTGAGCCCGGTCGAGGAAACGAAGCTCCCCGAGCAGCCCGCCACCCGGACTGAGGACTTTTGCACGCGGGACAGCCACTGATCGCTGAGCGTGAAGTCGTAGCGTTTCTTTAGCGCGGCTCGAGGCAGGTGATTGAACGGCCACATCCCTTCGTCGGCTCGAAGTGACGCGCCCCACGAGAGGGCCGAGAGAACCAACACAGCCGAGAGCGCACGCGCCTGGGGCAGCTTCATGGGCGGGAAACTACGCGCGAGCCCGATTCGCGTCAAAGCCCATCTCAGCCAGTGTGCGACTCTGCCACGATGCCGGCGTCAGTCAGGGGCGCACACGCGAGCGTGTGCTACGAGGCGGGCATGCCCGAGGTTCGCGCGATGCTCCAAGAATTCATGTCCGACCTACCTGCCTCCGCTGCGCCGGCGGAAGTGGGCAAGCGCCTTTCGGAAAATTTTCTGGCGCGCACGCTGCGGTTCGAAAAACCCGAGGCCGGCGCCGGGCGCTACAGTCATTTCCACTACGCCGAAGCGCTGTGTTGGTGCGGCGCCCTGCGCGTCGCGCGATTGACGGGTGATCGAGAGTTGGCGCAGCGCCTGGTCGCGCGCTTCGGAGTCTACCTGGGGCCGACCGCCGCCGAGATCGTTCCAGGTGGGGCGCACGTGGACGAGCGCGTCTTCGGCGTGTTGCCGCTCGAGCTGTACCAGCTCTCGCGCGAGCCGCCTTACCTGGAGCTGGGCCTGAACCAGGCCGACCAACAGTGGGCCTCGGCCGGCAGTGACGGTGTCACGCACGAGGCCCGCTACTGGATTGACGACATGTATATGATCACGGCCCTGCAGGTGCAGGCGTACCGCGCCACGAACAATCCGCTCTACCTCGAGCGGGCGTCGCTGTGCATGGTCGCTTACCTGGAGCGGCTCCAGCAACCCAACGGGCTGTTCTTTCACACGCCGAGCTCACCGGTGTTCTGGGGCCGTGGCAACGGCTGGGTCGCCGCTGGAATGACCGAGCTGCTCTCCGAAATGCCTGACGAGCACCCGCTGCGCGCGCGCGTGCTGCGAGGCTACACGCTGATGCTGGGCACGCTGCTCGCGCTTCAGTCGACCCGCGGGACGTGGCGCCAGATCCTCGATGACGAGTCGAGTTGGCACGAAAGCTCCGCCAGCGCGATGTTCACCTACGCCATGGCCAGCGGCGTTGCGCGGGGCTGGCTCGACGCGGCCCCCTTCGGGCCTGCCGTGCGTCGCGCGTGGCTCGGCACTCTCGAGTGGCTGGATGGCGACGCCAATCTGGGCGAGGTCTGCGTCGGCGCAGGCCACGCCCATCACGTCGTGGGTGACGATCCAGAAGCCCAGCGCCGCTATTACGCCGGGCTCGAACGCCGAGCGGGCGACCTGCATGGCCAGGCGCCCCTGTTTTGGGCGGCTACGGCGCTGCTAGCTCGTCCCGAGTGATCATGCCCACCACTTCCGCGTCGTACGTCTGCGCGGTCTGGTAGTTCCCGCGGAACCACAACAGCGCCGTGTTTTGCGCGTCCCACTTGGGCACCACGGGCCGGAGATTCTCGTTGGGCGAGTTCATGGTCAGCGGCGTCCACTGGAACGAAGCTCCGTCGTCGCAGGTCACGCCCTTCCAGATCTCGTGGTTCTGGTAGGTCGTCGTGTCGTCACGGGGGTCGATCGGACTCGAGACGTAGATCACGTGGGGGTCGTCCGGGTCGAGCGCGGCCCCGCCGAGATAATCCTCCTCGTACCATTCGCTCTGGTCCCGGTAGAGAGTCCGGCCGCCGCGTACGAGGTATGTCGACGTCCACGCCGTGCCGTCGAAGCGGGAATACGCGATGCGGTGGTTGGGGTTGGTATTGCCCTTGCCGCGAGCGCCCTCGCGACCCTGCCACAGCACACCGATCGTTCCGTCGTCGTAGCGCGCGATGTCGAAGTTCCACAGGGCGTTCAGCGTGGCACCGTTGATCGTCGTGCCGGCGCGGAACACGGTCGTGAAATCGGTGATCGCGGGGGCGTTGTCGTCGAACAGGTTGTCGTCCTGCTCCTGGCCGAACGAATCGTAGCTTTTGCCGCCCTGGATGTAGCCGTGGTAGACGCTCGTGTCGGCATCCCGGGGGTGCGCTTCAGTGGCGAAGAAGTCGATGCGATCGACTCCGTTCCCCCAGTATTTGTAATAGCCGGCGTTGTACCCCTGCTGCGCGGACGCGGTGAGGCGCCCTCCATAGGTCCAGTTCTGCCCCTCGTCTGTGGAGGTGAGAAAGGTGGGGCTGGTCTCGACCGAGCGAACGAAATTGTAGTATCGACCCTCGGAGCTCAACTTCCAGGGGTTGTTGTAGG
>JAYWEH010000377.1:0-4107 GCA_043780025.1 Deltaproteobacteria bacterium
ACTTCGACGCGAATCAACGAAGGGCCGACCGGCACCACCGGAGTCGACCGCCAGGTCGCGTACCCGGGCTCCGATACCGAAAGCTTCGCCGGACCGGGGTCGATCGGCAAAGGGCTCGCCGCGGCGGCTCTCGGCACGACGACGGCACCGAGTTGCACGTGGAGCGCTCGGCCAGCCAGGGCTTCCGGAAACACGAGCTGGATGAGCGAGAGCCGCTGCTCGAGATCGGAAAGGCGCTCTCGCGCGATGTCCAACCGCGTTTCGTCGCTGTTGCCCGCAGCCAAGGCCGCCACTTGCTCGAAGAGCCCCCAGGCGCTCGCCGACTTGCCCGCTCGGTCGTAGCAGTCGGCCAGGCGCAGCATGGTGCCGATGGCCCGATCGACCTCCAGGCTGGCCTCGAACTTGGGGCAAGCTTCGGCATAGTTCTGCGTTTGCGTCAGCTCGACACCCTGCTGGAACAGCGCTTCGGCAGTGGAACGTTGCAGCGCGCTCGGCTCGGCGCCGGCGAGCCCGGCGTACAAAAGTGTGAACCCAAGGCTGCTCGCTCGGACTGCGCGTTTCATACGAGGCATGTGCGCTCCAGGCTGGGTAACATCAATTGCGCCCCCCCAGGCTGTCCAGGTCCCAGGCATCCAGCTTGGGCGTCTTCCTTTCGTTGGCCGCTGCCGGCGCTTCGAGCGTCGAACCGGAGATGGCGCTGGCTCGCGCGCGCCGTCGAATTGGCGTCGATTTGCCGCGGGCGCGCTGTGCGAGCGGCGTCGCGATGGCGTCGCCCCAAGTGTCGCTGACTATCGGGTCGAGCATGACCACGGGTGCCGCCGCCTCTGGTGCAACGGCCTCTACAGCAACGACCGCTGGCGCAACGGGTTCTGCTGCGGCGACCGCCGGCGCAACGGCCTTTGGCGCCACCGGTTTTGGTGCAACGACCGCTGGCACGATGGCTTTTGGCGCCAGCGTGCGGTCGGGGCCCGGCGCCAGCGCGGGAGACGGAGTCGCTCTCAAAACAGCCGCCGCGCGCAGATCCTCACCGCGAAGCGGTGCGCCGGAATGCTCCGTCCGAACGCGCGCGCTCCACCACAACCCAAACAGCGTTAGCGAGAACGCCGTGCCAGCGATGACGACTCCTCGCCACACGCTGGCAAAGGAGCGCGTCGAGGCTCTTGCCTCGACGGGCGCCGCCGCTCGATTCTCGACGGCGGCGGGCGGCGTAGAGGCGCGCTCGGCAGCGGCTGGGTGCGCGAGTGCGACCGCCGGCAAAGAACCGCTCTTGCCGGCACCGGAGCGCATGCGATCGACCATCTGTTGCGAGAGCTCGAGCTGCTGCACCCGCATCAGCGCTCGGTTGCCGAACAATTGCTTCATATATTGGCTCAGACGCAGATCCGCGTCGTTGTCGAACGCTTCGGGCACGGCCGATACGAGCGCCTCGAGCAGCTCCCGCGCCGTCGGAAAGCGCGCCTCCGGACGGAACTCCAGCGCGCGCATCACGACTCGATCCAGGGCAGGCGAACACGCGGGCGCGAGTGTGGACGGCGGAGGGGGCGGCACCAGCGAACGAATGTTGTCCCGCGTCGCCGCGTGAGAATCGGCGCGAAACGGATGTTGCCCAGCCAGCATCCAATACAAGATGCCTCCCAGCGCAAAGATGTCCGAACGCCGGTCGAGCGCTTCTCCCTCCACCTGCTCCGGCGACATGAATGCGAGCTTGCCCTTGAGCTCGCCCTGTTCGGTCAGCTCAGCACCGGCGCCGGCCTTGGCCACGCCGAAGTCGACGATCTTGACCGTGCCCGAATAGGTCACGAGCACGTTTTGCGGGGAGACGTCACGGTGGACGATTCCAAGCGGTTCACCGTGCTGATCGAGTGCCTCATGAGCCGCGTGCAAGCCGCGGCAAGCTTGACCGACGAGCTGAACGGCTTCCGTCTGGGGCATGCCTCCGCGCTTCGCGGCTTCGTGCAGCACGTAGCGCAGCGGCTCTCCGTTCACCCATTCCATGACCAGGTAGAGCACGCCTTGGTCTTCGCCGAGCTCCAATGTCGCGGCCACGTTGGGGTGGTGAATCTGCGAGGCGAGCTCCGCCTCCTGCTCGAACATGCGCTCCAGACGCGCGTCTTCCAGCTCGTTCGACAGGATGGTCTTGATCGCGACGACTTTTTGAAAGCCGCGCGTACCGCGCAGCCGCGCAGCCCACACTTGCGCCATGCCGCCGCGCGCGATGGGGCAGAGCAGTTCGTAGCGACCGAGCGCATCTCCAACCGACAGAGTCTTCACCGATGCAGCTCCTTCAGTGCGGACACGGTACGGCCAACCGCAGCGACGGGTCGCTACGCGCGAGCTGAATTCACGAGCATGTCACATGAAGCCGACTGACCGGGCTAGTGCGACGATGAGTCCTAACGCTAACAAAACGCTGGCCGCGATCAGTGCTGGAGCAGGCATTCCCAAGGTGAACCAAAACGTTTGCGCCGTTTGTTTTCTCGCAGAGGGGATCGCGCTGGCGCGGAACACATGCGTCATCTCGCTCAGGTCTTCCCTCGCGACGGGCGGCTCAGCGTACGTATCGAAGGCGGGCAGCAAAGCCGCCAGGGCCGGCTGCTGTAGCGGCGCCGCGCGGGCCGATCGCCCGCGCTCCGAGGCGGGCAACGCGAGGGGCTGCAAGCGCGTCACCTCGTCCTGATAGGGATAGCGGGTCGTCCTCTCATATTCTGCTCCGCTCGAGCCGGTTTGCGAAGACGTCAGGTCCAGGGCCCGCCTTTCGATGAGCTCGGCGGCGCAAACGACATGCAGCAAGGCCGCCAGGTGCTCATCGCTCGCCAGCCCCGCGGCCTCGAGTGCTCGCATTACTTCGGCAGCGCCGGCGCTGCCGAGGACGCTTGCACTCACCGGGGGCGCCTGCTCGCCCAACAAATCGAAGTACAGGCCGGCGGCCGCTCGCGCGTTGGGCTCGGTTTCGCCTTCCATCGCACGAGCGTCGACTGCATCTGCCGAGTCAGACAGCCAAGCAACGAGCCCCACCTCGGTGAGCCGCACCCTGCCCGAGTCAGTCACCCAGGTGGTGTCGAGGTGGATTTGTCCGCGCTCGCTTCCACCGGGCCAACCCCTCGAGGGTGGAGTGCTCGAGGCATCGAGGGCATCGCGCGCGATGCGAGCGGCCACTCGCGGATTGAGCGCGACGTCGCGCGCCGAAGCGGCACCGAGCAGTTCGAAGGTCGATGCGCCTGGAAAGAACTCGCTGACGATGTAGAACTCTCCGGCCGCCTCGGCGATCCCCAGGACGCGATTGATGGCCGGATGGGAGCTCCGCATGGCCGCCGTCAAGAGCTCGTCCGGTGGAAACCGAGACACCTCGCGCAGCAACACGAGGCGGCTCTGCCCGTCGAGCGAGATGCGACCGACCGACACATTGCCCAGGCGCCCGGAAAACAGGGGCATGAGCACTTCGCACGGGTCGATCTGTTTCACGAGTGATGCCCATGGACGGCACGCCTCGAGCTCACAATCACCCTGCTACTTCTCCGCACGCCGACGTTCCACTTTGATGCGTTCGTGTGCCGCTGTTTTTTCGCCGGATTGTGACGCGATCACGCGGCCTCGACGCGCTGTCTATGACCCTCGTGTCATAGATGTGCTGTTTGTCGTGACCCCGCGGCACGCCTGATTGTGAAAAACGAGCCACGTGTAGCGCCGCGCGCATGCCACGGGTGCAGCTGCGCCCACATGGGCCTCCACCGCAGAAATCCTGCCGTATCGTAGATTTTTTCTGAAGGCTCTACGCCCTTTCATCGCGCGTCCGTTTGATCTGAGTGAGACGCCGAGTCCATTGGCACGGTTGATGCTCATGAAGAACGTATGACCTTGAAGCCAGACAATAGAGCGCTCCGGGCGCTGCTCTGGTTCGTCATCGTGTTCGTGCCCGGCGGGTTCCTCCTGCTCGCTCTGTTCGCTGCCGACGCCGTGCAGCGGAAAGTGCGAGAGCAAGTCGCGGCGGTGCCCCAGCCCGACCTCACCAACGTCTCGCTGTCTCTCGTCAGTGGCCCGCTCATGAGCGGCGGCCCCCCCGGCATCAGCACCAGCGTTCAGAGCTGAGGCTGTTGCTGAATGCCGGTC
>JAYWEH010000378.1:0-4102 GCA_043780025.1 Deltaproteobacteria bacterium
GTGGTGCACCGGGATTTGAAGCCGAGCAACGTCATGTTGCTCGGGCGGGATGACCAGCGCGAGTTCGTGAAGGTGCTCGACTTCGGCATGGCTCGGGAACAAGGCACGACCGTGCAGGGGGAGGGGTTGACGCGGACGGGGCGGATTTTCGGCACTCCCGAATACATGGCGCCGGAGCAGGCTCGCGGGGAAAAGGTCGACGAGCGCGCCGATCTCTACGCGCTTGGGGCCATTGCGTATGAAATGCTCGCGGGGCGGCCGCTGTTTCAGGCGCCCGACTTGCTGGCGCTGCTGATCAAACACATCCAGGAACAGCCTCTGCCCTTGCCGCCCGAGATCCCCGAACCGGTGTCTCGCCTGGTCCTGTCGCTCCTGGAAAAGGAGCCCGATCGGCGGCCGAAGACGGCTCGTCAGGTGAGCCGAAGCATGAACCGGCTCGCCGCGGATCCGAATCGCCTGAGCAGGCCGCCGAGCCCTGCGGGGCCTGTGCGGGGGCCGCGTGCACGCCTCGCTGCCGTCGCGCTTGGCGTGGCTGTCGTGCTCGCGGGAGTGCTGCTCTGGGCCTGGCCGAAGGGCAGCGCACCGGTGCCGCGCGCCGAGAACATGGCGCAGCCTGCGGCGCCGGCGCAGGCGCCGTCAGTTACGGAGCCAGCAAGTGAACCGGTGGCGGAGCTGCCTCCGCCGGATGGCAGCGCGGAGCTGGCCCTCGGCGCGCAGCTCGTCGCTGAAGGTGAATACGCTCGGGGTCTGGACGCGTTCGTGAAGGCGCTCGATCTGCAGCCGGCCGCGAGCGACAACCCGGAGCTGCTCGCCGCGGTTCGTCGCGCCGCCGACAATTCGGTGGTGCGGGAACGTGCGCTCGAACTCGCCGCCAAGCGCCTCGGCGCGTCTGGGGTGGATCTGTTGATCGATGTGTGGGCGGTGAAGAACCCCAAGTTGCCCGCGCCGCGCAGCGCGCGCAAGTGGCTCGATTCAGCGGCGGTGCGCAAGGCCGCTCGCCCCGCGGCAGCACTCGCGCTCGAGATCCGCGCCGCGAAGACGTGCAACGCCGTGCGCGCGCTGTTGCCCCGCATGAAGGAGCACGGGGACGAACGATCGGCGACCCCGCTGCGGCGCTATCGGGTCTCGAACGGCTGCGGCTTCTTGGGCTTCGGAGATTGCCACAAGTGCCTGCGGCGTGATGACGCGCTCGAGAAAGCCATCGCGCTCGTCGCGAAGCGACCGGGGCCGAGCTTTCGCGCCAAGCCCGGCAATGGCGCTCGAGGGGCATCGGCTCAATAGGGGTTGGGCGCGAGGCGGAATATCCGCGCGGGCACGTAGGGGGAGGGCGCGAGCTCGGCGCGGGCGTGCCGCTTTGCATACGGGCTCGGGGCGAGGCCGCGCTCGCGTATTGGATCCCCGCCGGCTGCGTATGGGCTCGGCGCCAGCGCGGCGAACGAGGCATAGGGATTGGGCGCCAGGAGGTTCACCCGCAGCACTTCGCGCGACGGATTGTACGGATTGGGTGCGAGTTCGGCGGGCGGATCGTAGGGGTTGGGCGCGAGTTCGCGCAGCCACTCGTCACCCGTGATGGGCGAGTAAAGCCAGAGCAAGACCGCCCACCCTTGCATGCTCAATTTTTGATTCGAAGCGCGCGTCCCCACAACGCGATCTCTTCGGTGCGCGAGCTGCGCGAGCTCTCCTCCGATACACTGCGTGGGCCCTGACGGGCCCGTGGCCGCAGCTTATTTCATGCCTGGTTTAGGAGCCGCTTTGTGTAATACTGAACAAATGAATACTATTTGGGATGGCCACGTTTCGAACTCGACCGTTTCCCCTCGCCGCCGTGCGCGATCTGTTGGGCATCGTGCGTGTGCTGTATCGAGGCGAGCAAGCCAATCCACAGGCGGATTCTCGCACGCTCGCTGCGCTGCAACAGATCGGCGTGGAGCTCGGTAGAGCCCTCGATCTGGGGAAGAACGAACCGGAGACGATGGGCTTTCGTGCCGCGTGGAATTGGGTCGATCAAGCGACGTTCAAGTTGAACGAGCTCATCGGGGAAAAATCGATGGTGGCGGCCATCAACGCGACGATGGCGCGGATCAAACGCGTGGAGGACTGAGCTCCGAGAACCGTTCCGGCGCGCCCTCGGCGGCGTGCGCAGACTTGGGCCAAACTGTGCCATTGTCCGCCGGGCGCTAGCGCTGAATCGGGCGCGAAATGCCCGGTTTGGCGGGGTTTGAGCTCGTCGCGCATTTGGCACATACGTTGCTTACTGTCTGGTCGATGGCTCCTTCGCGTCCTCGCCGTTCTCGAACGGCTCACTTCAAGGTCCCCTTCATCGTCAGCATGGCCGCTCCGGCGGCGTTCGGAATCGGCTGCGGAGGTCGCGCCGATCCGCTGGACCACGACCGCATGACGGGAGACGTGGTGACGGACCCCGACGTGAGGCGACCCGTGAATGAGGGCGTTCCCGGCGACTATCCAATTTTCGTCAATCCGCCCATGCCGTTCCGTCCTATTCCCCCGTTGGGGTGTCCGTCATCGCTACCGCAGGAAGGGGAGCCTTGCGCGATGGGGAACCCGGATTGCCACTATGACGATTGCCAGGGTTCTGCGAGCTGCGTCGAAGGCCGCTGGGAGGTGTACGACGTCTCGTGCAATCCGCCCCCGCTGAGCGACGAGTGCCCGGCGCTACTGCCGGAGTACGGAAGCTCGTGCAGCGAATACGCGCTCGGGCTCACGTGCGATTACGAATATTGCTACGAATCGATGCCGCTGGTGCGCTGCAACGAGCTCGGGGCCTGGGAGGAGTTGCCGGTGCCGACTTGCAATCCACCTCCTCCCGACGAGGAATGCAGTGTGGTGCCGGTCCCCGGATCCGACTGCGCGTCTGAAGGCGTGGAGTGCCTGTACGACGGCTGTGAAGGCCCGGGCTCGAGCTACGCGCGCTGTGAGTTCGGGCAATGGTTCGTGCACTATTCGAGCGGGCCGGCGTGCAATCCTCCTGCCGTGGTCCCGGTATGCCCGGTGATCGAGCCGCAGGCGCTGGCAGGCTGCGCCTACGAAGGCCAGCTCTGTGACTACGGGGATTGCGCTCAGGCCGAGTTGACGCGGCAGTTCACCTGTGCGACCGGCAGCTGGCAGCGGGTCGACGGGGTGTGCGGCGGCGCGCCCTAACGGGTATACCCGAAGCGGGTATGGCGAGAGAGCTGATCCAGCGCGAGTGGTTGCGGCGCGTCGAGGCCGAATACGGTTCGGCAGCGCTGACGCATCACCTCACGTTGTGGCTGCTGCAGATCACGGCGCCGTTCGAGCTCACCCGCGCCGGGCTCGCGATCGTGGAGGATGAGCTCGCGCATGCGGAGCTCAGCCGCGCGGTGCAAGTCGCCGCGGGCGGCACGGCAAGCGCCCGGTTGGAACGCGAGCGCTTGGGCCTCAGGCTGCGCCCGAACGAGCCGCTCGAGCTCGCGGTGGCGCGCACGGGCCTGGAAGCATTTTGCTTGGGTGAAACAGTTGCAGTGCGCTTGTTCTCGCGCTTGCGTCAAAACGCGGTCGAGCCAGTGGCATTGGCCGCGCTCGATCGGATCTTGCGAGACGAGGTGCGCCATCGCGATTTTGGTTGGACGCTGCTCGAATGGTTGCTCGATACCCCGCAGGCCGAGCGCGTATTGGGGCTGGTCGAGGCGGAGCTGCCGGCCATGTTCGCGCGATTGCGCAATAACTATGCCTTCGCGAGCCTGGGGCAGGTGTCAGAGGCCGATCCCGAGGCCCAACGTTGGGGCCTGATGCCGATGAGCGACTACGCGGCCGCGTTGCAGGAAACGCTGGAACGCGATTATGTGCCGCGTTTCGCCGATCACGGGATCGATGCCCGTGCGGCGTGGAACGCGTTGGCATTGGACGGGGCGCCGGATCGGGCGGGCTGAGCGAGAATCCCGAGTCCACCTGCCATTTTTGCGTCAAGCTACGGCCGTGGCGGAGAGCGTAATTGTGAAACGGCGGTTGGACGGCGGTCTTGGAACGCGATGGGTGTGGGTCGGGCTCGCGCTGTGCGGCGCGCTCGGTAGCTGTGGCCGGACGCTGGAGTCGACGCCGCTCGGTCTCTCCGGCGGAGGCTGGT
>JAYWEH010000379.1:0-9721 GCA_043780025.1 Deltaproteobacteria bacterium
CGACCGCCCTGCGCGAGCTCGTCGATGCCTATGAAGCGCTCCTGCCGGTCGGCGCCTGGCCCAACTGGGTGCTCGGCAATCACGACCGCTCGCGCCTCGCCAGCCGTTTGGGTGCGGCGCAGGCGCGCGTCGCGGCCGTGCTCCTGTGCACGCTGCGCGGCACGCCGACGCTGTATTACGGGGACGAAATCGGCATGTGCGACGTGCCGATCCCCCCGGACGCGGTGCGCGACCCGTACGAAAGGAACGTCCCCGGGCTCGGCCTCGGGCGCGATCCAGAGCGCACTCCGATGCAGTGGTCGAATGCGCCGTACGCTGGCTTCTCGAGCGCGCGGCCCTGGCTGCCGATCGCGGCGGACCACGCGACGAACAACGTGGAAGCCCAGAAGCGTGATCCCGCTTCGTTGCTCTCGCTGTATCGGTTGCTGCTCGGGTTGCGCCGGGAGCGGCCCACGTTGTCGCGAGGGGCCTACGCGGCGCTGGGCGTGGCAGGTGACGTGTTCGGATTCGTGCGAACGGCTGGCACTCAGCGCGACGCGGTGCTGCTCAACTTGAAAGCCGTGCCCCAGCGCGTCGAGTGGCCGAGCGTGAGCTCGGCGGCGCGCATTCTCGTTTCGACCCATCCGGGTCGGATCGGGCAGGCGCTGGGGGCGGAGCTTTTGGCCGACGAAGCCGTCGTGTTCGAAGTCTCTCCGTAAGCTTTTCGATACGCGCCGCCTCGGACCAGAGGGTCGCTTTGCCTCGCCGGGGCGAACAGGTGTGGCGCTTCCGTCACCGCTCGCTCAGGTCGCGGCGCTGACTTCCCGCGTCCCCCCGCGCGAACTGCCAGTGCCGAGCCCATTCGAGCTGGGCCCATCGGTTGCAAGGGCGCGTGGGGGAGCCGTCCGACATGCCGCGACCGACACCGAGTTTTTTTGAAGCGCTGCCCCCCGAGCGGCAGCCGAGCCCGAACGCCACGGGCTCGGACGCCCCGGCGCTCAGCGGGCGGCGGCGCGTGTTCATCGAAGCGGTGCAGCCGCAGGTGGATGGGGGAGCCCACGCGGTCAAGCGGGTCATCGGTGACACCGTCACTGTCAGCGCCGACCTGATCGCGGACGGACATGATGTCGTGGTGGGGGAACTGGTCGTGAATCGACCGCGTTCGACGGATCGACACGCCGCCGACTTTGCCGTGCGTCTGGAGGCCCTCTCCAATGATCGGTACACGGCGCGTTTCGAGGTCGATTGCATTGGCGAGTGGCACTACAGCATCGAGGCGTGGGTGGACGTGTTCCAGAGCTGGTGGCGTGGCCTCTCGCGCAAGCTCGAGGCCGCCCAGGACGTCGCGGTCGATTTGCTCGTCGGTGCCGCCATGGTGCAAGCCGCCGCAACGCGCGCGTGCGGCGCGGACCGCGCGGTGTTGCTGGAGGCCGCAGCCGAGCTCGCGGACGCTTCTCGGTTTCCCCGGGAGCGAGTCGAGCGAGCCCGCGCGCGCGATCTCACCGGCTTGATGGCGCGTCATCCCGATCGAGCTCAGGCGACGCGCTACGCGCGCTGGTTGCCGCTCTGGGTGGATCGGCGCCGCGCGCGCTTCAGCGCTTGGTACGAGCTGTTCCCGCGCTCCACCGGCACAGCCGGCCAGCACGGCACCTTCGAGACCTGCAAGGCACGCCTGCCCTACGTGGCCGACATGGGCTTCGACGTGCTGTATCTACCGCCCATTCACCCCATCGGTCACACTCACCGCAAGGGCAAGAACAACGCGGTGACGGCCCGAGCGGACGACGTCGGCAGCCCCTGGGCCATCGGCAGCGGGGAAGGTGGGCACAAGAGCGTTCACCCGGCGTTGGGCACGCTCGAACAGTTCGATGACCTGCTGCGTGAAGCGGCCCGCCTCGGAATGGATCTGGCGCTCGACATCGCGCTCCA
This sequence comes from Deltaproteobacteria bacterium, assembly GCA_043780025.1. Taxonomy (GTDB): domain Bacteria; phylum Myxococcota_A; class Polyangia; order Polyangiales; family Polyangiaceae; genus SZUA-265. The sequence goes on from JAYWEH010000379.1 coordinate 1,909, forward strand.
GGTCACGCCGGACCACCCGTACGTCCAAGCCCATCCCGAATGGTTCAAACACAGGCCAGACGGTAGCATCCAATACGCGGAGAACCCGCCGAAGAAGTATCAGGACATCTACCCGTTCGACTTCGAGTGCGAGGCCTGGTGGAGCCTGTGGCTCGAGCTCCTCGGCATCTTCGAATTCTGGATCGAGCGCGGCGTGCGCATCTTTCGCGTCGACAACCCCCACACCAAGTCGATTGCGTTCTGGCAATGGTGCATCGGCGAACTGCGGCGGCGGCACCCGGATCTGATCTTTCTGGCCGAGGCGTTCACGCGTCCGAAGCTGATGCAGCTGCTCGCCAAGGTGGGTTTCACCCAGTCGTATACGTATTTTACCTGGCGCAACACGGCAGCCGAGCTGCGTGAATACGCGAGCGAGCTCGAAGCCTTGCCGCTTCGGGACTTCTTCAGGCCCAATTTCTGGACGAACACGCCGGACATCTTGCCCGAGCACTTGCAACACGCCGGGCCGGCCGCCTTTCGCCTGCGGCTCGTGCTCGCGGCGCTGCTTTCGTCCAACTACGGCGTGTATGGGCCGGCGTTCGAGTTGCTCGAGAACGTGCCGCGCTCGGGCGCCGAGGAATACGTGGACAACGAGAAGTACGAGCTCAAGAGCTGGGACCTCGATCGCCATGACAGCTTGCGGCCCCTGATCCAGCGCATCAATTCAATTCGCCGTGAGAACGCCGCGCTGCAGCAGAACGCCTTGTCCTTTCTGTCGACGGACAACGAGCTATTGCTGGCCTTCAGCAAGCACGCGGCCGACGGCGAGAACTCCGTACTCGTGGTGGTCAACATGGACGTGAACAACGCGCAGTCCGGTTGGGTCGACCTCGAGCAGGGGCTCGCGGCCCCCGGCCGCCAGTCGGACCGCGCACCGCTGCAGCTCCATGATCTGTTGAGTGACGCGCGCTATTTCACCGAAGGGCGGCGCCTGTTCGTACGGCTCGATCCGGCGAGCGCCCCCGCCCACATCTTTCGGCTGCGCCGTCGCGTGCGCACCGAACACGATTTCGACTATTTTGTATGACACTCATCGCTCCCACACCCGGCCCCACCCTCGACCCGGATCCGCTCTGGTACAAGGACGCGGTCATCTACGAGCTGCACGTGCGCGCGTTCAGCGACTCGAACGCCGACGGTATTGGCGACTTCCCGGGGCTCACCGAGAAGCTCGAATACTTGAAGGGCCTCGGCGTGACCGCGCTGTGGCTCTTGCCGTTCTATCCCTCACCGCTACGCGACGACGGCTACGACATCGCCGAATACTTCGGCATCAACCCCTCGTATGGCACGCTGAAGGACTTCAAGCGCTTCCTGCGCAAGGCGCACGGCCTCGGCCTGCGCGTCATCACCGAGCTGGTGGTGAACCATACCTCGAGCGAACACCCCTGGTTCCAGCGTGCCAGAAGGGCCCCGCCCGGCAGCAAATTGCGCGACTTTTACGTGTGGAGCGACACCTCCAAGCGCTACACGGACGCGCGCATCATCTTCAAGGACTTCGAAACGTCGAACTGGACCTGGGATCCGGTGGCCCAGGCTTACTATTGGCATCGCTTCTATTCGCATCAGCCCGATTTGAACTTTGACAACCCGGCCGTGCACGATGCCCTGTTCAAGGTCGCAGATTTCTGGTTCGGCATGGGCGTGGACGGCATGCGGCTCGACGCGGTGCCCTACCTGTACGAACGGGAGGGCACCAATTGCGAGAACCTGCCGGAGACGCACGCATTCTTGCGCAAGCTGCGCGCGTACGTCGAGTCCCGCTATGGCAGCCGTTTGCTCCTGGCCGAGGCCAACCAGTGGCCGGAAGACGCGGCCGCCTATTTCGGCAACGGTGACGAGTGCCAGATGAATTTCCACTTCCCGCTCATGCCGCGCATTTTCATGGCGGTACAGCTGGAGGACAGCTTTCCCATTCAAGACATTCTGGAGCAGACGCCGGCCATCCCCGAGAGCTGCCAATGGGCCACGTTCCTGCGTAACCACGACGAGCTGACCCTCGAGATGGTCACGGACGAAGACCGCGACTACATGTACCGTATGTACGCGGACGATCCGCGGGCTCGTATCAACCTCGGGATTCGCCGCCGCCTCGCGCCGCTCTTGCGCATGCGCCGTAAAGTCGAGCTGGTCAACTCGCTCTTGTTTTCGCTGCCGGGGACGCCCGTGCTCTACTACGGCGACGAGATCGGCATGGGGGACAATATCTACCTCGGTGATCGCAACGGCGTGCGCACACCCATGCAGTGGAGCAGCGATCGCAACGCGGGCTTTTCGCGCGCCAACCCACAACAGCTCTATTTCCCCGTGATCACCGATCCGGACTATCACTACGGCGCCAACAACGTGGAGGCGAGCGAGAATAATCCGGAGTCGCTACTCTGGTGGATGAAGCGGCTGATTGATGTACGCAAGAACCACCGCGTGCTCGGCCGTGGCGACGTGCAGATGCTGTCACCCGAAAACGCCAAGGTCCTGGCGTTCGTGCGCCGGTATGAAAACGAGCGGCTGTTGGTCGTCGCGAACTTGTCCCGTTCGGTCCAATACACTGAGCTGGATCTGAAAGAATACGCGGGCCTGACGCCGATCGAGTTGTTCGGGCGGCAGGCGTTCCCCACATTGGGAGAACGGCCGCTGTTTCTGACCCTCGGCCCGCATACGTTTTACTGGTTTTCTCTGGAAGCGCTGCATGCGCGAGAGGTGGCGGCGGTGTCACGAGATCCGATTCGGGTTACCGAAAGCTTCGAGGTGTGGCTCGAATCTCGCTCGGCGCGCCGGCAGCTCGGTGGCCTATTGCCGCGCTATCTGCAGAGCCGGCGCTGGTTTCGCAGCAAGGCGCGCTCGCTCGTATCGGCGACCATCGACGAGCTGATCCCGCTCGGCAGTGAAGCGTCGCTCGTGCAGCTCGCGTTCGTGCGCGTGGAGTTTCGCGAGGGCAACCCGGAGACGTACGTGTTGCCGCTCGCCTTGCTCGCGGGGCCGGCCGCCGCGGAGCTGGAGCAGCAGAAGCCTCAAGCCATCGTCGCGCATCTGGAACTCTCGGGCGTCGAAGCGAAGGGCGTATTGTACGACGCGGTGTACGGACCGCACTTTCCCGCTCACCTGTTCGATCTGTTCACGCGCCGCAAGGAGCTGCCGGGGGGTGCCGGTCTGCTCAAGTCCTGGCCAGTCAAGTCCCCCGCTATTCGACCGCCGGCAGCCGAAAGGCCGCTGATCGGCGTGGTGTCGAACGCGGAGCAATCCAATACCAGCCTGGTGTTCGGGAATGAATACATTTGCAAGTTGTTCCGCAAGGTCGAGCAGGGGCCCAACCCGGAAATCGAAATCAGCCGGCTACTCACCGAGCATGCGGACTTTCCGCATGCGCCGCAGCTCGTCGGCGTGCTCGAGTATCAATCTGCCAAACGCGAGGCCGCCACCATTGCCACGCTGCAGGGTTACGTACCGCACCAGGGGGATGCCTGGGAGCTCACGCGGAACACGCTGCAGACTTTCTATGAGCGCTGCCTGGCGTTGCCCGAGCCCGCGCGGGCAGCTGAAACGGCGAATCTCAATCTCGATCTGCCGGCGCTGCTCGACGGATCGCTGCTCGACCGCGTGGCGAGCCCGCTGCCCGAACGGTTTGCGGAACTGGCGGACGTGTACCCGCCACTCGTGCGATTGCTGGGCCAGCGCACCGCAGAGCTCCACATGGCTCTGCTCGATCACCGGGGTGATGCGCATTTCGCGCCCGAGCCGTTCAACACCATGTATCAGCGTTCGCTGTACGAGTCGACGCGCACGCGCCTCAAGCGCGCGGTCGCCCTGTTGCGGCGGCAGCGCGACAGTTTGCCTGAACGAGCGCAAAAGGCGGCGGACGAGCTGCTCGCCCGCCAGAGCGAATTCGACGCGGTGTTGAAGAAGCTCGTGGAGCTGCGCTTCGACGCGATCAAGATCCGCGTGCACGGCGACTACCACCTCGGGCAGGTGCTCTACACCGGCAAGGATTTCGTGATCATCGACTTTGAAGGAGAGCCCGGGCGCAGCCTGGCGGAGCGCCGCTTCAAGCATTCAGGCTTGCGGGACGTGGCGTCCATGGTCCGCTCGCTCGACTACGCGGCGTTTTCGGCGCTGCGGACGGGATCGGTGCGCCCGAGCGATATCGAGGTGCTGGAGCCGTGGGCGCGCGCCTGGTCCGGCTGGATGAGCGCCGCGTTTGTCGGGGCTTACCTGACGCGGGTGGCAGAGAGCGGCCTGGTGCCGGAGGACCGCGAGCAGTGCGCGGCGCTCCTCGACTACTACCTGCTCGACAAGTGCCTGTACGAGCTCGACTACGAGTTCAACAATCGCCCCGATTGGGTATCCATTCCGCTCTTCGGATTGGTGGGGTTGTTGGAGCCGAAGTTGGGCGCGCCGGAGTCCGGCGTCGTCGAGTCGAGCGGGGGCGAACCGGCATGAGCGCCGTGCGGCAGCCCGCGCCGGCGCAGCCACCCGCCGAGCTCATGGACCTGGATTTTCATCTATTCTGCGAGGGGACTCATACCCGCATCTACGAGAAGCTCGGTGCCCACCTGACCGAATCCGCCGGCGTGCAGGGCGTGCGTTTCGCGGTTTGGGCGCCGAACGCGCGGGCGGTCAGCGTGGGGGGAGATTTTAACGCATTTGACGAGACCCAGGCTCCGCTTACCTCGAGCCCCCAGAGCGGGATTTGGAGCGGTTTTGTCCCCGGCGCAATGCAGGGTCAGGCGTACGAATATCGCGTCGTCTCGGAGCGGGGCGAGCGCTTCTCCAAGGCGGACCCCTACGGGTTTCTGCACGAGCTGCCGCCACGAACGCGCAGCGTGATTTGGGATCTGGACTACGAGTGGCATGATCAGCGCTGGATGGCGGAGCGAGCCAAGCACAACTCGCTGAGCGCGCCGCTGTCCATTTACGAGGTCCACCTCGGGTCCTGGATGCGCGTACCCGAAGATGGCCAGCGCTCGCTCAGCTATCGGGAGATCGCGCCCCGGCTCGCCCAGCACGCGCGGCACCTCGGCTTCACCCACGTGGAGCTCATGCCGGTGATGGACCATCCTTTTTTTGGCTCCTGGGGCTACCAGGTCACCGGTCATTTCGCGCCGAGCGCCCGTTACGGGACACCGCAAGATCTGATGCAGCTGATCGATGTGCTGCACCAACACGGACTCGGCGTGATCCTGGACTGGGTACCGGCGCATTTTCCGCGCGACGGCCACGCGCTCGTCAATTTCGACGGCACCCACCTGTACGAGCACGCCGATCCGCGCCAGGGCGCACACCCCGACTGGGGCACGTTGATCTACAACTACGGTCGCCACGAAGTGCGCTCATTTTTGACCTCGAGCGCGATGTTTTGGCTCGATCGGTACCACGCGGACGGGCTGCGTGTGGACGGCGTGAGCTCCATGTTGTACCTCGACTACGGTCGCCGGCACGGTGAGTGGGTCCCCAATGCCCACGGCGGCCGCGAGAACCTCGAAGCCGTGGAGTTCTTGAAGCACCTCAACGGCGCCGTGCACAGCCAACATCCGGACGTGCTCACCATCGCCGAGGAATCAACGGCCTGGCCGCGAGTGACCGGGCCGGCTCACCTGGGAGGGCTCGGTTTCAGCCTGAAGTGGGACATGGGCTGGATGCACGACACGCTCGAATACATGAAAAACGAGCCGGTGCACCGCAAGTACTACCACGCCGAGCTGACGTTTCGGCAGGTCTACGCGTACAACGAGCGTTTCGTCTTGCCGCTCTCCCACGACGAGGTCGTGCACGGCAAAGGCTCGCTGCTTGGGCGGATGCCCGGGGATACCTGGCAAAAATACGCCAACGTGCGCTTGCTGCTCGCATACCTGTTCGCCATCCCGGGCAAGCCGCTCCTGTTCATGGGGGGGGAGTTCGCGCAGTCTGGCGAGTGGAACCATGACTCGAGCCTGGATTGGCACCTCCTCGACCAGGACTTGCCGCGTGGCGTCTTTCGCCTGGTCGAACAGCTCAATCGCGTTCATCGCGAGAACCCGGCGTTGCACGCCCTGGACATCGACCCGAAGGGCTTCCAGTGGATCGACGCGAGCGACAGCGAGCAAAGCACGCTCTCCTTCTTGCGCTGCTGCGCGGGTGCTGCGCGCGGGGACGCATCCTGCAATATCGCGGCCTGCAATATCGCGGCCGTGTTGAACTTCACGCCGGTGCCGCGCCACAATTTTCGCATCGGCGTACCGCTCGAGGGTTTCTGGGAGGAAGTGCTCAACACCGACGCCCGGGAGTTTGGTGGCAGCGGCCAGGGCAACCAAGGCGGTGTCACAGCGGCGCCGGTGCCCAGCCACGGTCGTGCATTTTCCTTGAACCTGACGTTGCCACCGCTCGGCGCGGTATGGCTCCGTGGCCCCGGTGCAACCGAGCGCTCAGCGGTGCAACAGACCGGTCAGCGCTGAGACGAGCTGGCCCGGATCCGCCGGTTTGCCAATGTGCATGTTGAAGCCAGCCGCCAGGGCCTTGGCACGATCTTCGTTGCGCGTGTAGGCGGTGAGGGCGGCGGCGGGGATGTTGCCCCCGGCGTTAGGCCCCAGTGCGCGGACCTTTCGAATCAAGGAATAGCCGTCTTCTCCGGGCATGCCGATGTCGCTGAGCAGCAAATGGGGACGGAAGCGTCCGAGCGCCCCGAGCGCCTCGGCGGCCGAGCTGGCGGTCTCGACGATCGCGCCAGCGCTGATCAGGAGCGCTTTCAATAGCTCGTTGGCATCCGGGTCGTCATCGACCGCGAGCACCCGCACGCCCGCCATGGCCCGGTCGTCCACCGGCAGGACTTCTCGATCCGCGATCGCAGGCGGGGCTTGCCGCGGGGACGGCGCTGCCGACTGGATCGGTAGGCTGATCGTGAACGTAGAGCCTCGACCCACGCCGGGGCTTTCGGCGTTGACCGAGCCGCCATGCAACTCGGTGATGTGGCGCACCAGGGCCAGCCCGAGCCCGAGGCCACCGGCGCGCCTCGTCGTGGAGGCGTCGGCTTGTCGAAACCGATCGAACACGAAGGGCAGGAGCTCGGCATCCATACCAATGCCGGTATCGCTCACCGAGAGCTCGACGTTCGAACCTCGCGGGCGCAGGGCAATTCGGAGCGAGCCCCCGGGTTCGGTGAACCGGATGGCGTTGGACAACAGGTTCCACACCACCTGCTGCAAGCGCTCCGGGTCAGCCATCAAGAGGCACGCCTCCGACTCTGGCTCGAAGCTGATCGCGATGCGTTTGCCGGTAGCAGCGTGCTGGACGACCTCGATGGCCTGCCGAATGATGCCGAGGAAGTCCATCGGCCGCGGGTTGAGTCGGAGCTTGCCGGTGATGATGCGCGAAACATCCAGGATGTCTTCGATGATGCGCGCCTGCGCCTGCGCATTTCTAGAGATCACCTCGATCGCTTTGGCCACGCTGGGCTCTAGCTTTTGATTTTTGAGCAAGCTGGACCAGCCCACGATGGCGTTGAGCGGCGTGCGCAATTCGTGTGACACCGTGGCCAGAAATTCGTCCTTGATACGGCTCGCGTCCTCGGCTTTTTGAGCGAGCTCCTGAGCGGCAGCGCGCGCGGTCTGCTCGCGAAATAGCTTGCGCGCGATTTCTTCAGCTTCACGGCGCGCGGTCAGGTCGCGGGTGATCTTTGCAAATCCGATCAGCTCACCGCGTGTTCCACGCACCGGCGTCAGCACCACGTTGGCCCAGAAGCGTCGGCCGTCTTGTCGAACGCGCCAACCTTCCTCTTCAAAACGCCCATTCTCTATCGCGCTAG
>JAYWEH010000380.1:0-22268 GCA_043780025.1 Deltaproteobacteria bacterium
GGAGCACTGTCGCAGCCATACGCCACCAGCGTCATGTTAGTGGTGCCTGGCGGAGTGGCCTGCAACGTCAGCGGAGTCGCTATGATGGGCCCCGTAAAGTTCAGGGGGTCGAGGATGCTGAATACGGCAACGTCATAAAGCCCCGGCTTGACGATCTCCCCGGCGTTGGTGCCCAACTCATAGGAGGGATGCCGAGCCAGCGTACCCGGTGCAATGTCGAATGGGCTCCCCTGAGCTCCGGTCAAGTTGTTCGCAATCCTGATCGTGGTTGGGAGAAAGGAGCTGATGCAGTGGGCAGCGGTCAGGAAGCGTTTGTCTGCTATTTTTACGCCGCTGCAACTTTGATTGAGCAGCACGGCCGAGCTAAACGGTGCGACCGTGTTGTCGGCAGCAGTCACCAGGGCACCCCCGGTGATGGCTTGCTCGAGAGAGCCGCTCTCGTCGGCGAAGAGCTCGCCCTCGTCTTCGTACCCACCCTCGTAACCGCTGCAAGCGACTACGAATGGAACCACGGCCAAGGCACCCAGCAGTTTTCCGCGCGAGCGAGTGAAGGACCCATGCTGTTGCACGGATGGGCCACGCGCTAGCTGCACCATACTTGAAATCATTTGTGACATCGTTTGAGCTGTTTCACTTTCTAATCAACTAACAATTGGCGCGCATCCACTGCGCTCGCGCGCGGACTCGAGCCGTGTCGTCGGTGTCGCTCATGGTGAGGGGTATTGTCAACGCGGTGGAGGCCACTCGGGCTCGCGTGCTGGCGAATCGCGCTCGTCACCTGAACACTCCAGTGCTCAGGTGAGCGCTGCAGTGTTCATGGTAAAGGGCGCGAGTCGAATGACTGGCGCAATCTTGCCGGCGATACGCTGCTCTTACCTTAAGGCAATAGAGTTGCTCAGGGTGGCTGCAACCATTGTCGAGCTCCACGTCCGTCAGACCGAAACCGTGGTGGGAGCGTTACACGCTCCGGAGGACCCGGCCTCATGAATGCACCATTACCTGGCGGCAGCAGCTCAAAGGCAATCAACATCGAGTCCGCCGACGTGAACGTGAACTGGTCAGCAGGCGGTCCGAAACCGCTGGAAGCTTCCCGATGCGCTGCAAGCGGCCGCAGCTCGTCAACACGGCCTGCGGCTCGCCACGCGCAACACGAAGAATTTCCCGCCGCAGCGCTACACTTTCGTGCACGCGCCATACACCCTACAGTGCGTTGCATGTGAGCTTGGGCCCATGGCCTCCACCCCATCTGAGGCCCAATGCAGGCAGCTGTCGAGGTTGGTATCACGGAGGGCGTCCCGCGTTAGCCGCACGTCACCCGGGGCTGTCCTCGACCAGGAGCACGTGCAACGGCGACCGAGATGACGCCACCGTGTCGCTTGCAGATGGCCAGACCGATGCCAGTGCCAGCAAACTCGTCCCGTTTGTGAAGTCGCTGGAACATGCCGAAGATCCTTTCGAAGGATTGAGGCTCGATGCCAGCCCGTTGTCCCGGACAGAGAAGACCCAGCTCTTGACGCCCTGCAGGGCGGCGGAGAACGATGAATGGCTGATCACGGTCCTCGGCGCTTACGACGGTGACCTGGACGACGGCGCCGCCACCGGCCAGTACCTGGTGACCCAGCCTACCGGCAGCGAGCCTCGACCTCGACCTCGAGGCAACGGCCTCCGCCGCTCCTTACCGGGCGTTCGTCGGCCCCAGCTGGCTCACCGTGGGCGGCTCCGTGCCCCCTCGGTAGTTCTCGAGTGCCAGCGGTTGTGCACCTGGAACACGGGCGTGAGGAAGGGAGCGGCTTTTTTCCGTGTCCCCGGCGCCCTTCGGTCGAACGGCGAGCGGTTGGATCTCGAAGCGGCTTGGCATCCGAGTTGCAAACGGGTTCGAGCCCGGGAGAAGCTGCTGGCGAAAATGAGACAGAGGCACGAGATCCGCAGGTCGAAGGCGTCGAGCATCGTCTGGTATGTTGCCATTGCTGGCTGTGCGGGCAGTGAAACGCCTGCCGTCAGCTCCGAGCTCGCGGCGGCTGTCGCGGTCGCATACGCGCGGCAGCCGGCTGCGCCCAAGGACCCTGACGACGACGCCGCGAGTGGTGGCTCGAGTGGCGAAGCCTCGAGCGATGCAGGCTCGAGTGGCTCTGGCGCGACCGTCAATGCTGGCGGCAGTGGAGACGTGGGCGCGGGCGGGAGCGGTCTGAGCGGCGGCGCAGGCGCACCGGATAGCTCGAGTGCTGGGGCCGCGGGCTCGGCTGAAGATCCGGAAACCTGCGACGGGTTTGCCGTGCTGGAAGCCAACTGTGGCACGTCCGGTTGCCATGGCGAGGGCTCGAATCTCGGCACCTATGCTGAGAGCGAAGAGGTTGCTCGGTCGTACATCGGCGAACCGGGGATCGTCTGTTCCACGCAAGGTGCGTTGATCGACACGGACGATCCATCAGCCAGCTTGATGGTGCGCAAGCTGTCGAGGGATCCGCCCTGTGGCAACCCCATGCCGCTCAACGCCCAGCCGCTCTCGGCAGCCGATGCCCAATGCATCGAGGACTGGATCGGCGGTCTCGAATAGGAGCTGGAGCTAATGGGTCGGGGCTGCACCTCCGGCATCGTCTCTTCGGCCCAGCTCGAGGCGCCGGGCAGTGATTCGCAATTGCTGGCTGGCGCCAACTTATTTGACCAGCGTCAAGCGCGCGAATTTACGCCCAACCTCGCCGGCACGGCGGTGGTCCGAATCACGGGCCCCTGCGCTCATGAGCTCGTTGTGCGCACCAGCAGCGCAGACGGGCTGCGTCAGGATGCGGTCACGCTCGAACCCAACAATTCTCCAAGCACAGCAACTCCACTCGGCGAGAACCCACTCGTGAGCTCGCAGCTCCAGGAGGACGAGGATATCACGGTGTCCCAGCACCTGAAGCCAGGTGTGGCGGAGGAAAGCTCGGGTTGAGCATGCGCTGCGTGAGCAGGTCGCAGGTGGGTTGCTCGCTGGCACCATCCGCGGCGTCGGCTCTGGCCCGACCTTCGACTGGGACGACCTGCCGCGCAACGCGACGTTGCGATTCATCGTTACGCGTCGATACTCACCCGCTCACTGGCAAACGTAGGTGGTGGGACTCCAGGCCGAGCGCGAATACTTCCCGACAGCACCGTTACATATGCAACAACAGTCTGCGCGATTAGTGCTCGAAACCACAATGCACTTGTTCGTGCAGTTCCAGATAAAGGGCAGCCCACAGTGGTTTTTCTCGACAGCGCCGTCCTCTTGGCCCTCAGTTGCGAGGCCGTCGTCGGACGGCGTGCCATCGGACGACTCGACAGTGCCGAGCTCACTTTCGCCCTCTTGTGTCTCCGCTTCGAGGCCGTCGCTTGACGGCGTGCCATCGGACGACTCGACATCATCAACGCCTCCGCAAGCACACAAAAATACGGCACAAACTGCGACCAAGCGTGAAACACGCGACCCGATATTTGCCACTTACCCTCCAAGTAGTTTGGACTGGCCGTCAACATGACTCGAGCCAACAGTTGGCGCAACCACTTTGGTTTGCGTCAACTCCGACACTTCGTGAGTCGAGACGGAGCTTGTTGGATAACGCGGAGCGGTAGGCTCGGCTCACTCTGCGCAGAACTCGAACGATCCTCGATTCTTGCTCGGTGCACTCGCTACAGCCGATCGCATTGCGAAACGGCGAGCCGTCCGTAGAACGACGGTAGCCACAATGGCACCCGGTGAACTGGTGTCGACCCGTGTTTGGCACTTCGGCTTCGAACCCACGGTCTTCGTCCGAAACGAGTTGCCCTTCGATGGTTGACCGCGCAAGGATTCCAGCGCAGAGCCCGGCGTCGTCGAGTCGTAAGAGCGCCGCAGAGGGGCCTGGACTCGCGCTACTCCGGATGGCCGCGCGCGACCCAGGCATGATCCGAGAATCATCTTCTGCGATGTCACGCTCTGCCCGATGGGCAGCTGCTCACCGTAGCGCCGCCCGAGCCAGCACGAGACCGTGCCTCAACGTTTGGCGGGCGTAGCCAGCGGTCGTGCCAAGGCTTTTCCGACAGGCTCCCTGAGCACCGGCGTGGCAGCGGTATTGGCTACGCCCCCGATTGAAAGGCGCATGCTCTCTACGTACAGTTCGACCACCCACTCTGCGCCGCGTTCTGCACTTGGCTGCGCGTCGCGCGGAGCGGAGCGGAAGATGCCAACATTCTGCAGCGTGACGCGAGCTAGCTCGTCCTGGCCGTTAGCCGCCAAGTAGACGAGCGCACCTGATTTTTCTTGGCTTTCGCCGCTGTTGCCTTTGACGACGAAGTCGTCGAACCAGCTTTGAAAATCCTGGGCCTTGCTCATGGCCACATACAGCTTGAGGTTCGGAAGCTCCAGCTTGCCTGGCTCCTTCTCCTGCTGGCGGGCAGCGCCAACGTCAGCTGTAGCGATTGCTCGTTTGACCGTGAAGGCATCCACCCGCGCCACACCGGTAGTGTCGATGCCTGCAAGCTCGACGCGAAAATTGCCGGCCGACCAAGCCTTCGGACTCTTGTCCACCGTTGCGTCACAGCTGCCCGTACCGGGTTGGCTGCGAGTGAGCTCGGGCGCGACTTTGACCGTCACGAAAGCCGCGTCTTTGGAGCTCCCATCCAGAGCCGGCAGTGTGACCTCCGAAATCAGGGCATTGCTGAACTGGCGCTCGCTGATGGCATTGCGAGCCGCGTCGCACTCCACCACGACCCCGTTCTTGCGGCTGGGACTTTGCGCCCACGAAGCGTCGACCCAGGCAAATAGTGAGGGCAGTGTGGTGATACCCACCTGAAAGGCGAAGTCCTCGAAAGTGGGGTTGGCCAGGTGCTTTTTGAACACGTTCGTCGACCCTGCGGCCACGCTCACGACCGCCGCCGAGATGCCTCCACCCGCCACGGACTTTACGAGGCCCGCGCCCTTTCCATCGAGCGTGAGCATGACTTGGCTTACCGCGCGAGGAGCTGCGCTGGCGGCCGCACGCACTTCACTTTCGTCAATGAACAGCGCGAACGCTGCCGCTGCCCACAGGACTTTTATCAACATGTCTGGCGTCTTCCTTCTTCAGGCGCACCTGAAGGTCAGACGCACGGCACGTCGCATAACACGCCCCGGAGCGCGCTGTCTACATACGGGGCTGGCGCGCGCCAGACGTCGTGACCCACGCTTCAGCGCGAGAACAGTAACGCGCGGAGCTCGCTGCGTTCGCTTCGACGTCACACCGAGGTCATGGGGTGGCGCCGGAGCAACGGCGTTGGCATCATGGCCCGATGCACCTGCGCCGGATAGTAATACTCCTGTTCGTCCTCTTTGCACCGGCTTGCGAGCGGCAAGCTCCGCCAACTCCGGCCTCAACGCCGTCTGCGGTCGCTGCGCCGCCCGCTTCGTCGGCTGCCGCCCCGCCGCCATCACCCGCCCCCGTGCCCACTGCCGCTCGGCCCGCGCCACCGAGTGAAGAACCGCTGCCCGATGCGCTGGCCAGGCTCGAGAAGACGGCAGGCATCGTCGAGGTCAAACGCGAAGGCGAGCCGGCGGTGCTGAACAGCGTGAGGGCCGCCAAGAATTTCGGCTTCGATCGCGTCGTGTTCGAGTTTCGCGAGCGCGTCCCGGGATACCACCTCGAGTACATCGACAAGCCGGTGCGCGACTGCGGCGCGGGAGACGTCAAACCCATCGCCGGCGATGCGTGGCTCGAAGTTCGCCTTTACCCTGCGTACGCCCACACCGAAGCGGGACAACCCACGGTGGCCGAGCGGGAGATTTCACCCGCCTTGCCGATCGTGCGCGAGATCGAAAGAACCTGCGATTTCGAGGCCGTCGTCACCTGGGTCATCGGCTCCGCCTCACCGAATCGCTATCGCCGCTTCGAGCTCACTAGCCCGCCGCGCCTCGTCATCGACATCGATCATTGAGCCTGGCGCACCGGCAGGTCGGCGCTGGCGCAACCTCGAAGGCCGCTAGGCCAGCCACCGCCGACCAAGGCCCAGAGCCCGAGACACACGAGGCGGCGCCGTTGCGTTCATCCCGGCGGCGTGCAAGGCGCTCCCGAGCTCTGCCCGCCGAGCTTGTCACACGTGCTTTGCGTATCCGTATTGGGGTGCGCCTCGCAGAAGCCTGCTGGAAAGTAGATGTTGATCGGCGACCGTTTGCCGCGGCTCGTTCCGAACGCGCCCACGCACGAGAAGCTCCAGCTGCCGGAGCAGGATGCCGCGGAGAAACTACCCCCCGCCTGCGATTGGCATTCATCGCCGAAGGCGCTCAGGTCCCCGCCGCTGCGGAGTTCGGTGCACATGCCGGTGCTCGCGACGCGGCAGCTGCCAAGGACGCCGCCTCCTCCACCCTCGGGCCCCGTCGCAGGCGAACCGTGTCCCAGAATGTCACCGGGTGCTTCGCGCAGCCCCGGGATGCTGTCTGTCGCCCGCAGCGTGGCAGCGACGGGAGCAGGCACCGACTTCTCCACGGCCTTCTCTAGCGCACTCACGAGGCGTGCCTTCTGCTGATCGAGGAGTTGCTGCGTGGCGGCGTCGAAGCCGTCCCGCGCCACGGCAACGCCGTACTCGAGCCCGGTCTTGATGAGCTCGTCTTGGGTCGCGTCGCCCGTCTTCAGGAGCTCGCTGCCCATCCCGACGACGAGCGCCTCGCCGAGAGACCAGAAAGCCGCCGTTTGCTCCGCTTTCTCCGCAACCCTTGCCTTGTACTCTGCGACTTGGTCTCCGTACTTCTTCTCGAGCGAATCCAAGTAATCCTGGTCCGTTTCCATCAGAATCAACGCTGAGCCAAACCCCTCGGACACCAAGAGCCCGAAGCGGCGACTTTCGGGCTTATCCACATCTTCGATGTGACCAATGAACGCGATGGCCACGTCCCTTGGCTTGTCCGGAGGCGCGTGGAAGTAGAGAAACTGACCATCGTACACGCGCGTCTTACCCCGATGCCTCGTCGCGACGACTCCGCGGTCGAATACCTTCGTCGTCTTGCCGTCGTACGGGCTCTTACTGTCCGTCATGGTACCGATGAAGGCGTAGGGGGCCTCCCCTTGGACTGAACTCGAGTCACAACCGTGAGCTCGGCAATACTCGAGGAGGTCGTTGGTGAGCTTTCGCTGGTCGCTTTCGTGTTGGGCGAGGCTTGCCTTCCAAAAGCGGGAACTTGCCTCCTGCTCCTGGCTCTCCGCCGGGGTGAGGGCTGGACCGCAGGCGACGAGCGGAAGCAACGACGCGATCCAGATGCTCCGACTACGGGCAATCATTCGTCTTGACCGCGCGCCCCAGGCGCGCACAAGTCTTCGTCTCGGGTATGTCCAAGTCGCCGATCTTCTGTGCGAAGGTCGTCTGCCAGCCGTGCGGCAACAGGTCTTGATTCAAGATACTCTCCGCCGAACGCTCTTGACCCGACCAGCTGGAGAACTTGAGGCGACCGTCCGGCATGGCTTCGACCAGACTCGTGACATGCATCGTGTCGGCACCGTCGAAGCCGAAGCTCAGGCCCCGTTTCGCCAGGACGCGCGGCGTGAACGACTTCAGGTCGTAGTACTCCGCCATGTACGAGCCGTTGAAGTCCACGGCCTCGCCCTTGGTCGACTCGTTACCGGCCGTGAGCGTCGCCACCATCTTCCCCGTAAACGAGTAGACTGCAACGGGCCCTTCGAAGCCGCTTTCACCCATCGTGCCTTCCAGGCGCATCGCACGGGGCGTGACCGACGAACCGTGCATGTCTGGTAGCTCGATGACGCTCTGCCACTGGATGCGAATGTCCACCGCGCCCCGGAGCGTGCCCCCCTCGCAGGTGCCGCCTGTGACGGAATGGCGCACAGCTTCCGCCCTCATGTGGCCGGGTGAGTCCGCGGCCTCGAGCTGCTTTTCGGCCATCGTCATTCCGTTCAACTCGTTGAGCTTTGCGTCATCGAGCGGGCAGGTGGACGCGGAGGCCAGCGCGAAGAACCCTTTCGGATCCGCGAGGATTTTTTCGCGGTCGGCGTCGAAGCGCGTGCGCAGGGAGTGGAGTTCCGGATCAGCGGCGAACTCCTGAAAGCCGCCTTTGTCCTGATATGATTGTTGGAGCGAGCTCGCGTAGCTCCCTCCACAGGCGGACGTGATCGCTCCCACTGCTGTGAGCAGCAGAGCGTTGGCGAGGGACGTGTAGGGCGGCGTGTTCTGCATGGGTTGGAACCTCGAGCTTGCTTGAGCTAAGCGTCTGTCAATCCGGGCGAGACTTGAGTGTTGATACGGCAAGGCGGGAGCTCGGCCTTACTCGCAAAATTCGGAGCGAGCCACTTCAGCTGTCATGCGAGCGCGCCGTCGAGACCCGGTTGGAATCCCGACGCCGGGTAGCGCTGCCATTCGCTCAATCAGAGCGAGCGGCGGCCGTTAGGCCCGATGCCAGACCAGGTTACCCTTGGGCCCGACCCTCCTGCCAACCGAGCGGCAGGGCGCGGTACCGGATCGGCGGAGCGCGTCGTGTTCGCTGGGCACGACCCGTGGTTGAATCCCGCCGGAGGCATGGTGTGGACCCCAAGCGCGGGGGTTTTCGGCGGGCGCCGACCGCCGCGGGCCATGAGGGACGGGGACGACCGCCGATCTTACGCGAAAGGCACCAGCTTCGATTTGCGAATGCGCTTGTCTCGCGTCAGTAGCGGAATGCGCTCGACCACGCTGGTAGCGGCGATGAGTTCGTCCGCCGGATCACTCTTGAAGTCGAGCTGGGTTGAGGCTCGCGCGATTTGCAATGTGATCGGCAGCACCTGCACTGCCGACAAGGACCGCACGGTATCAGCGTCGTCCAGATCCATGTCGAGCCGACCCAGTTGTACGAGCCTTGCGAGTTCCCAAAGCACGATCGCCGATATGCTCCAAGGCGCACTGGTCAAGATGCGTCGCTCATTTGCGGTGACGGTGCCCGCCAGCGCATGAACCAGCACGTGCGTGTCTAGGTTGATCACTTCGACCTTGCGCTGGCGTCCCAGACGACCCCAGTACCCATGATGTCTCCACGCACGCCGATCTTGCCCTTCAAGGCAGCTATCAGCTGGGCGCCAGAGCGTTCAAACGGTACTAGCCTGGCAATGGGTTTGCCGCGCTTGGTGATGACCAGGCCTTCAGCCGAAAGTTCATCGAGCAATTGCAGGCACGTTTCCTTGAATTGCGCTGCGCCTATCCGCCGCTCGGCCATATAGGCATATTATATGACTGGTCAGATTAGATGTCCAGATCGCTTCTAGCCTCTAGCGAGCCCACAGCCGGGACCGCCCCTAACACGCCGGATACGCGCAAGGGTCCGGGTTCCCCTCGGGGCAACAGTTGCAGCCCCGAGCAGGTGAACGCGAACCGGAGTTCTGGATCACAGGCTCGAACCGAGTGCTGCTCGACTCGAGAGTGCGTGAGTCACTTGCAGGCCGAGCCAGTTATTTCTTCCTGCACTCCTTGTCGGTGTCGGAGCTCGGGCAGGCAGCAGGTCTTTCCGACTGGCTCTTTCGAGGCGGTTGGCCCGAGCTCTACGTGCGTCGTGAGCTCGATCCCGCTCGGTACCTCGCGGACTATGGGTGACTCGTGAGCTCACTGCGGAGGGCGATAGCCCTTTCAGCCGTCGAAACGTCGATCTTCTAACACGGATGTCAGCGCGTCCACGATCGCCTGTGCTTCTGGCTTTCCCGCAAGGGTCTGCTCCACGAGGAGCCCGATCGGTTCGACAAGACCGAGCCGGAGCTGGACGCCATCGAGACCTGCACTCGCGGCTCGCTCCTGTCGGCGCTCGAACGGGTTCGAGGGCGTGCTCAAACTGACACTGCCATCGAGGACGAAGAGCTCGAACCGCTGCGGCCCTTCGTTCACGGGCAGCACCAGCAGCTGATACCTCCGTTCCTCTCGCAGCCCGACTCGACCTGGATGGTCTCGTTGTAGACGCGAAAGCACATGCTGCGCGGGAGGACGCCGTTCGGCAGCACGGGGGTCGGAATGCCGGGGCCCGCCGTCGGCTCGACGCACATCAGCAAGTTCGGCAGCGGATTGCTCGCGTCGGTAGCCGCAGTGCACTTTGCGATGTAGTCGCCTGGCAAGATCATCACCCCCGGCGGAACGAAGCACACGTTGCTGCCCGTCGCAGTCCCCGTCTGAGGCGGGTTCACTGGTGTTGACGGCGGGTCGTCGCACACGCGGGTGCCGTCGTTCAACTCGACGCACCTGCCGCTGACACACTGATCGTCGCTCACGCACTCGGGTTGGCAAGTGGGTGGGTCTTGAAAGCTAGCGCAATCGAAGCCCTCGTCACAAAGGCCACAGGTCCGCGCTCTGGCGCAGTCGGCAGCGCTGGTCGCGCATGCTCCGTCGTTGACGATCCCTACGCAGCAACCACTCAGGCACTCCGAATTGGTGTCACACAGGGCACCGCAGGCCGGTACGCGGCCTGCAATGCTCAGGCAGCGCGTACCAGCTCCGCACGTGCCACAGGGGCTCACCGGTGTACCGCAGCGCTCGGCGGGCGCACAGTAGTCACCGGCGGCGGCCTCGATACAGCAGCCGCTCGCGCAATCGCTGTTGAAGTCGCAGCTCTGCCCGGGTGACGCCTCGGTCGGAGGAGCCGTTGCTGGGGTACCCTGCGGCACCGTCTCTGTGGTCGTGGCCGGCGAGGAGCCAGCGCTGCTGCAAGCCCCGAGGCCCTGCGGAAGTAGCGACGAATCGTACACCACACAGGCTCCGCCATTGCAGGCGTAGTCGTCTCCGCAGAGTGGGCGACAGACGCTGCTGACGCAGAAGGATGCATCATCGCAGCCGTCGGCGGGCGCGTTGCGGTTGCAAGCTCCGCCGGAGGTCCCCGGCCTCGTGTCGACGTCCTCCGGCGCGTTGCAAGTCGCGGCGACCAGAAATGGAAGTGAAGACAGCAGCAACCAGTTGAGGGCGATCTCATGACGACGCATTCATTCCGCGAAAGCCATGAAGAATACGAAAGTCGAGCTCGTACTCACCAGTATGGAGAACCCTAGGGTCAGCCGCTAACCGCTTGTCCCCACCAACACGGCTCTGTGAACCGGATACGGAGGGATCCATTTCACAATTGGCGAAATAATGCAGCTATAGTGGCAACTCGACCTCGGCATCTGAGCGTGGCCGGCACTACAGCGAATCGAGACAGGGCATGGGACGTGCTAGTTGTCACGGCTGCACGCCCGCGAGCAGAGCAGGCTTGTCCCGCCATCCGCATGCAATTCACCCGTGTATCACTCTCGCTCGCAGGGCTGCTCACGGCGAGCTGCCTGCCAAAGCTCGACCGCCTGCACGGCTTTGCTGATGACGCGGGGGCGGCGGGTGCCTCTCCCAGCGTCCAAGCAACACCGGAGGACACAAGGCCGCCCGGCGATGCAACAACTGCGAGCACGCCAAGGACCGACGGCCCGGATGCGGCGGCGGATAGCGGCGGCCCACCCGCGCTGCCGCCAGCGAACGTGCTCGCTCTGCGCGACATCGAGCTCGGCTCGAGCCGCGGCGTCTGGCTCGAGGGCGGTGAAGGCGGGGACGGGGTGGGCAGCTCGGTCGCGCTGGCTGGCGACGTGAACGGGGATGGCTTTGCCGATCTGATCGTCGGCGCTCCCGGCAGCAGCGAGACGAGCCCCGGGCGCGTGTACGTCGTCTTCGGCGGCACCGCGCGCAGCAATGTGTCGCTCGGAAGCCTGGGAGCGCGCGGGTTTTCGATCCTGGGAGCGAACGCCGGGGACCGCATCGGCGGTGGCGCTGCGGCAGCGGGTGACGTGAACGGTGATGGCCTGGACGACCTGCTCGTGGATGCTCCGTTTGCGAACGTGGGCTACGGAGCCACGTACGTGGTCTTTGGAAAGGCCGATACGGAGCCGGTTTCGCTGGCGGCGCTGGGAAATGGCGGCTTCGCCATCGATAGCTTGGGCCCGGATGCGGTGCCAACGCAGCGCGCCGGCGACGTGAACGGCGATGGCCTGGGCGACCTGATCGTCGGGGAGCCTCAGGCGGGCGACGCGGGCGCTGCGTACGTCGTGTTCGGCAAGCGAGACGTCGCGCCGGTCGAGCTCTCGCTGCTCGGCAACGACGGCTTCCGTATCGTTGGTGCGGTGCCTGGCGATGGGGCTGGCCGCAGCGTGGCCGCGGCCGGCGACGTGAACGGCGATGGCCTGGCCGATCTGCTCGTAGGCTCCGGCTTCAACACCTTCACCGATACCGGAGGCAAAGCGTACGTCGTCTTTGGCAAGCGCGATGCGAGTGATGTGACGCTGGCACTGGTGGAAGCCGGGCAGGCGGCGGGGTTCGCGCTGTTCGGGGCGCGGCTGGGCGATTTCAGCCAGGTGGTGGCGGGCGTGGGCGACATCGACGGCGATGGCCTGGATGACATTGCAATCAGCGCTCCGGAAAGCACCGACCGCACTGACGAGCCAGTCTTCGGTCGCTACGGCGGCCTGGTGTACGTGATCTTCGGCAAAGCGAGCCCGGCACCCGTGACGGTGGCCGCACTGAACGTGAACGGCGCGGAGGGCTTCGTGATCGCCGGCGCGCGCGAAAACGATCGCGCAGGGTTTGGCCTGGCTGCAAGCGGAGACGTGGACGGCGATGGCCTGGGGGACATCGTGCTCGGGGCCCGCTTCGCCATACCGCACGGCTCCACTTGCTCCGCGTTCGACTGCGCGCCAGGTGCCGCCTACGTGGTCTTCGGGCGGGCACGAGATGCCTCGCCCGTCCTCCTCGGAGATATCGAAAACGGAGCTCCAGGCGGCCTGGCTCTCAAAGGCGCAAACACAGCCGATATTGCCGGTACCTCCGTGTCGGGCGGCGGTGACCTCGATGGGGACGGCTTCGACGATGTGCTCGTTGGCGCGCCGGGGCTCGCGCCGCAAGGCGCGCCAGCGGGCGTGGGTAAGGCATACGCCATCTTCGGGAGCGCTAGCTCCTCCGATACCGGCGCGGCGCCCGGCCTGCTGCGCGGTGGCCCGGCGAGCGACGTGCTGACTCATGACGGCAGTTTCTCGCGCGGCCGCATCGATGGCGGCAACGGCATCGACACCCTGCGGCTCAGCGCCGGGGCGCTGCTGCTCCGGCAAAGTACCGTCCCTGGCAGCGCAGGCAGCCCGGCGCTGCCGAGGAATCGTATGAACGTGACGAGCGTGGAAATCATCGATCTGGCTGCCAGCGCGGCCACGCTCGAGCTGGACGACGCCGCCGTGCGGGGGCTGCCGCACAGCCAAGCGGGGTTGCCCTTCAACCTGGCGAAGAGCTTGGTCGTGCTGGGGGACGCGGCGGACACCCTGCACATGGATTTGAACGCCTCGGACTGGGAGCTCGCCGGCATGAATGCGGGTCGGCGCGTATACCGGCGCATCGGCGCTTTCTATGGCCTCGAGCTCGCGTCACAGCTAAGTGTATCACCGTGAAACAATCGAGCGTGCCAAGCGGAAAGCCATGCTGAACGGTCGGTCGCGGAAATTGCGCTGGCAGGCGCCAAGCCTGCTCGCTCTGTTGCTGAGCGCGTGCTTGCCCAAGCTCTCCAACAGCGACACTGTCTCTCCTCCCTTGGACGACGGCTCCGACGCCGGCACGAGCGGGTCAAGCAGCGGCGCGGCCGAGCCGAGTGCCGGGCAAGGCAGCGGCTCGGATGCCGGGGTGATGCCGCCTGCTCCCTCCAGCGTCATCACATTCGATAGCCTGGAGACCCCCACGACGCTCGGCTACATGCTTCAGGGTGAAGCGTTCGGTGACAACCTCGCCGCGTCGCTCGCGGCAGCGGGGGACGTGAATGGAGACGGCCTGGCGGACTTCATCATCGGCGCGCCCGGCCCTGCCAGCATAACCTCGCCGGAGCCAAGCGAGGGGGGCGCCGGCGGGGCCTTTGTCGTGTTTGGCAGCCTTGACCGCTCGCGCCCCACGCTCACGGCGCTCGGCGAGCGCGGCTTCGTAATCAACGGAGCGGCCGCGGGCGCCAACGCGGGGCGCTTGGTGTCCGGCGCCGGGGACTTGAACGGGGACGGGCTGGACGATCTGCTGATATCCGCGTTCGGGCCCGATCGGGTGCCGGAAGTCTACGTCGTATTCGGCAAAGCCGGCAATGTCGCGCCCGTGTCCCTCGCTGCCCTGGGCACGGGGGGCTTTCTGATCACCGGCTTCACGGTGGAAGGGGGCATTCCCTTGGACCCGAACGGCATCATCGCCGCCGCCGCCGGGGACGTGAACGGCGATGGCCTGGGGGACGTGATCCTCGGGGCACTCACCAATAACAATTCCGAGCTCGGCTTTGGCGGCTACGCCTTCGTGGTCTTCGGTAAGCGCACCGGTGTGGCTCCCGTCTCCGTCGATGCGCTCGGCGCGGGCGGCTTTCGCATCGAGGATATCGTGCGCGAGTACCGCAGGCCGCTGCAGGTCGCCGGCGCGGGGGATTTCAACGGTGATGGCCTCGACGATGCCATCGTGGGCGGCGCCGCGGACGGAATGCGCGTGGTGTATGGCAAGCGGGACGTACAGAACGTCTACCTGGCCTCCTCGGGTTTCGACAGCTTCGCCATCCAGAGCAATGGAGAAGAGGTCAGCGTTTCCGCGGCGGGCGACGTGAACGGCGATGGCTTCGACGACGTGCTCGTCGGGGACCCTTTGGCAAAGCACCCCGTGAGCGACCCGGGGACGGGCGAAGTGCGCTTCATCGGAGGAGGGAACGCCTACGTGGTGTTCGGGCGCCCGCTGCCGGGGCAGGCGCGGCTCCCCGACATCGAGACGGACGGCCAGGACGGCTTCGTGATCTATGGCGTGGACGAGGGGGATGGGGTGGGAATCGCCATTGCGAGCGCCGGGGACGTGAACGGCGACGGCTATGCAGACCTGCTCTTGGGCGCGGAAGGTGCCTGGATCGGCCCGCAGAGCGAAAAACCGCCGACGGACGACTATCTTTCCTTCGCCCGAAATTTCGGCGGGGCCTACGTGGTATTCGGCGTCGGCGCCAACGCGGAGCGGGTGTCGCTGGCGGCCATCGAAGCCGGTACTTCGGCGGGCATCGCGCTCGGAGATCGGAAGTTGGGTGAAGTTGGCGGCGCCTCGGTAGCCGGCGCGGGCGACATCGACGGTGATGGCTTCGACGACGTCCTGATCGGGACGGCCGAGTACGAACCCTTCTATGGAGACCCAGTATCCATTGATAGCCGCGGCAAAGTGTATGTGCTGTTCGGCTCCGAAAAGCCCGAGCTCACGGCGGCGCTCGGCGTACGTTCGACCTTACGCAGAGGCCCTGCGAACGACGCTCTCGTGATGACCGCAGACTTCAATCGTGGCGGTATCAGCGGCGGCTACGGCACGGATACATTGAGCCTTGCGGCGCCGCTCTTGGAGCTGCGGCTCGAACAGGGGATTCTGCCGAACGCTGCGCCGGCCGTCCACACCTCCGTGAAAAGCGTAGAAGTGATCGATCTCACGACGACGCCAGGCGCCACGCTGCTGCTCGACGAGGCAGCGATCCGACGCTTACCCCAGAGCCAAGCGGCGCTCCCGTTCGGGCTCGCCAAGCGCTTGGTCGTGCTCGGCAGTGCGAGCAACACGCTGCGCACCACGTTCGATCTCGGCCAGTGGGATCGCCTCGGCACCGACCAAGGCCTGGACGTGTACCGCCCGGTCGGAGCGTTTTTCGGTGCGTTCTATGGGCTCGCTATTTCACCGGCACTGACGGTCGAGACGGCTTCTCCCCCACCCTGAAGCCGCGCGCCTTCGAGCGCCCCGCGCGGGATCAAGTCGCAGCCGAAGGCATACACGGCGGCGCGCGTAGGTCGCAAGACCTTCTTGTCGGCACGGCGCTTGCTCCAAAATGCACGATGGCCCGTATCGGTGGCTTGTGCCGCGCTCTGTTGTTCGCTTGCGCCGGCTGCCGCTGGACGCTTCGGGGCGGCGTTGAAGGGGCAGGCCGTGCGAGCTGCTCAGGCGCGGCGACAATCGCCGCGGGCTGGTATCCGAGACAAAGTCCTCCCAAATCCACCGACGGCTTCGAGCTGGCGGTGGCGAGCGCGCCGAGGACCGAGAGTAGCAGGCTGCGATAGCGGTGCGATGGCTCGTCGGGTTCGAATCGATATTTGAGCCGCAATCCGCGTAACGCGGCGAGCCCCTCGAGCTCGGCATTCCGCCACCAAAAACATGCCACCGTGGCGCGCGCCCCGCACGAGCTGAACGGCGCGGCGCAACAGGTGTTGCACCATTCGTCCCACCAGCGAATGTCCAACCGACGTCGGCAGCTCGCTGTTTGCCTGTCGGGCGTCGTGTTGGGCGCGAATCCAAGCGAGGGACGTTTCAGGACGGAGGGACCGCGGGCGTCGACACGCTGGCAATGCTGGCTGAGCTCAGCGGATTCGCCGCAACCATCGAGCAACCGGCGCAGTGCGTCGGACTGATCGAGCAGGCGTTCGAAGTGCTGGAGAGGGCACGCCCCGAGACCGCAGTCTTTGCCTGCGCATGAACGTGGCCGGCATGCGGCAGCCTGCTGTGTCCGTGGCTCCCCATGGCCTGAGGTCACAGATCCGTGTCCGGTCCAACTCGGCGACTCACTACGAGTCACTGCTGGCAGCAAGACGCCCCCTGCTCTTCCTCGGCTCGGGCGCTCGAGAGCGCCTGAGTCAACGAAGGTCCACAGCCCCTCCGCTTGGCGCCACACGATACCGCCGTCACCGACGGCCCAAACCTCGGCTTCCCCCGACCAAACGGAGTTCAGATTCGAACCGATACCTGCCAAGTCGGCGCGCGACCAGGCTCCGGCGCGACGCTCCATGAGCAAGCCGCCGGCCCCGGCGATCCAGACGTTACCCGAGCCATCCGCCCACACCGCGTTCAGGCGAGCATTGGCATCCAGATCGGGAGCAAAGTCATTTCAAAGCGATCCGAGCAGGCATGGCTTCAAAAAGTTCATATTGCCCAGTCGACGACCCCGTCCTCCTCCAGCGTCCACGGATTCCGGTCATCGCTGGCAGTCGGCTGAAGGCCGCCAGCCGCCGGAACCCGACCGCGCTGTACTTCCGCCGAGATGTCGACGAAGCGGATGGCGTTGGCTCGATCCAGCCGCTGCAATAACTGCCTCTCGCGCTGACAAAGCGGACACTGGCCGTCATGAAAGACCTCGACTTCGACTCGGCTCACAACCGTCGCTCCTTCTGCGTCGCTCAAAACGTCAGCTCAACCCCCAGCACCGCGTAGTGCAGCCAGGCGAAGCTGAACACTTCATTGTTGTCGGCGCCGCCCTCCAGCATGCGGTAGCCGAGCCGTAACACCATGTCCGGGCGCGCCGCCCACGTCGCCGCGAGCAGCACATCCTCGGCGCGGCCCTGTGGCGCCGCCAGCGCATCCGCGTCCAGCAAGAAGCCCCACGGCCCGCCGCCAGGTCGCCACTCGGCATGCAGATTGAGCAACGGCACGAAGCCGGTGTTGGTCTT
Organism: Deltaproteobacteria bacterium; assembly: GCA_043780025.1. GTDB lineage: Bacteria > Myxococcota_A > Polyangia > Polyangiales > Polyangiaceae > SZUA-265. The sequence continues at coordinate 17,391 of JAYWEH010000380.1, forward strand.
GCGCGCGCCACCATCGCCGTAGACGGCCACCTCGGCGTCCCGGATCTTGCCGGTGAAACCCGCGGCGAGCTCCCAGCGCTCGTCGCGCACGAAGCTGTAGCGATACGTCAGTCGATACGAATCGAAGCGATACACCGCGTACAGCGGGGTGCCCGCCGCAAACGTCTGCCCCGCGAACGAAAGCTCGCGACCGACGCTTCCCCGTGCCTCCAGCTGCAGCGGCGCATACAGGGCCGTGATCAGGTGCCGCTCGTTCAGCCGCACGCCAGCCCGCAGTCGGAAGGCGGGAGCAGCGGGCGACGACAGATCCTCCGAAAGCGAAAGCGGCGTGCCACCACGGCCAGGGATGCGTACGTCATTGCGGCTCGCCGCCACGGCGCCGGCCTCCAGCGAGGCCTCCACCTGTGCGGCCCTCGTGACTGCGCTGCTTCCCAACACCGCTACGAATGCGAATAGGCTCGAAAGTCGTTTGCATGCGCTGAGGCCGGGCATCGTTAATTCACGCCCACCTGGGGGCTGTCGTCTCCAGGTGCTCTTTAGAGCGGCAGCTCACTCTGTCTAGTGCCGCGCCGCCGAATCTCTGCAGCGCGCTGGCGCCTCGATTCGAAACCACCTCTGATCGCTCACAGCGCTGGACCGCCGCAATTTCGGCCCTAGCGCGCGGCCGACACGAGGTAAAGTTGGTTGCCCACCTGCACGCAGGGGGCGCTGCTGCAGTCGGCGCCGGAGGGGATCGGGAACTCGATCCGTTCGGGCAAGGGCTCACCGTTCGGGAAGTTCTCGATCGCTTGTTCGTTCGGGTGGACCGAGCCGTTCCAGCGCATGCGTTCGGCGCGGTCGCCATCTGAAAGCGTGCTGACGTAGCGAACGCTAGCGAGCGGCTGCGGCCCCTCCCCCGGCTGCCAGAGCGCGAGCTCGCTCTCGCTGCTCCGGCCTAGCACGTAGCCGCCGACGCTCGCTGCCGGATACAAACCCGGCAGCGACTGCCACGTCACGCCGTCCGCCGAGCTCGCTTGATCGATAAAGTAGGTGCCGCCGGCAAACACGGCGCGCGAATGCAGCCCCTGCGCAACGTCCCCATCCGGATTGGCGATGCAGGCACCTGGCATGTCGCAGCTGAGGCGGCTGGGCTGCCAGCTCAGGCCGTCGCTCGAACGCTGCACGTCGCCGCTGCCGACGAGCAAGAACTGATCGCGACCGAACGTCACGTCGAGCGGCATCACGGTCGTGGCGAGATCGATGGCCGCCCATTGTGTGCCGTTGGTCGAGCGGAGCAGCGTGCGGAAGGTGCTGAGCGCGAAGAACTGCCCGCCGGCGAAGACCACGTCAGAGAGCCCGCTGGGCGCGCCGGTGGCGACCGTGAGCTCCTGCCAGTGCTCGCCGTCGGTGGAGTGGAAGATCGTGCCGTCGCTCCCGCCCATGCGCATGCCGGCGAGCACGTAGTGGCCTGCGCCGTAAGCCACCCCCCGCAGCCAGAGGTTATCCGTCACGTCAGAGACGTTCACCACTTGCCAGCGAATGCCGTCCTCTGAGCGATACAGGTAGCTCTCCCACGCCGATGGCGCCCTCGTATCGCCCACGGAGCGTTGCGAGAGCGCGAACCAACCGCTGGGCGCGCTCGCCAGATCGGGACGGTTGCCGGCTCCAGGCACCCCGAGCTCTTGCCAGGTCGAAGCGACGGCTACTTCTCGCGGGAGCGCGGGTGCAGTCGCGCCGGGATCGCCTCCTGGGTTCGTCGCGTCGCGGGCTTGCTGACCGAGCGGCGGCTCGGTTGCACCGCCGCAACTCCCGAGCGCAGCGCTGGTGCTGAGGCCGAGGATTGTCGCGAGTGCTCCCGATCCGAGCCGAAGCTTTCCCATGTTGATGAGCTAGCACGGGGCTGCGCCCGTGCGTCGTGCCGGGCGCTCACTCAGAGCAAAAACCGTGTACGATGAGTACACAGCACAGACGAGCGCGCCGAATGGCGACGGGAGCCACCCGGGCCTCGCCATCTGCTAGGCTGCGCCCAAGTATGTCGGCCACACGCTCCAGGCTCTTCGAATTTTGCGGCTCCGAAGAAAACGTCTGAGCCTGCTCCTGGTCGCAGCATCACTGCTGCCGGCCGCGAGCGTTGGGCTGTTTTTCGTTCGCCTCGGGATGTTCCCGCCGATCGATATGGCCCTCATCCCGTTCCTGCTGCTACCCTCGCTGCCCGCACTCTATCTCCTTCACGGCTACTGGTCCTTGCGCCCTCGCACCTGGGTTTTCGACCAGCGGCGGCGCGAAGCGCAGCTTGACGGAGTGACCCGGTACCCGTTCGAGCGGCTGATCCGCGTCGAAGTCGACCGCGAAAAAATGCGCGGCAACCGGGACGCGATGTACACCCGTTTCGTGTTGACGCTGTGTTGGATGGCGGGACCCGAGCGTGCCGTGGCCGCGCGCACCGTTAGCCGGATCTCGGGGATAGCGGACGAGATCGCAGGCTGCGTGGGTGTGCCCGTGGTGCACCTCGAAGACGGGCGCGAGCTTTGAGCTCAATGCGCGGCGGGTTCGTTCGCGTAGCTGGGGCTGGGAGCGGGCGAGTGAATCCGTCGCGCCGGCTCGGGGCGCGGATCGAAGCCGAGGAGCGTGCGCGCCAGCTTTGGTGAGCCTGGTTGTGGGAACCCGCTGACGGCTCTCCGGTGACCACGCCGCGCAGCGGGGTGAAATGGTGGTCCCTCCGGGGCACCAAACGGCTAGTCAACCTCGTAGAGCGGCGCCGTACTCCCGGACCGCCTGGCTCTCCTGGGCCGAGATGTTTGGAATGGCATGCCATTCGTGCCTGAGTCGCCGCATGAGTTTCCCGCTCTGGGTCGTCACCGTCCAGCGTGAGGCCCTTGGCGATCAGTATGTATCCGCCGAGGGTAGCCTGAAATTCTTCTCGGCGTTGAAAGCAGCCAACGTGCCCGCGGAGATGCACATCTTCGACGAAGGCGGACACGGCTTCGATTCGGCTCGTCAAAGGCAAGCCCGCCGAAGCCTGGCCGGATCTCTTCCCGCTGGGTGAGCACCATCACTTCGTCGGTGGGGTCTTCCGGGAGGGCCGCTAACTCGTCCACCGTCCGCTGGTGTGCAACTCGCGCAGCGGACGGTGGACGGTGATTGGGAGCACACGCCCCCCTCGGTCCGCTCCACACTTCGCAAAATCGGCTTCTCCGCTCGCCCCAGACTGTTTTCGGGCGTGGAGGGTACCCGTAGCCGACTCGGGCATGGCGCTTGCTTTTGCAGTGTTCGAATGCGGGCGCCTGCACTTGGGTTATTGCTCATCGCTTGCCTGATCTTGGGCTGGCGATGGCTCGCTGCACAGCCTGCTTCCGTCGTTTCAGCGACCGATGGGCGGAGCCTGCGAGTTGCATCACTCGTGCAGCGCCCGTCGGCGAGCATCTCTACGCGCTCATCTCTGGTGGGTGTTCCCACGCCGTCTCTCACCGGGACTGTTCGTAGCGCCCGTGGGGCGGTTCCAGCTGCGACGGTCTGCACGGTCGCCAGCGAGGACCTCTGCTGCTCGCTGCCGCGCTGTGTGTCGAGCGATGAGCAGGGCCACTTCGAGCTGCACGACATCGGGGCTGATGTAGAAGCGCTGCTTGCTTCCGCCCCCGGCTACCTTCCCGCGAGGCATTCCCTGCGCCGAGGTGGCCCGCAGGGCTGGGACAACCCGTCTCCAGTGACCCTGATGCTCGAATCCGGCGGCGTGGAGGTGTTCGGGAGTGTTCTCGATGCCACGGGCGGGCCTGTCCCCTCTGCGGCGGTGATGATTCGATCGACCGGCGCAGCACACGCGAGCGCGCTCGTCCAATCGGATTCCAACGGTGAATTCTCGGCACCTGCTCCCGAGGGAGAGGTCGAGATCCTGGCGGTGGCGGAAGCCTACTCGCAAGCGACGCGCCGCGTCCACGCGCCCGCTCGAGGCGTCACGCTCGTGCTCGCGCCCAGCGCGGAAGCCATAGGTCGTGTGGTTGATGCCGAGACGGGAGAACCCATCGCTGGCGTGAGGGTCGTCGCGCAAGCCGTACAAGCAGACCTAAAGACGGGCCCTTCAGATATCTCCGATCGGGACGGCGCGTTTCGCGTGGTCGGTCTGTCGGGGGCCATACCCTATGAGATCGGGGCGATCAGCACAGAGTGGCGAAGCGATGTGGCGTGGGTGCGGCTGGGCGTAGGGCAACAGAGCGAATCCATCGTGCTCCGCGCCTCGCGTGCAACGACGTTGACCGGGACGGTGCTGGTAGCGGGTGAACCTTGCCGAGGCGCGTTCGTCGCGGCATCCGGGCCTGTCGGCGCGGCGGCTCACGCTGGAGCGAACGGGAGCGTGCACTTCGAGGGTCTGCCGCCGGGGCGATACCATGTCGTCATTGAATGCCCTCGAGCCCTCAGCCACAGTGACGATGTCGACGTCGCCGACGAGCCTGTGTCGCGCGCTTGGGCTGTTGCCCCGGGGCTGTCCATCGACGGAAGAGTAGAGAATTCACGCGGCGAGCCTGTGCCTGCAGCCGAGGTCAGCGTCATCTCCGTGGACGGTGGCCTGGCGAGAGGCGGAAGCAGCTGCATCACTGCTGCGAACGGGGGGTTCACCTGCTCCGGAAATTCCATGACCATTAATTCCTTCGTGTGGATGGTTCCGACGCCCCGCGCACGTCGAACGCAGACGAAAGATGCTGGAACTGCTCGTCCCCCGGCAATGTGCCGAACGGCACATTCGATGGGCGGGCTCGGTTGCTGGGCCCGCTTTTCATCGAGCCGCTTGCTGCCGCGTCGCCTCGAGAGCCAAGGCTTGCTCGATCGCCCTGAGGAAATCCAAAGCGATCCGCAGAGATCATGCGTGTCCGAAGCTTACGTAAAGCCCAGTCGACGAACCCCGTC
>JAYWEH010000381.1:0-4084 GCA_043780025.1 Deltaproteobacteria bacterium
GCTTGCGCGCGGCTACGAAAAGCTAGAGCTCCTCGTCGAAGGATGGGTCGCTGCAAAGTTACAGCTACGCAGCGATCAAGGATGAGCGTGTACGAACAGTGAAGTCGCGATTCAGACCGGCGCGTTGATGGACATCGAAGTCCGGACGCACGCACGCGCCGCTCGAGCGAAGGGCGGGCCTCGGGTTTCTCATGCGAGGCCTCGCGGAAGCTCAGCTCTCGCGCAGACCCTGGACGTCGATACCGTAGATCGAGGCCTTGTAGCGCACGACTCGCTCGGTCACGCCGAGCGCCCGCGCCGCTTGCGCGCAGTTGCCGCGTGCGACCGAGAGCGCGTCCGCCAGCATGCGGGTCTCGAGCTCGGCGACGGCTTCGCGCAGCGTCGTCTGCCCGGGTGGGGCGGCCACCTCGAGCTCAGGCGTGCGCAGCGCCCCCGGCAAATGCGCCTCCTGAATCACGAAGCCGTCGCACACGACCACGGCCCGCTCGATCGCGTTTTCGAGCTCGCGCACGTTGCCGGGCCAGCTGTATTCACTCAATAGGTCGAGCGCGCCAGTGGAGATTCGCGTCACGTTGCGGCGATGGGCCAGGGCATACTTGCCGGCGAAATATTCGCTGAGCGCCCAGATGTCGGCGCGGCGCCCGCGCAACGGCGGTACTGTGATGCAAAATACATTGAGCCGGTAATACAGGTCCTGGCGGAAGGCGCCGGCCTTGACGCGCTCTTCGAGGTTGCGATTCGTGGCGGCGATCACCCGCACATCGGTGCGCAGCGTCTCCGTCCCGCCGACGCGCTCGAACTCGCGAGCCTGCAGCACGCGCAGCAGCTTGGCCTGCATGGCCTGGGAAAGTTCCCCGATCTCGTCGAGGAACAGCGTTCCGCCCTCCGCCAGCTCGAAGCGCCCGCGCCTTCGCGAGTGCGCGCCGGTGTACGCGCCACGCTCGTGCCCGAACAGCTCGGATTCGAACAGCGGCTCGGGTAGCGCGGCGCAGTTGACCTTGATGAGCGGCTCCTGCGCCCGGTCCGAATTGGCGTGGATCGCGCACGCCACCAGCTCCTTGCCGGTGCCGGACTCGCCGCAGATCAGCGTCGTGGCGTTGGTACGGGCGACTTGCGCGACTTCTTCGTACACGCGGCGTATGGCCGGGCTCGCGCCCACCATGTTGGCGTATTCGAAGATCGCTTCCTGACGGCGCGTCTTGCTGGCGGGTCCATCCGCAGCATCGGAGGGCTCGGCGCCCGCTGCGGCGCGCTCCAGCGCGTCCGACAGAAGGGGTGCCACCGAAGCCAGACCCGGCGGCGTGTCGACGACGCCGTCGGCGACATAGTAGCAGGCGATCACGCCCGTGATGGCCTTGCCCGACAAGAGCGGCACCGCAGCCAGGCTCCAGCCGTGCTCGAGCCAATCTTCGGAGTGCGCGAGCTCGCTCAGCGCCATTGGGTCGAGACGCACCTCCGGTACGACGATGCGCTGCTTGCTCTGCGCCGCGCGTCCGGCCACGCCCGCGCCGTAGCGCGGGCGATAGTGCGCAGGCCCGAGCCCATGGCTGGCCACGATCTCGATCTGGCGCGTCCGCGCCTCCACCGAGTAGATGACCGAGCGCCGGGCCCCGAGGCGGCGCTCCAGAATTCCGAGCGTCCGCTGCAGGCGCTGCTGCAGATGAGTCTCTCCGCTCAAGGCTTCCGCAATTTCGGTGTCGAGGGTCTTCTCGCTACCGGTGGCTCTCATTCCCGGACCGGGGCGCCCGAGCGAGCCAGCTTCCCAAAGTGAAGGGGTCACGACGCTGCCACGGTGCTCCGGGCGGGTTTGCGGGTGCGTTTCACGGGTATGTCCGTCGCTGCATCGGCGAGAGCCGTGAATCGCTGGAATAGCCGGCGCTCTTGTTCCAGAACGGCGCCCCGCCCTGCAGCGTCGGCGCGCGCGAGACGAAACCGGAGGCGCAAAGCGCCGCGCGATGAAGCCGCCGAAGCGGAGATGAACCACTCCCGAAACACGCGCGCTGGTGCGCTCCGCCACTTTGCCTCAGCTGGGGCGTCCGTTCGCCGGGAAGCGCCACTGCTGCCCGGCCACTGCTGCCCGGCCACTGCTGCCCGGCCACTGCTGCCCGGCCACTGCTGCTCGGTCGCTCGCGGCACGCGGATTGCTTGGCTCTGAGGCGATGAAGCATCGAGGAACTCCGCTCCAGCTCGCCCAGAGCCCGTCCATCGTTCGCCCGATCGGGCTATCTTCATGGCTGTTCATGCTGCTCGCACTGCCCGGGTGCGAACTCGTCAAAGGCATCTTCAAGGCCGGCGTCTGGACGGGCGTGCTCGGTATCGCCGTGCTCGTCGGGATTGCCTTCTGGGTGCTGAACAAAGTGCGGAGCTGAAGCTGGCCGCGCCGGTTTCGTCAGCCAGCGGCGTCGGCACGGACCGCGCAACGGAAGCCGATTCGCCGCGCACTGGCGCTTGCCGGAATGATTGTCCGTGGGGGGCCGGCGCCGTGCGTGCTCGGAGCAGCGCCGCTAGCGCCGCCCAGCACCACTTGCAGGTCGCCCCTGTTCGGCGGCACCGAATCCTGCAGTCCTGGCCGCTGGTCCACTCGTCCACTGGTCCACTCGGCCAGCCCGGGCGATAGCGCCAGATCGCCGCCGACCTCGGCAGCATGTAGCCATTCCGCCTCGCTCGGCAGGCGCGCGCCGCGCCATTCGCAATAGCGCTCGGCCTGCGTGAAACTAACGCAATTGATGGGCTCCTGCTCTCGCCCGGGCAGGCTCGCATTGCAGCGCAATCCCGGTTCACCGAGGACGACCGGTTTCGTCTCGCGTTGCGCGGGTTCGGGCAGGGCGGGGCTACAGGCACCCGAAGCGACGCAAGCTGAAAAATCCCTCACGGAGACCTCGCCGCGTTCGATGCAATAGCTCGCGGGGAGCACTCGACCGCCCGCAATCAAGGTCATGCCTGCGGGACAAGCGACGGCCGAGGTCTCTTCAGGCAACGAAATTCGAATCGCCGCACTGCTGCCGGCCGCGGCTGCCGAACGGCGCGCGCTCCAGTAGCCCACGGCGAACGCAGCGGTCACGACCACGGCACCGGCAATGGCGCTCACCCAGCGCGGAAAGCCGTGCAAGCCAGGCCGCGTCAAGCGCGCCCCGAGCGACGTAGCGAGCGGCCGCACGCTGAGCTCCACACTCGGCCGGCGCAAAACCAGAGAGCCCCCCAGACGCTCCGAGCCCCTCTGGGTTTCGAGCTTCAGCAGCTGGCGCTCGCGTAGCCGGGCCACGCGCTCGAGCGCCTCGAGATCAGGCCAGCGGCTCGCCAAGACCACTTCATCGATGCTGCGTCCCGCCGAAAACGCGGACAATAGCTCCTGTTCGTCAGGGGCGACCTCGACTGAGCCGTCAGGCTCCGACGGCACATACAGCGCACTCGTATCGCCGAGCTGTTCGCGGATCGGGCGGCAGTCGTCGAAGAGCTTGGCCGACTCGAGGAGCAACGCCTGGGTCGAGGTCTCAATCTTAGGTTCGCGCACCACCGGCGTAAAATCAGCCTCAAAATGCCCGTTTCGCAGCCCGAGCAGCCGATGGACCGCGGCGTTGCCGGAAAGCCCGCCGGAACGCGCGTCGATGATCTCGCCCTCGCTGCACCACAGGTAGCTGTGCTGGCCATCGTGCTCGACGCGGATCTCTGCGTCCTTGCGCCCATAGTGCAGCGTCTGGATCAGCTCGGCGAGGGCCATACCCTCGACGCTGCCGGAGAATTCGCTCACCGGGGTCGGGTCGAAGCCGAGTCCGCGCGCGCTGAGCGCTCGAGCCATCTCGTCGTCGAGCGCACGCCGGGCGGCACGCCGGTAGTCGCGCAGCCATTCCTCGAGCTCGGCGTGACTCAACGAGTGCTCTTCGCAAACGCGTTCCTGGCCGATCTCACCGCGCAGCAACTGCTCGATCACCGCCCATTTTTGCTCTTCCTTGGGGGTTGCAGCGCTGGTGGTGACAGCCTCGTTTGCCATGGCGTTCCGGGGGGATAGACGCCGACGAGCGTCTGCTTCCCGACCTCGGGGAACGGCAATGCCGCGATGCGCTGAAGGTTAACTGCAGTTAGTGTT
>JAYWEH010000382.1:0-22249 GCA_043780025.1 Deltaproteobacteria bacterium
GGGCTGCCGGCCCGCAAGATCGCGTGGCGTGCGGCTCGACTGGAGAGAACCACGGAGATGCCGATGCGCATAGTCATCGTCGACGGCGGCGGCGCGGACGAAGTACGCCTGCTCGAGATTGCCGCTCGGGCCAGAGTTCGGTGCGAACTATCATCGCTCGCCCTGCTTTCATCGCCGGCTGCGGGAATCAGCGCCGAGGCAGGCGGCGCCGAACGAGCGGACACTTCCGATTCGCGCCGAGCGGCGCGAGCGCTGTTGCTCGAAGCTCATAGCGATGAACCGAGTGTCGGCGCCTTTGAGGCAATTCGCGCGGATCCCCATTTCGACGAGACGCTGGTGCTCGTCGCGGTGACGGCCGAGCGGTTATGGGCGCTCGGCACCTATCTCGGATTCGACGATTTCGTCGTGCAGCCGTACCAGCCCGCGGAGCTCGCGGGCCGTATCGCTGCGGCCGAGTTGCGCCGTGACCAGCGAGGTTTGGGAGAAGGTGTCCAACCGCTCGACGGCATGGCTGTGGATCGCGCGGCGCACCAGGTCTTGATCGACGGCCGTTTCGTCCAGCTCACCACCAAGGAGTTCGCGCTGTTCTCCTATTTCTTTGAGCACCGCGGGCGTGTGCTGTCGCGGCAGCGCTTGGTGGCCCACGTTTGGGGTCAAAACTACACGGGCGGCCTGCGCACCGTCGACGTTCACGTTCGGCGGCTGCGCGGCAAGCTCGGAGCCGCATTGCCGCTCGAAACGCTGCGCAGCAGCGGGTACCGCCTCCGATCGGGCGGCGACTCAGCGCCTGGCGCCCTGCCGGTGCTTCAGCCTCCGAGCGAACGCCAGATGAGCCGCGCGGTGCTGAGCACCAGCTGCCCGCCGTAGCCGGCGAGGCCGAGCGCGTACACCCAGCGCTCGACCGGGGGCAGGGTGACGGGGCTCGCGATGGGAGCTTCGCCGCCGGCTGCAACGCTGCGCTGTTCGCGCAATACAGCGTGCATGCGCTCGTGGACGAGCGCGTCCAAGTCCAAGGGCGGCGCGATCGGGGCGAGCCGCGAGACAGGAGCTGTCGGAGCTTTCAGATCGCTCATCAGCGGCTCCTCGTCGGTGGGTTGGGCAGCGCCTGATGCACGTCGGTCTCCTCGAGCAACTCCGCCAGACGCCGCCGTGCCCGAAACAGACGCTGCCGAAGCGCGGCGGCCGAGATGCCAAGGATCTCAGCCACGGCCGCTGGATCGCCGGTGTCCGTGGCCGAGAGCAAGAGTACTTCGCGATCGGCGTCGCTCGAGCGAGCCAGTGCGGCCTCGATGGCCAGCACCTCGGCGTCGCCAGTATCGAGGGGTGAGGTGTCGGGTTGGGTGAGCCCGAATGCCAGAATGCGGCTGGTGTCGAACGCTTGCGCGCGGCGATAGCTCAGGTATTCGCGCCGCGCGATGGTGTAGAGCCAGGCCCGGACGTTGCTGTCCGGCCGCAGCTGGGCCGCCCCCTTGGCGAGCTTCAACCAGACATTCTGAAACAGGTCGGCGGCCACGTGCCGATCTCGGCTGAGCCGCAAGAGGAAGCCGTAGATACCGGCCTTCTCAGCCACGTAGACGCAATCGAACGCAGCCGCGTCCCCGCTGCGCAAGCGTTCGATGAGCCGATCGCTTTCTGTCTGGGTCACGCGCCTCGAGTCTAACGCGCCAGCCTTGCTGCTGTGACAGGCGTCAGAAAAAAAGAAACCGAGTCACGCGATCGGTGCCCCCCGCGTTACTCGATGCAAGCACTCACTCCCCGGCACGCCGCCTGGAGCAGGACGGGTGCGCCGATCGGAGGACGCATCATGTTGGGACAGTTGTGGCATAGCTTTCAGGAGGGTGGCTGGGCCATGTGGCCAATATTCGCCTTTGGCGTGCTGGGAGTGGGCGCCGCCGGGCGTTTCGCGTGGCGCGGTGAACACCAGCTGATGGGGTTTGTGCGCTGGATCACGCTGACGGTGTTCGGGTGCGGGTGGTTCGGTTTTTTCGTGGGTATGCAGAACGTGCTCGCCTACGTGGTGTATCGAGTGAGCGAGCCGCCCTGGGACAAGCAGGGGCTGATCTTCTTGGAGGGCACGAAAGAAGCGCTCAATTGCCTGTCGGGTTCGCTGCTGTTCGTGGTGGTCATCGGCTTGCTCGGTGCGATCGGCCACCGGCGCTTCCCACTACCGAATCCGGCCGCCGTGCCGCGCTGAGTGGCATTCCGGCTTGGCGGCTACCCTGCTGGCATGGCGGCTGCACTAGGCGGGTCGTGGTCAGCCGTCGCTTCAGCGCCTTGACGCGAGTTTTCGCGGATGGGTCACAATTGGGGGGGAAGCCGGCGATCCGGCTCGCGACGGCGTGGCAAATTGGCTGGCGCGTTCTCGCCGTCGTCCTCGGCTTCTCGCTCGTTTACCTGATCCTGGCCAACGTGTTGCTGAAGACGCGCTGGCTGCGCGATCGGGTGAACCCCGCACCGACCGTCGAGCTCGAGTACAGCTCTGCGTCGAGCTACTGGCCTGGGCGGGTCCGAGTAACGGGGCTCGCGCTGCAGGCGGAAGACTACAATGTGCAATTCGAGGCGACGATCGACGAGGCCACGCTCGACGTGAGCCTGCACGAGCTCTTGTGGCGGCGCTTCCACGTGCTCGCCTTGCAGGCAAAGGGGACAGCATTTCGGTTTCGCCACAAGGTAAAGGCGGTGGGTGACAACGCCCGGCGGCTCGCGGCGTACCCACCGATTGCCGGCTTCCCCGATCCACCCTTGTACGTTGGAGGCACTCCGAGCGGCGAAGGCGAGTCGAAGCTGTGGGAGGTGCGGATCGACAATGTCCACGCCGAGCTGGCGGAGCTCTGGTTCGTCGAACATCGCTATGTCGGGGGCGGTGTGGCGCAGGGCAGCTTTCACGTCGAGCCCGGCCGCCGCTTTGAAGTGCGGCCGTCGGCGCTGCGGCTCGACGGCGGTCAGCTGAAAATTGGTGAGTCGACGCTGGTGGAGCGCTTGCAGCTCGACGCCCAAGCGACGGTGAGGCAAACCGACGTCGACGTCACGCTTGGCAATGAGATTTTTCGCGGTATGGACGCGAACATCGACGCCAACCTGGACGGCGTCGATCTCGCCGCGCTCAACGTATACGTACCAGAAGCCAAGGGCGTCGAAGTGCGCGGTCGCGGCAACGCGAGCTTGCTCGCCCGGGTGACGAGCGGTCGCCTGGATCCGAGTGGCCGTGCCACGCTGGATTTGCAAGATGTGGAGATTCGTTCGAAGCTCGGGGCGCTTCGCGCGGCGCTCCAATCGCAGCTCCTGGTGAATGCGGATCGCGGGCTCGAGCTCGAGCTCGTGACTTCACGACTGCTCTTGCAAGGCGACTCGGAGAGCGCCCTGGCCAGCCTCGACGGGGCACGGCTCGAGCTCGTCGCCAACCCAGCCGAGCTGGATGCGGTCGAGATCGAACGGGTGGCGCTCGAGCTGCCCGCGCTCGAAGTGCCGTCACTGTCGCGTTGGACCTCTATCATCGAGAGCGGGGCACCCATCGAGATCGGAGGGCGGCTCGACGGGCGCTTATCCGCCTCGTGGCAACGACTGAAAGGCGCGAGCGGGAGCGCCGACCTGCGCTGGCTCGGGGGCGAGTTCAAAAAAGACGATCTGCGCGTGGCCGCTGCTGGACACTTCCGGGCCGAGCTCGAGCCGCGCTCAGGGAAGCCCGGATCGAGCGACGGCCGCCTGGACATCGATCTCGATCGCGTCCAGTTGATGCGCGCGGGGGATCGCTCTCAGCCTTTTAGGGCTAGCTTGCGCAGCAGCAATGTGGCGGTCACGAACGAGCCTGAACCGAGTGTGTCAGCGACGCTGCACGCGGTGGCCGAGCCCGCGCACCCGATCATGCACCTGCTCGTGGGCCCGGCCGCCCTGCGCGCGCTGACCACGACATTGTGGAGCATGGAGCGGCTCGACGCCGAAGCGGAGCTGAAGCTCAAAGGGCCGTCGCTGGTGCTCGAGCTGTCGCGGGCATGGAGTGGCTCGCTGCGGGGCCAAGGTGAGCTGCGTCTGCCCGCCACCGGGCAAGCTCGAGGCGCCTTTCTGCTGACGAGCGGCGTTGGTAACGTCGGCGTCGAGTTGCTCGGCGCCGAAACAAAGACGGAGCTGCTCGTTTCCGACGGTTGGTTTCGCGAGAAGCAGGCGGCGCGGCAAAGTCAGCGTTGATTGTTGGTCCGCTCAGCTCGCCCTGAACTCCGGGCGGCGGCCGCGTTCCAGCATCAAGCGATCGTACTCCTCGAACAGACTGATGCCGCTCTTGGTATGGGGGAGGCTCACCCCGAGCACGCGCGCCGTGAGCAAACCTGAAAGCGCCATGATGCGATCGCGCTCGTTGTAGCGCGCCGCAGTGGTCAAGTTGTTCAGACAACGCTTGATGGTCTGTGCGAGGCCGTCCTCCACGCGATCGGACACCTTGGGCAAGGCGAAACTCTCGGCGAGTTCATCGGTGAAGCTGCCGAGCGGCGGATCAAATGCGGGGTCCACGCTGTGGCGTCGGCGCACTTCGCGCTCCCGCGCCGTGACCAGATAATCCTCGATGGTTCGGAGCACCTCGTGGATGCCGAACGGCTTGGGCATGAACTTGAGCGACAGGTCGCGGCTGCGCCGTTCGACGCGCGGATCAATGGATCCGGTCATCATCACGATGCTCATGTCGGGGTTGTTGCGGCGCAGGTATTCGCCCAATACGAGGCCCTCCATACCGGGCAGCGTGTGATCCACGAAGGCAATGTGAAAGGTCCAATGCGGAAGCAGCTGTAGCCCTTCCTCGGCGGACTCCGAGAGCACGACTTGATGCTGCTCGCCATTCAACAAGCGAGCAAACAGCTGTCTGAGCTCGGCGTCGTCGTCGATGACGAGGATGTTGAGCGGTTCGATCTTGGCGGACGCCCCTCGACTCTGCATATCCTGATGCCCCCTCGGTGACAGGCTGATCGTTGGTTGAGCTCGCGGCAGGCTCGCCGTGCAGTATAAGCCGCGGCGAGCGCCCTCGATATGCTTCAGATCGCCGGTGCCCTGCGGCACACCTGTAAACGCTTCCGCAGTTGGGGAAACGCTACCAGCACAGCGCGCGCCGGGCAGCTCTGAGTTAATACGATTAAGAAGCGCCAAACTATCCGACATCCGACTACTATTGCGCTGGTTTGGAGTGTTGCTCGGGTGTTTCACCTGGTCATCTTCTAACCACCGCGGGTACATTTGCGCGCATGGGCGCTCCTGGGCGGTTCGGGTTGCTGTTGGCACTGCTGGGCTGCCTGCCGTCGGAGGATCTCGGCTCCTATACGGGAGGGGCTTGGCCCAACGGGGTGACGGCGCCCGCCGAAGGCCAAGGGGGTAGCTCCGCAGAGCCCGCTGGTGGTGTGGGTTCATCTGCGGATCCGGAAGCGCCTATGGAAGCGCCGGGTGTTTCGGGCGCCGGTGAGGGCGAACTGCCAGACGAGCTCGATCCGGGCACCGCAGGCAATCCCGCGTCCGGACCCGGTGGCTCTGGGTCGACGGCGGCGCCCCCTGACACCGGGGGCTCGGGCGGTACGGCGGCAGATCCTGTTCCTGCTTTGGCTCCGGAGGTGCGCTTCGTCCGATTGATCGCGGATTCTGCCATCGCCCAGGATCCCTACACATCGATGGCGGAGTTCTCCGTACTGGACGAGATGGGCGAACCCATCGACACGGCGGGCTGGCTCGCCAGCGCGGATAGCGCCGAGCAAGCCTTCGTGGGCGGAGCGCCGCCCGAGTTCGCGATCGACGGGCTCGCCGACACGATGTGGCATACGCCCTGGTTCGAGGTCGTGCCCCCGCCCCATCCCCATGTGTTCGAGGTGGACCTCGGGCAGCTGCAGCACGTCAGCGGCTTCCGCTATCTACCGCGTCAGGACGGCGCCGCAGACGGCCGAATCGAAGCGTACCAGTTTTTCGTCAGCGTGGACGGTGTCGGTTGGGGTGAGCCACTGCTCGTGGGCAGGCTGGGCAACTCGAATGCGGCGGTAGACGTTCGCACGGCGCCTTGACGAAAAGGCCCGACGGGGCCGGTACGTCATGGATTGAAAGTGCTGCCTTCAGGCGTTAGGACGCCACATGGCTTCCACGCAAAAGGTGAATCGCTTGGCGGGCGAGACGAGCCCTTACCTGCTGCAGCACTCGCACAACCCGGTGGACTGGTACCCCTGGGGCCCTGAAGCTTTGGAACGGGCGCGCCGGGAGGACAAGCCAATCCTGCTCAGCGTGGGCTACGCCGCCTGCCATTGGTGCCACGTGATGGAGCGTGAGTGCTTCGAGAACGAGGCCATCGCTGTGCTCATGAATGCGAATTTCGTGTGCATCAAGGTTGATCGCGAGGAGCGGCCCGATCTCGACGACATCTACATGGCGGCGACCGTGGCGCTTTCGGGCAGCGGCGGATGGCCGATGACCGTGTTTCTGACACCCGCACACGAGCCCTTTTTTGCCGGGACCTATTTCCCCCCCGAGACTCGCGAAGACACGATCGGCTTCCGGCATCTGCTCTCGCGCATCGCGTCGCTGTGGCAGCACCAGCGGCCACAACTGGAGGAGCAAGCCGAGCAACTCACCGGGCACATCCGTGCGCAATCCTTCGCGCCGGAGCCTAGCCCCATCGATGACCACCCGCTGGAAGCTGCGGTGGGCGAATGGGTCGAAGCGTTCGACGCCGAATACGGGGGATTTGGCGGCGCGCCGAAGTTCCCGCCGTGCGCGACGTTGTCCTTGCTCCTGCGCTGCTACCGGCGCAGCGGGGACGACGCGTTGCTCGAAATGGTCGTGAAGACGTTGAACGGCATGAAAAATGGCGGCCTGTTCGACCAGCTCGGGGGTGGCTTCGCTCGCTACTCGACGGACGAGCGCTGGCTCGTGCCGCACTTCGAAAAGATGCTGTACGACAACGCCCAGCTCGCGAGCGTGTATCTCGAAGCATTTCAGGTCATCGCCGACCCCGAATACGCGCGCGTCGCGAGCGAGACGCTCGATTACGTGGTGCGCGAGATGCAGGCGCCGGAAGGTGGCTACTATTCGTCCACCGACGCCGACAGCGAAGGCGTCGAGGGCAAGTACTTCGTGTTCACGCCCGCGCAGATCTATGCGATTCTGGAGCCCAGGCAAGCGCAGCTGTTCTCGGCGTATTACGACGTCACGCCGGTGGGCAATTGGGAGGGCAAGAGCGTCCTCAATACGCCTCGCCCGCTCGCTGACGTGACAGCTCAGCTCGGGATCGGTCTGGGCGAGGCCGAGGCTCGGCTCGACGAGGCGCGCCGGCGCGTGTTCGATGCTCGCGGCAAGCGAGTGCCTCCGGGGCTGGACGACAAGGTGCTCACGAGCTGGAATGGCTTGATGATCGCGGCCATGGCCGCGGGCGCGCGCGTGCTGGGAGACTCGCGCTATTTCCAATCCGCGGAGCGGGCCGCGCGCTTCGTGCTCGACGTGCTGGAACGGCCCGATGGAGGTTTGTTCCGGACCGCCCGGGCGGGACGGTCGCAGCTGCCCGGCTACCTCGAGGACTACGCGTTTCTCGCTGACGGGTTGATCAGTCTGTACGAAGCTTCCGGGCGTTTTGTGTCGCACACGGATCCGGCGGACTATCTGCGCTCCGCGCAGTCGCTGCTCGAGCGGATGATCTTGGATTTTGCCGCGGAGGATGGCTCTTTCTATGCGACGGCGCATGGCCACGAGCGTTTGCTCGTGCGCGTGCGTGAAGGTCACGATGGGGCGCTCCCCAACGCTAATGCCGTGGCGGCGCGCGCGCTGGCGCGGCTCGGCCACCACCTGGATCGCCCTGCCTTTCGCGAGCAAGCGTCGCGTGCCATCGAAGCACACGGCACGGCCATCGCGCGGCTCCCACGCGCCTATGCGAGCAGTCTGATCGCGCTAGAGGCGTGCCGAGAAAATACGATCGAGCTGGTGTTTGCGGGGCGCCAGGGCGATCCGGCGCTCGGGGCGCTGCTCGACGCGGCTGCCAAGGTCTACTTGCCCAACGCCGCTCGCGCCGTGGCGTCGCCGGAGGGCCCCGCGCGGGACGCGGGGTTGCCGCTAGTGCGCGGGCGTACGCTCGTCAATGGCGCTCCAGCGCTCTACCTGTGCAGGAATTTTAGCTGCCTTGCGCCCATCACGGAGCCTGCCGACGTGGAGCGAGCCCTGGCCGAGTTGCCGCCCTTACCTTTTCGCCTCGATCCATGAAGAGCCGGGCCTCGGGCATCAGCGCTCGCTTTACTCCGTGAAGAGTTGGCGCGAAAGTGAGGCGCCGCGGCGGTAGCGCCGCTTCGAGGAACGAGAAAGGGAATGATCATGAGCGGGTTCGTCCACGGCACTTCGGTTCGGCATGGCGCACGAGTTGCGCGTTCTTGGCTCGCCGGGTGCGGAGGGCTGGTGCTCGTGTTTTCGCTGGGCGCTTGCAGCAAGCCCGCAACGGTTTCGGCAGAGACCGCGCCGGGCGCGCCCGAAGCCAGCGAAACCGGGTCGAGTTCGAGCGCCCTCGGGGCCGCTCCCCGAGCCCCCGCTGTCGCTCCGGCGGGCCCTGTCGCCGTGGGCGCGGCTGCTCCGGATTTCACCTTGCCGGATCTGGATGGCAAGAGCGTCAGCCTGAGCCAGTTCCGGGGCAAACCCGTGGTGCTCGAGTGGTTCAACCCCGGTTGCCCCTTCGTACGAGCGGCGCACACGGCGGGTTCCCTCAAGGGGATGGCCGAGAAGTATGCGGCGAACGGCGTGGCCTGGCTGGCAATCAACTCGGGCGGCCCGGGCAAGCAGGGCAACGGCGCAGATGCCAATCGCGAAGGCGTGACGCAGTTCGGGATGCAGCATCCGGTGCTGATCGACGAGTCGGGCGCGGTCGGTAGGCAATACGGTGCCGAGCGCACGCCGCACATGTACGTCGTCAACGCCGAAGGCGTGTTGGTCTACCGAGGGGCGCTCGACAACTCGCCCGATGGTGAAGGTCAGACGCCCGAGGGCGGCAAGCTGGTCAACTACGTCGAAGCGGCGCTCGGCGCCGTGAAGAGCGGCGCAGCGGTGGAGAAGGCCGAAACCAGGCCCTACGGCTGCAGCGTCAAATACAATGACCTGTGACGCGCGTGTGAACAGGCCGCCCTGAAGGGGGCGGCTACCTCACTTCGCGATCGGTGCTTTCGAAGATGCGGTTCGCGCTCGTCGGCACGAAGCCTTCGTAGAGCTTGCCCGTCTGGTCGCGGTGCCTGAGCGCGAACTCATAGTAACAAGTCGGGATGATTCGCGGCCCTTCTGCGAAGGGCACCGCGACGCGATCGGCCAGCGTCGAGCCCTGTTCCAGCAGCACTTCCGGGGAACCTTTCACGCGGCCTCCGGACTCGTTGATGCGGTAGCCGGCGGCCTCCACGAAGTCCAAGACCTGGGTGACGCCATCGAGCCCCGCCAGCTGATTGATCGAGACGGTGAAATGGTTGGCGTGAAAGCCGAGCGCACCGAGCCAGCCCGCATATTCGCTCTCGCTGCTCAAGCGTTCGTAGTCCGAGAAACGCAAGGTGGACCAGGGGCGGCCTGCCCAGAAGACGTCGGGACCGCGAGCGAAGTTCGCAGGCACCTGGGCCATCAACGAATCGATCATCTGGCGTGCCCAGCCGCTGAGCTCACTCGAGATGAGCTCGCTCAGAAAAATGCGCGGCGATCCGGGGCACACATAGGCGCGGGCACGCAGGTGTTTATCCTCGAAGTGGTACTCTTCGAGCTGCTGGTAGCCGAGCCCCAGGATCAGGGGCTCGAGATCCGCGAGGCGCACGGGCGAGCGGTCAAATGTGCGAAAAGCGACGTGATCGTTGGATACCTTCTCGCCGCGCTGCTCGAGCCGTTCGTGAATGGCGGCAGCTTGTGGGGCGATGTTCGAAAAATCCCCCCACAGGGCTTCGAAGAAACGCGACCGATCCATCGAGGCAGTATGGGGCCCCCGCGTGCGGGTGCCAAATGAAAGCGAGATGCGTGTGCCCGGAACAGACTGGAACTTCCCGGCAGAATTCCTGCGGCCCTCGCCCCGCCAGGGGCCGCCGATTTCTGCAATGAGCTTCGGTTACGGGCCACTAGCGCGCGTACGTTGCCGGCGGAGGCGAAGTCGAAGGAGCCGGAAAGCCCCGCGTCGTCGATGTCACGTCTGGCACGCACCGCTGCCATTGCCGCGGCATAATCGAGGGGTCCGAAGACCTCCTCCACCGTCCAGGCAGTTTGCGCAGCTCGCGCGCCACGCGGTGCGGGATCGTCAGGACCCACGCGGGTCATGCCCCTGCACGCCGACCGCTAAAATCGCGGCGAAAACGGCGCAGCTCCCGCCCCGCTAGGTCGTGTTTCGATGCCTCCGGATCGGTAGGCCATTAACCGACTTTAACCGAAAGGGTGCGTGCGGTCTGGACCCGCTAGGTGTCGCGTGTTGTGCCGGCGATTGCCCCGAGCTGACGCACTTCGCTGCTCGGCGGCAGCCCGGCCCAACCCCGAATCATGATACTGCTGCTCGGCAATAGCCATGTCCGCACAAGCGCCAAGAGAGCCCGATCCGTGGGGTGAAAACGTGCTCGTCGAGTTCGAGCAAGGCATCGCGTGGGTGAGCTTGAATCGCCCTGCCAAACGCAACGCCATGAATCCGGCGTTGATAGCCGAGATGAAACGCACAGTGGAACGGCTGGCGGTGGATGACCGCTGCGGTGTGTTCGTGTTGACCGGCGCCGGGGAGTCCTTCACGGCCGGCATGGATCTCGACGAGTACTTTCGGCAGACCGACGCGGCGCCGGACACGGTGCTATTGAACCTGAGGCGCTTGAACGAAGAGTGGCAGTGGCGCAGGCTGCGAGACTATCCGAAGCCGACGATCGCGATGGTGAACGGTTGGTGTTTCGGCGCGGGCTTTACCCCGCTCGTGGCCTGTGATCTCGCGCTTTGCGCGGAAGACGCGGTGTTTGGTCTGTCCGAGATCAACTGGGGCATCTTGCCCGCAGGCAACGTGACGAAGGCGGTGACCGAAGCCTTCGGCTATCGCGACGCGATGTATTACGTGATGACGGGCGAGACGTTCGATGGACGGGTCGCAGCGCAGAAAGGGCTGGTCAACTTCGCGGTGCCCCGGGCCGAGCTGCGCGACCGCACGCGCGCGCTGTGCCGGGTGCTGCTCGGCAAGAACCAGACGGTATTGCGCGGCGCGAAGATCGCCACCAAGCGCTGCCGCACGCTCGATTGGGATACCTCAGCGGATTATCTCTACGCCAAAGTCGCCGAGGCGTTATACCTGGGCGGGCAGGCGCACCGGGCCGAGGCGATGCGGGGATTTCTGGACGAGAAGAGCTATCGCCCCGGGCTCGAGACGTTTCCACCGCCTGCCAAACCGCCGCGTTGAGCATGCCCGCGTCGGAGCCTTTGCAGTCGCGTTTCCCGAGCGTCGTGCATGCGCTGTTCGCCGCGGCTCGGGAGCGGCCCGAGGGCATTGCCCTGCGCTGCCGCGAACGGAGCCTGAGCTACCTCGAGCTCGGGCGCGCCGTTTCAGGTCTGGCGCGCGAGCTCCGGGGTTTCAAGGGAGCACCCGTTGCGGTCGCCTTGCCGAACTCGATCGAAGCGGTGGTGGCCGTGTTTGGCGTGTTCGCGGCGCGAGCGCAGCTGGTGATGGTGAACCCGTTTCTCACCGTGCCGGAGCTCGCGGTGGTGCTCGCTGAAGCCGAGCCGGCGCTCGTGATCGCGGGGCCGGAGGCGGCGGAGAAGCTGCGCACGCTCGAGCCTCGCTTCGGTTCGGCGCGCGCGTCGGGCGGCCCTGGTTGGGTGCTGGAGCTCGCGAGGACGGGAGCCGAGGGAGCGATCGAACGCTGGGCGGCGGACACGGCCGCATCGACGTCGCTCGAAACAGGGCCCGATCCCGATGACATCGCGCTCCTGATCTTCACGGGTGGCACGACCGGCGAGCCCAAGGCGGTCGAGCATCGGCATCGGAGTTTGTTGGTGTCCGTGCTGCAGCACATGAGCGCATGGCCGGTGCAAGAGGGCGGTGAGCGCTTCCTCAGTGTGGCGCCGATCTTTCACATCTGGGGTTTGGCGTACGCCACGTTCGTGCCGCTCTACAGCGGGGGCACTCTGGTGATCGTGCCCAAATACGATCCAGAGGAAGTGCTCGCGACGCTCGAGGCCGAGCGCATCAGCATCTTTGGTGGAGGTCCGGCGCCCGTCTACATGGGGTTGATCCAGCACCCGCGCTTCCGAGAGACCAACTGGTCCAGCCTGAAGTATTGCCTGTCCGGTGGCGCGCCGTGCCCCGAAGAGCTGCATCGGGAATGGTTCAGGCAAACCGGCTGCGCGCTGCTCGAGGGCTGGGGCATGTCCGAAGCGGCGCCCTTGTGTTTGAACCGCCCGGGCACTCCGGAGCAGGGGGTGGTGCGCAAGCTGCTGTCGGTGGGGAGGCCCGTCGTAGGCACGGAGGTGCAGATCGTTGACCTGGATACCGGCGTTGCCGTGCAGCCCGCAGGGCAACCAGGTGAAGTGCGCGTGCGCGGCCCGCAGCTGATGGTGGGCTACCGAGGCCGGGCCGAAGCGACGCGGAGCGCGTTGCGCGACGGCTGGCTGTACACGGGCGACATCGGCTACCTCGATGAGGACGGCTATCTGTTCCTCGTCGATCGAAAGAAGGACATGATCATCGTGGGCGGGTATAACGTGTATCCGCGGCAAGTGGACGAGGTACTGTTTAGTCATCCCGCTATCGCGGAGGTGGCGTGTGTGGGTCGCGCCGACGCGAGGCTCGGTGAAGTGCTCGTGGCATTTGTGGTGCGCAAAGTGGGTGTGGGGCTCACCGAGGCGGAGTTCTTCCGCTATTGCGAATCGCAGCTGGTCAAATACCGCCGGCCCGTGGCCGTTCATTTTGTCGATGCTCTGCCGCGCACCAACGCACGCAAGCTCGACAAGAAGGCACTGCGCGCGCGGGCGGAGCAATCCGGCGAGACCGGCTCGCGCGAGCCGGCGTCCGTTCGTTAGGTGCGCAGGTGCCGGGTCATCGCCACGAGGCTGGTGATGAGCAACACCGCACCCACGGGCACGAGCGCAATGGACACGCCCGGATCCGCGGCACTGGCGAAGCTGCCGCCCAGGAAGAAGCCGAGCGGCAGGAGCACGCTGGCGGCGAGCAAACAGCGCGACGACAAGGCCAGGCGGCCTCGTGCGGCTGGCGCCACGAAAGCGACGCTAACCGCATACGCAATGTTGACCAGGCCGAGCAGGGCGCCGTGCGCGTGCGCCAAGCGCCACAACAGGCGCCGGGCTTCGGCGTCCACGTCGAGAAAGAAGCCGATCTTGAACGCGTGTAGCAGCTCGAGCGCGGTACCGAGGACGGAAAAAATCGCGAGCAAAACCCAGCCGAAGCGGAGGTGTGTGCGCTGGACCGCGGCTACTTCGTCGTTCATTCGGCGATCCGGATCGGGCGGTTGTCTCGGGTCGCGATGAGCTCATCGATGAGCTCCCGTGGGAGGGGCGCGGACGACAGGCGCGTGCGCGCTTCGGCTTGGCGGGCCAGGCGCGTGCGGCGCTCGGCGACGAAGTCGTAGCTGAAGTCGCCGAAGCCGGGCAGGCGAGTGAGCGAGCGATGCGCTACGAACCGGACGGCCGCGTACGGATCATCGAGCGCTTCGACGAGCAGTTGAGCCCGAGAGGCATCGCCCGAAACGCGCCGCGCCGGCTCCCAGCCGAGCTGGTCGGCGAAGATCACACGCGTGGCGGCGTCCCCGCGGAGCAGGCCGATGGCCGCCGCTGAGGGCTCTTCCGGGTCGCTCGACGGAGCCTCACTGCCCGGATACCAACGTTTCATCCAATCTGCGCTCCAGCTCGAATTGCGGTCCTGATGGCATAAATTGCAAGCGTTGGGCGCGCCGGCGCCGCCCGGATCGCCAATGGCATTGGGCCGAGTGATGCGATGCGAGCGAATGGCTTTGAACAGGGCGTAGGTGGTGAACGGCATGTGGCAATTGACGCAGCGGCTGCCGCTCGAAAGGGCCGAGTGGTGGCTGTGCGCGCTCGGGTTCGCGACCCGGTCGGCGTGGCAGCCCTGACAGCTCTGGTCGCTGTCGGCGGCGGGCTTCAGCTGATCAATGACGCTGCCGCCGTGGAGCTGGTGGCACGACAGGCAACTGAGCTGCCGGTCTGGGGTACCCTGCTCGAAACACGCCGAGCGGCGCAGGCCGTTCCATTCTCGCCCGCCCACGCGAATGGTGCCGTCGGCGTAGAACAGGCTGTCCAGGCTGCTCGATATCAAGTCGCTGGCGTGGGGTAGGTCCCGTTCGTAGTCGAAGACGTGACGTGAAGGGTCGAGCGCGTCGCCGGGGCGATAGCTGTCGGCGAAGCCTTCCGTCCACCAGCGCTCCGCGTCGCGCGGCACGAAATACGAGTGGCACTGTCCACACACCTCGGACGCGCGTTCGGCGCTCAGGTGAGCCGGGTTGACGATGGTCGGATCGAGCTCGGCATCGTGCTCGGCGCGATGGCGCGTAACCGGGTTCCGCTGCCGCGCCACGTGCTCCGCCGCGGCCCCATGGCACGCTTCGCAGGCGATGCCGAGCTCGGCTGTGCGCGTGTCGAAGCGATCTTCGGCTTCGTCGTGACCGGGCCGCCCGGCCACGCTGTGACACTGGATGCAGTTCGAGTTCCAGCGCGCCTGGTGCTCGGGATCGTCTGCGGGCTGTAGAAATACGGCGTGACGCGGGATGAACCGGCGGCTTTCGAAGTGGTAGATGAATGGCAATTGCCAGAGCTCGTTGCCGCGGACGCCGGGCACCCAATACGCCTGATAGTGGTGAGAGCCGGTCGTCATCACCACTTGCCGCTCGACGCTGGGGGCGGGGGCGCCGCCGAGCTCGGCACGGGCCAGTATGTCCGGTTCGGGCAGGCGAGCCCAGAATTCGGCGCCGCGCCGAAACAATCGAAGAGATCGCCCGCGGAAGTCGAGCTCGACGTCATTCCACGGCGCACGCACCGTCTGCTCCGTGGCCACTTCCGTCATGCTGCGGTGGTGGCTAGCGTGCCAGCTTTGATATTGGCCCGGGTGGCAGCTGCGGCAGGCGTTCGACGAGCTGTAGCGGTCCGCGTTGTCCCGGCGCGGCAGGGCCGACGGCTGGGGTACGGCGTCGCTGTGCAGTCGCCATGCGAGAACCGTGGCCCCGAGGGCCAGCGCGAAGAGCGCAAGAGCGTGCTCTGGCGCTCCAAAGTCTCGCGGGGAGCGCCTCCAGAAGAGCCCGCTCGCAAGCAGAACAGCAGATATCGCTACGAGCTCGAGCGCTGCCAAGGCCCGCAGTATTCCTCGGCTCCGTGGAGCCGGCTAGTGGGGAAGGTGGCCTCTCTAAACGGGCTCGGTGCTCGTCCGGTGCTTCGGGTGGGGTGGGGTGAGAGCCTGGCGCCAGGCGCCCTCGTTGACGCGGGGATCCGAGCTGCCAAGCTCAGTCGATGAGGGAGACGCTGGCCGCGCCTCGCGCTATGCTCGCCGCCGATGCGCGTCGCGCTGTTCGTGCCCTGTTACGTCGACCAGCTTTACCCGGACGTGGGCTTTGCCGCGCTCGAATTGCTGGAGCGCCACGGCGCGAGCGTCGAGGTCCTCAGCGAGCCGGGTTGCTGTGGCCAGCCGTTCAGCAACCTGGGAGCAGTCGAGCAGGCGCTGCCGCTGGCCCGACAATTTCAGGCGGCGCTCGGCCGATACGACTATGTGGTGTGCCCTTCGGGCAGTTGCACGGCGACGTTGCACCGGCACGCCGCGTGGCTCGGCGCGAGCGGCACCGGGCATGAGCCGACACAGGCTGGCCGCCGCGTGCTCGAGCTGTGCGAGTTCTTGGTGCAGGTGCTGGGCGTCGCCGCAGTCGACGTGACATTCCCGCATCGGGTGGCCCTGCACGAGGGTTGCCACGGTCTGCGTGAGCTCGGCCTGGGCCAGCCGAGCGAGCTCGGCGCGGGTGCCCGCAACTACGCGCACCCCGCGCGCCAGCTGCTGGGATCAGTGAAAGGCCTCACCTTGATCGAGCCCTCGAGGCCCGACGAGTGTTGCGGCTTCGGCGGAAGCTTCGCTGTCAAGGAAGCGGCCGTCTCCAAGGCGATGGGCTGTGACCGAATCGAGGACTTCGCGCGCGCGGGGGCCGAGGTCGTCACTTCCGGTGACATGTCGTGCCTCATGCACCTCGAGGGCCTGATGCGCCGTGACGGGCGAGCGCTGGGCGTGATGCATCTCGCGCAGATCCTGGCGGGGCGGACGGCACCGGAGCCGATCGGCGCATGACGGCGCGCGCAGTGGGGCACCCCGAGCGGGCCCGAGAATTCTTGGCCGACCCCGAACGGGCGCGTTTTCACGACGGGACCCTGTGGCAGATCCGTTCGCGCCGCGACCAACGCGCGCGCGGCCTACCGGAGTGGGAGGCCCTCCGCGAACGCGCGGGCCAGATCAAGGACCACACGCTGGCGGAGCTGCCGCGATACCTGGAGCAGTTCGAAGCCCAGGCGCGGCGCCACGGCGCCGAGGTGCACTACGCGCGCGACGCGGCAGAGCACAATCGTGTGGTGCTGGACCTCCTCACGGCGCGCGGGATCGAGCGTGTGGTCAAGAGCAAGAGCATGCTCACGGAGGAGTGCGGCCTCAATCCATGGCTCGAGCGGCACGGTATCGAGGTCACCGATACCGATCTCGGCGAGCTGATCGTGCAACTGCGCAACGAGCCCCCGAGCCACATCGTGTTGCCGGCGATCCACCTGCGCAAGGAGGACGTCGCGCAAACCTTCAGCGCTCGCCTGGGAGCGCCCGCGCTGGGCGACGCACAGCAACTGACCGAGTTCGCGCGCGGCCACCTGCGAGCCAAATTTCTGGCCGCAGGCGCGGGCATCACGGGGGTGAACTTCGCGATCGCCGAGACCGGCGGCGTCGTGGTCTGCACGAACGAGGGCAATGCCGATCTCGGCACGGCCTTGCCGGCCCTGCACATCGCCTGCATGGGGCTCGAAAAATTGATTCCGCGCGCCGCCGATCTGGGCGTGTTCTTGCGTTTGCTGGCGCGTTCGGCGACCGGGCAGGCCATCACCGCGTACACGTCCCACTACCACGGGCCGCGTCCGGGCGCGGAGCTGCACATCGTGATCGTGGACAACGGGCGCAGCCGGGTGCGCGCGGAGGCCGCTCACCGGCGGGCCTTGCGCTGCATCCGTTGCGGGGCGTGCATGAACACCTGCCCGGTATTTCGGCGCAGCGGAGGCCACAGCTACGAGACGCACGTGCCCGGGCCGATTGGTTCGATCTTGGCGCCGCTCGAGGAGCCCGGAAAGCACACCACGTTGCCGCACGCCTGCACGTTGTGCGGCTCCTGCACGGCGATCTGTCCGGTGGGGATTGATCTGCACGAACAGCTGCTCCTCTTGCGCCGCCGGGACTGGTCGGCGCCCGACACGGCCGAGGACGGCGCTTCGCCCCGAGCTACGGCTTTGCAACCCGGCTGGCGTATTGGGCTGCTTCGCGCTGGCGCCTGGCTCCTGGCTCGTCCGGCGCGCATGGCCCGGCTGCTCGCCTTCGCGCGGGTGCTCGAGCGGCGCTGGCCCTGGCTTTGGCGCCAGCTGTGGAGGCTGGGGCCGCTCGGTGAGTGGGCGAGGGATCGTGAACCGCCTCGCTTGCCGCCGCGCAGCTTCCACGAGCAATACCAGCGGAGCCGCCGGCTCGGGAATGCTCGGGCGGCCGCGCTGCCGCCGGAAGGAGAAACATGAGCGCGCGGGACGTCATCTTGGGTGTGTTGCGCGCCCAGCGCCTGCCGGCGGTGGAGCTGCCTTCGCTCGCGGGTGATTGGATCCGCTACGCGGATCGAGTCGCGCAATTTCGTTCGGCGCTGGTGCTGGCAGCGGGTTCGCTCGTGGAGCTCGATGCGGCGGTCGTCGACGTGGAGGCCGCCGTCGCTGCGCTGCCCGAGCACGAGCTGCGAACCGGCCGACGTCTGTCGTGGCTCGGTGGCGGGAGTGGCGACGGCCTGCCCGAGCCGCATGCGTTCGATACGCTGGAGCTCCTGATCACCGCCGCGCGTCTCGGCGTCGCCGAGAACGGCGCGGTCTGGATCGATGAGGCACTGGTACCGATTCGCGCGGCCCTGTTCCTCGCCCAGCACGTGATCGTGGCACTGCCGCGCGCGGCGCTGCTCGACAATATGCACGACGCGTACGAGCATCTGGGGGCTCGCGTCGGTCACACCGGCTACGGCTGCTTCGTCTCCGGGCCCTCAAAAACCGCGGACATCGAACAAGCGCTCGTCGTGGGCGCGCACGGTCCGCGTTCCTTGACCGTGGTGCTGCACGGCCCCCCAGCGCCTTGACCCTGTGTCACGGGGCTCCGTGACCAGAAACTAGGGGGCAGTGACGCGCACGTCGTCGAACAGCGCGGACGCGCGCACCGTGCACAGGCCGATGCCGCCGTTTGCGTGCGTCGTATCGGTCGCTGTGAACATCAGCTCGCCATCGAGGTAGGCTGTGATCGTGTTGGCGATGGCCTCGACGCGCAGATTGTACCAGACGCCCGTAGTGCCATCTTCGAAGTCCGACTGGACCACGTTGTTGCCCCCGCCGTCGAAGCTGCGCAGGCCGAGTTTGTTGTCGTTGCTGCGAATGCCGACCAAATAGAAGCTGTCCGTGTCGCTGACGCGGACGCACAGCCCGGCCATGTACGAGCTGCTCGAGCCGTTGAACGCGACGATCTTGAAATTGGCCTCGACGATCACGCTGCGCCATGAGACATCACCCGCGTAGGCGAGGTGAAATGAGCTGCTCGAGGTCTCTGTCTGAGCGTAGACATTGCCGTCCGCTTCGGGATCCGTACTGATCGCCCAGGTCCCACCTTCGGTCAGGGTCCAATCCGCGGCCTGAAAATCTTCGAAGGTCTCCTCGAACAACACGGTGCCCGCATCGAACCCGTCGTCGGGCTCAGGGACGCCGCCACCCGTGCCGCCGTCACCTCCCGCAGAGACGGGCGGTTGCGCTCCGCTACCCGAAGCTCCGCCCTGCGGTGTCGTATTGCCGCTCCCGCCCGTTCCGCTGCTTCCGCCGTTGGAAGGCGGAGGGATCGGTGATCCACCACCAAGCCCTGCGTTGCCCGATTGCGTTCCACCGGAGCCAGCTCCGGGGGGTAGGTTAGATGGAGGATCTTCCTGCGTCACCGTGGCGCAGCCGCATGCCGCGAGCGCGCACACGGCCGCGAACAGTTCGGCGCGCAGCGGGTTGTCCATCGGCAACAGTTCCTTGGTCAGACTTTGTCCCGAATCAGCGCGATCGGGGCCAAAAAAAAGCATGCGCCGGTGCCAGACGCCAGCAGTGCAGGCGCGCTCAGGGCGGCTCAATGGCCGGTGTTCGGCGCGTCGACGAGGGGCGCCGCGGCCCTGATTTCGTCGTCGAGCTCGTGCGCTGCAGCCGCTGGCGCAGCAGTCTCGCTTCGTGGACCAATAGCCCGTCGGGGAAACCTTCGCGGTGTTGCTTCAGTAGTGATGCTGCCCGCTTTGTGTCGTTCGCTGCTAGCGCGGCCCGCGCGCCGTCGAGCAGCGAGATCTCTTCGCGCAGCGCGTTTGCTCCCGCCGCACGCGGGGACTCGGGCCGCTGTGCTACGCGCTCAACCGGCGGAGCCACGGCTCTCTCGGAAACGGCCGGACGCGACACAACCCGGTGCACCGACACGGCGCGGGGAATCGGAGCAAGTTCAGCCGGGCTCAACCCGACCGCAAGGGCGATGCCTCCAGCGGCCACCGTGCTCGCTGCAGCCATCCCCAAAGGACCGAAGGCGCCTTTCGCGCCGAGCAGTTTGCCGCTGCCGAAGGTCTTGGTGGCCACATCGCTCAACATGGCTTTGACGTTGCTCACCCAGAGCAACGGACCGGCGACGCCGAGCCCCTGCTGCATGCGTGAACGCAGCGCAGGACCCGGTCGCTCGGTGCGCATCGACTCGAGCAGGCGGCGCTCGAAATCGGTTGCGCCGTGCGAGAGCAGGCGCCGAGGCTCGCTCATGGCCGCGGTTCCCCGGAGCCTGCGTGCGCGATTTCCATGCGGCGTGCTGCAGCCCGAAAGTGCGCGCGAGCGCGCCGCAGCCGCGAGGCCACCGTGCCGACGGGAATGGCGACGAGGTCGGAGATCTCGGGAGCGGACAGCCCCTCGAGCTCGAACAACACGAACACGGTCACCAGATCGGGGTCTGTCTTGGCGAACACGCGGTCCATCAACTCGACGGCGCTGCAGCGGTTCGTGACCTGCTCGGAGCGCAAGCCGGTATCGACGTGTAGATCCATGTCACCCTGCAGCTGGCAACGCTGGCTGCGCCGGAAGTTGGTTCGCGCCAGGCCGATGGCCGTGCTGAACAGGAAGGCCCGCTCACAGCCGGTACGGATGTGCTCGAGCCGTTCGGCCGCGATCAAATACGCTTGCTGCGTCGTGTCAGCGGCAAGGTCCGCCGACAAGCCGAGGCGGCGCAGGGTGCGCCAAATCAGCTCGTGGTGGGACCGAAACATTTTCTCCAGCCGCGAACGCGCCACGGCCCCGGAAGCCAACGGCACGTTGGGCGGGGCTTCATCGACGGTGAGGGTAGCGCTGGGCATCCAGGGGCCTAATGCTCGACGAACGAACGCGGATCACGGAATCCGGGTCCGCACTCCGTACTTAGCATCAGTTGGCGCCCGAGCTGGTACAGTGGGCCACTGATTTTCCGCGCTCGTCGCAGGGTTGAACTCTCGACGCAATGCTTCAAGGCCCGCGCCTCAAAGCCCGTACACGAACCCGAGAGACGGCTCGATCACCAGGCCCACGCTCGGCAACATCAACATACCGTTCAGGTTGACTTGCAGCCCCACGTCCTTTCCGAGCGGTAGGAGCACGCCCCCGCCCAGGGTCGCGAAGCCGTTGCCCAGCTTGCGATAGGCGTCCAGCGTCTTCTCCGGCAGCTCGGGCTGGTTTGCGGAATCGTAGGCGTTGACCGCATCGATGCAATCGAGGAAGGCAGAGCGCGTGGGCTCCTGTGAACAGTCCCGCACGTTCACGTCACCCTTCTTGATGTCGACCTGAGCGAGCCCGCCGCCGAGGTGCAGATACGGAGCGACCCCGCCAGCGCTGCGATCGCGCAGCCAGAACGCGACGCGGGCTTCCGCGTGGAACGGAAGAAACGCGCGTCCATCGCTGGTCCTCGGACCACCCCCAAAGGCGTAACCCACGCGCCCGCCGAGCGACACACTTGGCGACAGCAGATAGTCATAGCTGATCAACGCGCGCAGGGTGCCAGCCGACGCGCCCGAGCCAATGCCCGTTCCCGGATACGCGTCGCCCGCTTCACCCGCTTCACCCGCGACCGTATCGGCGAGCAACGTGGGGTAGGCCTGTTCCGTGCCGCTGTCGAAGCAATCGAAATCGGTGTTGCCATCGGCGCACACGTCCGAGCCGCCGATGAACCCGATGTCCACTCCAAAATGCAGACCAAGCCAATGTTTCTGCACCGCGCTCGATTCCGCCTGTTCTTCGTCTGGATCGTCCGCGGTGACTTCGTCCACGCAGCCCGGAAAATCGGGTGGACACAAGACGCGCTCGGCGCAGCGCTCCGGCGCCGGTTCGCCTGGGAAGCTCGGCGGCTCCGACTTCGTCAGGGGATCGACCGAGAGCGTGA
The DNA here is from genome assembly GCA_043780025.1 of Deltaproteobacteria bacterium. GTDB lineage: Bacteria > Myxococcota_A > Polyangia > Polyangiales > Polyangiaceae > SZUA-265. The sequence continues at coordinate 21,638 of JAYWEH010000382.1, forward strand.
GAGGCTGGTTCTTGTTGCCCCAGGTATCCACGGGGTCCCCGCCCGCGTCGGTGGCCACGACGAAAAACTTGATCTGTCCGGAGTCCATCGTGTTTTCGCACGCCAGCTGACCACGAAAGGCTTCGCCGCTCTGGCGCAGCTCGAGCGTCTTCCACTCGGCGTCTTCGTGTTCGCGGTAACGCAAGCTCATGCGCACCACCTCCGAATCGCTCTTGCACTCGAAGGGGACGGCCCTGCGCGTCTGCACCTCGAGCACGCCGGGCGTGCAGATGAGCCCCACGCCGGTCGGCGCTTTGTCTGGAGCCTCGTCGCCGGTAGCTTCTCCGATGGGTGGTGAAACGGGGGCGCGCGCGCTCTTTTTTGCCGACTTGAACGTCGCCTGCGTGGCTGGCGTGGCGAGCCCATCGTCCAGAGCCACCTGTGGGTCGTGCCTCAAGGCGGTCTCGAACGCTTCGAGCGCCGCGTGTTGGTCCCCCTTGCCGCTGCCGCGCACCACGCCCACGTACATCCAGGCGCGCGCCAGCGTAGCCGGGCGGCACTTGTCCTCGCACGCCTTCACGACGCCCAAGAGTTGCTCTTCCGCTTGCCCGAAGTTCATCTTCAGGTAGTGGT
>JAYWEH010000383.1:0-9680 GCA_043780025.1 Deltaproteobacteria bacterium
ACCGAATCCGTCACCCCGCGCGACGAAGCCGATTTGGGCGCGTCACGCGCAGCGTTATGGCGTTGACGTTCGTTTCCGTGCGCAACTCGGCGATCGCGAGGCCGTCACGCTACTTTCAGATGGCAGCCCTTCGCCCGAGATCTCCGAGGTGATGCGACTGACGCCGAACAAGCGCTCCACGCTGAGCACCACTCGACCGGGCGGTGCCGCCGCCGGTGAGCTCACGGCCAAGGTCAGGCCGAAAATAGCGATCCTGCCGGCGAAGTACATCTTCCGCATGTCATTGCTCCTCATGGCGCCGCGCCATCAATTTATCGCGCCTTGGCGTTCGACTAGCATGGGCCATGCCAGAACATAGAGGCTCCAAACTGAGCCATATTGCGGCTGAACCATGATTCTGCTGTGCGAAACTCCGCACAGCGGTGTCAGGCATCTCGTGCAGCTGCGCGGTCGAGCTGAGTCGGAGACGCGGGCGGCGATGACTTACATCACAAAGCGCGTAGCCGCGCGCTGCCGGCGCTGAGCATGCCTTCGAGTGCGGCTCGCACGTCCTTTGCGACGCGGGGGCCCAGCTTTGCGCGGAGCTGCCGCTCGTAGGCGGCGTGAAAGCGACGGGCGTGGGTGAGCACGCTCTTGCCTCGTGGCGAGAGCTCGAGGCGTTTGGCGCGGCCATCCCTTGGGTCAGGGACGCGCTCGACGTAGCCGCGCTCCTCCATCTCGTCGATGATCTTGCAGGCGCCCTGCGCGGTGATGCCGAGGTAGTGGGCGAGCTCGTTCACCTGCAGCGCCTCGTCAGCCAGAGCGCGGAAGACGACGCCATAAGATTTACCCAGATCGGTGAAGCCACGGCGCTCGAGATCGGCTCGCAGCTCGTCACAGAATGACTGAAAGGCGAGGCCGAGCAGGATGCCGAAGTCCAAGGCGATTGCCATTTAATAAACCTGAGTTTATAAACCGGAGTGTATTATATCCACGACGAACGAGGAGTCCAGCATGCCGATCATTCGAGCCGAAAATGCACCCGCCTTTAGGTTGCCAAATTTGACCGTGTCAGGGCTCGCCGCGCCGAGCCGCGGGTCTCGGGAAACCAGTGTCTGGCGCATCAACATCGCTCCGGGGGCGCCGGGCGTGACTCATTCCGTCGACCGGGAGGAGATCTTCGTGGCACTTTCGGGCTGTGCGCTGGCAACGCTCGGTGACGAGCAGTTGGAGCTACGCGCCGGAGACACGCTGATCGTGCCCGCGGGCGAGCCTTTTTCTCTTGGCAATTCGGGCACTATCGCCTTTGACGCTCTAGCCGTCGCGCCGGTTGGCGTGCGTGCCAGCTTGCCGGGAGGGGAACCGTTCGCGCCGCCGTGGAGCCAATGAGCGGAGCTACGCCCGCCATCATTAGCTAGCTGGCGCGTTGTTCGGCGCCGAAGTGCAGGCCGTGCAGGCGGGCGTACAGGCCGCCTAGAGCCAGGAGCTCCGCGTGCGTCCCGGATTCGACCAGGCGCCCCTGGTGGAAGCTCAGGATGCGATCGGCGGCCTGGATGGTGCTGAGCCGGTGCGCGATGATCAGCGCGGTGCGGTTCTTCAGCAGCTCTTCCATGGCGCGTTGCATGCGCGCTTCGGTGTTGCTGTCCACGCTCGCGGTGGCTTCGTCGAGCACGATGATCGGCGCGTCGCGATACAGCGCGCGGGCGAACGCGATCAGCTGGCGCTCACCGGCTGAGAAGTTTTCGCCACGTTCGTCGACCTTGGCCTGGAGCCCATTGGGCCGCGCCCGGAACAACTCCAGCGCGTCGATGCGCCCGAGCGCGGCTTCTACCTTCGAGAGGTCGGGGTCGGGGCCGGCCGCGATGTTGCTGGCGATCGTGCCGGGGAACAGCGTCACGTCTTGCGGCACCATGGCGAAGTGGCTGCGCAGCTGGTCCCGCGTGAGGCCGCGCACGTCTTTGCCGTTGACGCGGATCACGCCTGCGTTGGTGGGATACAGACGCAAGAGCAGCGAGGCGATCGTGGTCTTGCCCGCGCCGGTGGCGCCGACCAGCGCGACCTTTTCGCCCGCCCGCACGCGAAAGCTCACCTCGCTCAGCACGGGCACGTTGGGTTTGTAGCCGAAGCTGACTGATTCGAAGCGGATCGCGTCACCGCTCGGTTCGTCGGGCAGGGCCGCTTCGGGCGAAGCGTCGCGATCGGTCATGTCGAGCAGCGAGAACACGCGCTCGGCGCCGGCCATCGCGCTCTGCATCAGCGTGTAACGTTGCGCGAGCAGGGCGATCGGCTCGAAGAAGCGGAGCACGTAGGCGTTGAACGCCACGAGCGTGCCGTAGCTCGCCGAATGGTAGCCGACGGAGATGACCATGAAAGCAAGGCACAGCGCGGCCACCATGTCGATGGCCGCGTCCTGAACGGATTCGTACTTGATCGAACGAATGATGGCGTCGCGGTACTTGGTGTTGATGTCGTCGAACTCGGCCGCGGCGGCGGTTTGCTGTCCGAAGGCCTGCACGGTGGTCATGCCGTTGACCTGCTCGGCCAAGTTGGCGTTCATGCGTGAAGTCTTGGAGCGGATCTCACGGAAGGCGGCGCGCGCGCGCTTGCGCACGACTTGCACCAGGAACGTCACGGGGGGGCCGGCCAAAAAAGCGATCAGCGCCAGCTGCCAGTCGAGCACCAGCATGAAGGCGACGATGCCGATCAGGCGCAGCAGATCCGAGAAGGCGTTGAGCGCTCCGGAGGAGAACAGCTCCAGGATCGAATCCGTGTCGTTGGTGACGCGCGTGACCAACCTGCCCACGGGCTGGCGATCAAAGAAGCTGAGAGGCAGCTCGTGCAGAAATTGAAAGATGTGGCGCCGCATCGCGCCGATCGCGTGGGCGCCCGCGACCTGCACGGAATAGATCTGCACGAACGAAAGGATGCGCTCGGCGATCAGGAGCATGGCCAGGTACGTGCCGCCGAGCGTGAGCTCGCGCACGTTGCCGGCGAGCGCGCCGTCGTCCAGCAGCTGACGCATGAACAGCGGCTGGAGCAGGGAGCTCGCGGCGGTGAGCACGCCGACGCCGAGGGACAGGAAGATCATGCCGCGGTGCGGCCGCAAATACGGCCACAGGCGCATGAGCAGCGCGCCGTCGTAGACCTTGCCGATCGCGCCTTCCTCGTGGAATTCCTCGAGCAGGCGAGCGGTCTTGGAGGCGGGAGCCCGGCTCGACTTGCGGCTCATTGCACCTGCAGGGGTCACTGCGCCTCCAGGGGTCACTGCGCCTCCAGGTGCGGCAAGGGCCGGCTCGGCGTGATCTCGAGGCGCTCGAGCCGCGACAGCTCGCCTTCGCGGCGCTGCTCCTCGACGAAGCGCGCGTACAGCCCATCTTCGCGGGCCAACGTTTCGTGCGTGCCCTCGGCGACCACCCGGCCTTCGTCCAGCACCACCACGCGATCGCAGCGCGCGGCAGCGCTCACACGGTGCGTGATCAAGATCAGGCTCGTGCCCTGGCGGTGGCGCTCGAGCGCGTCGAGCATGGCGGTCTCGGTCTTGGAGTCCACCGCGCTCAACGGATCGTCGAGCACCAGTACCTTGGGATCGGCGAGCAGGGCGCGGGCCAGGGCGACGCGTTGCTTCTGGCCGCCGGAGAGCTGCACGCCGCGTTCACCCACGACCGTATCGAAGCCTTCGGGCAGCGCGTCGACCTCGGCGCAGACCTGCGCCTCCATGGCGGCGTGGCGGATGGCTTTCTCTGCGGCTTCGCCTTCGGGGTGGCTGAGCACGTAGCCGACATTGCGCCCGACGGTGGTCGAGAACAAGAACGGCGTCTGTTGGCTGTACAACACGCTCTCGCGCAAGGTGTGGAGCGGCAGGTCACAGATGTCGACCCCGTCCAGGAACACGCTATCGCGCGGGGTGGTGTGCAGGCGCGCGAGCAGGGCCCCGAGAGTGGACTTGCCCGAGCCCGTGCGGCCCACGATCGCGAGGCGCTCGCCGGGGCGCACGCTGAGCGTCAGGTCGCGCAGCACCGGCTGGTCCGTATAACCGAAGGACAGGTGTTTCACTTCCAGGTGGCCGCTGAGCTGCGCGGGCACACTCTCGCCGCTGACGACGTCGGGTGTGGAGGTGAAGATGTCTTGCAGGCGCGCGTAGCCGGCGCGACCGCGCTGCACCACGGAGACCAAGAACCCGAGCGCCGCGAGCGGCCAGGTGAGGCGAAACAGTGCGCGATAGAACGAGAGGAATTGCTCGGCCTTGAACTCGCCCGACACGATCAGCCGCCCGCCGTACCAGAACACCACCAGCACGCCGAGCATGGTGATGGCCTGCATGACCGGCCACATCGAGCCGCGGAGCTTGGCCAGAATCAGGCCCTTGTCCAGATACCCCTGGTTCGCGATCTCGAACCGCACGAGCTCGGCTTCCTCGAGTGAAAAAGCGCGTACCACGCGCACGCCTGCGATGCTCGACTGCACCTGCGCGCCGAGCGCGCCGAGCGAGTCCTGGTTCTCACGTTGCCTCGCGTACATGCGCTTCGAATAAACGCGCATCACGATTAAGAGCAGGGGTAGGGGTGCGAGTGAGGCCAGCGTGAGCTTGACCGAGAACTGGAGCATCACGAGCAGCGCGCTTACCAGCCCGAACATGGTGTTGAACAGGTTGAGTACGCCGAAGCCGAGCAGGCCGCGCACCTGTTGCAGGTCGTTGGTCACCCGGCTCATGATGTCGCCGGTGCTCATGCGCCGGTAGAAGGAGGGCCCGAGCTGGTGCAGGTGGTGCAAGAGCGCCGTGCGCAGCTCGTATTCAGCGAAGCGCCCCGCGTTGAAGATGGTGAGGCGCGAGACCACGCGCGTGACGAAGGCGAGGATGGCGGCAAACGCCATGGTGAGGCCCACCACGCGCGAGCTCTTGAAATCGCCAGCGAGCAAGCCTCCCATCGCGTCGGCGAGCAAGAGGTCGATCCAATATTGGCAGTAGTTATAGGTGGCGAGTAGTACGACGCCGACCGCATAGTTGACGGTATTGCGTCTGAGCTGAGCGAGCAGCCCAGTGGGGATTTGAGCGGGCGTGAGGCGGCGCGCGAACGTGCCGCTACCCAGGAGTGCTGACCAGGAGATGCGGAGTACCTACTACGCCCCGGCGGCAATGAGAAGGTGTACCGCCTGCATCTCCCAAGAACGGCGTGTCAGAACAAACCAACGCTGAAGTGGACGGCCCCGAAGTCCTCGTACGATCGGCGGTCTAGATTGACGCCGTAGTCGAGCCCGAGCGGACCCACGGGGGTGTTGACGCGCAGACCAGCGCCCGCCGAATAGCGCAGGGCGAAGGTGTCCCAGGCCGCGCCCGCGTCAGCCCACAAGTTTCCGGAGTCGAGGAACACGGCCGTTTGCCAGACGCCCACCAGGGGAATGCGCAGTTCGGCCCTGGGGTTGAGCAGCAGATCGCCGCCGCTGATCGGGATCACGCCCGTTTCGATTTGTTCGGTGGTGCGCTGGCGATCGACGTCTTCCGGCACTAACGACCAGAGAGGAAAACCGCGCAGCGAGTCGACGCCGCCCAGGAAGAATAGTCGGTCTGGATACGTGGACGAATTCCGCTCGAGCTGCTGATTGAAGCCCCAGCGCAGGCTGGCCGCCAGCGTGACGCCGCGTTCCCCCAGGCGCAGGTAGCCCGCGAAACGGCCGGTGTGCTGCAAGAAGTGGCCCTCGTAGTCGGAGATGAGCTCCGGCGTCGCGCCCGGGCGGGCGTTCTCGATCGGGAAGGCATTGACGTGTTCCATGCTGACGCTGATCAACGTGCCGCGCGTGGCGGCTACGGCGTTGTCGCGCAGGTCCCAGGTCACGCCGATGCGCTGAGACACTGCCAGGGTCAGGCCATCGGGGATGTTGAGCAGGTTGCGCAGCAGCCGGTCGTCGGGGTTTTCCGCGAACAAATCCTCGAGCGTGTTGCGCGCGTCGCCGCTGATGAACACGTCGGCTTCGTTCAATTCGAGCGTCGCGCCGAGGGAAACGTTGAACGTGCGATCGGGGCGATAGCTCAACGTCACGATGACCGCGCGTTTTTCGAGCGCGAACTGGCGCGAGATGTCGCGCACGTCGAGCCCTTCGAGGCTCAATCGAAACAGCGGCCCGAGCCCGACCTCAGGCAATTCGAGCGTGGCCGAGCTGCGGCGCTCGAGCAAAAACAGCAAGCTCTCGCGGGCCAGCACCTGCTCGAACTTGGTGCGCACGTCACTCTCCAAGATCAGGGGCGGCGGCAGGTAGCCGAGCTGCACACGCAACATGAGCTGGATGGCCCGGCGCGCCAGGTTGCGGTGGCCGTATTCGAAGGCGATGCGCAAGCCCTCGCCCGTGCTGAAGCCCGGGCGTACGTCGAGGTATTGGGGCAGCCGCTCTTGCACGCGGATGATCACGACCTTCTGGCGCGCCGGCACCTCTGGATCCTCGAGGTCCACGGTCACGCTGGTGAATACGCCCAGCGTGGCCAGGCGTTCTTCCGTAGCGCGTACCAGACTGCGCCGGTACAGCTCGCCCGGGATGAGCGCGGCGCGGCTCTTGATCAGATCCTCGCGCGTGAACTCGGCGCCGCGCACGATCACGTCGCGCACGATCACCGGCTGGCGTTCGCTGATCACGAACTTGGCTTTGGCCCGGGTGCGATCGGGGGAGAGCTCGAGGTCCACTTCCACGCCCGCGAAGGCGTAGCCTTCTTCGGCGTAGCGCTCGACGATGCGGCGCCGGGCTTCTTCGAGCGCCAGCTGTGACACGGCGGTGCCGAGCTCGAGCCCGCTCGCGTCGTGCAGCTCGGCCTCGACCAAGGTGCGGTTGCCCTCGAAGCCGATGTCCCAGAGCTCTGCGCGCGGACCCAGCCGGATCGGGATGGCCAGGTCGATCTCCGGTTCGCAGCTGACGCCGCGCCCCGGCACACACGCGAGCCGCGGGGTTTCCACAGGTTCGGGGCTGATGGCGGGGTCGCCGCAGTCGATGCGAGGCAACACGATCGGGCCCGCCGGCACGCACAGACCCGCGGGCGACTTGGGTTCGCAGCTGCGGCGCAACACCTGCACCGGCCCGACCTCCGCCGAGAGGTAGCCCTCCGAGCGATACAGCGCGCGCACGTGATCGAGCGCTTTCTCGTAGGTCATCGCGTCGTAGGTCGACCAGGGCTCGAACGACAGCGCGCGCGCACGTGCACCGGTCCGCCCCGGTGCGACCCGCTGGTCCAGCTGCGCCGGATCGACCGGACCGAAAAGGCCACTGCCCGGCAGCGCTTCGGACAAGACGCCGTCGATCTCCGTGGCCACGTCGCCGGGCGACCGTTCGCCGGACAGGCAGGGGAAATGACGCCTCCGCACCTGCACTTGGCGCTGCTCTCGGATCACGAACACCAGATCGACGAGCGCGCCCCCGCCGCCTTCACGCCGCTCGACCTCGACGCTCGCGTCCATGAAGCCGCGCTCGGCGTAGAATTCTTGCAGGCGCCGAGCCAGCGCCGAAGGGCTGCGTTCGCTCTCGTTTTCGTCTTCGAGATCGAGCTCCTGTGACAGCTCGTCGTGGTCGAAGTGGCGATTGCCTTCGAAGCGCAGCCGGAACTTCGGACCTGGCCACACCGCCACCACCAAGCGCACGCCGGCGCTGGCCCACTCGATGCGGCCCTTGACCGCCGCTTCGCTGTAACCGCTGGCCTTTAGCGCCTGGCTCAGCTCGAGGTCGGCCGCGTTCATCGCTTCGGCGTCGACGCGGTCGCCGACCTCGACCGCATATTCAGAGAGCAGGCGTGACAGTTCGTCCGAACCGCGGGGGTGCACCTCGAAGTCGCGCAACGCCACATCCAGGGGATCCCCTGGATTGACGCTGACGAGCAGGACCACCCGGAGTGGCTCGTCAGTGTCGATGGCCGAGACTTGCGTTGTGGCCGTGGGAAAGCCCCGCTCTCGGTACAGCTGCTGCACGCGCGCGGCGATCGCCGGCAGGCTCCACACGGTAATTTCGTCGTTCGGGCCGACCGCGGCGGCCTCCAGCGTCAGCGCCGTGTCGAGCCCACCACCCGTGACGCGCACCTCCTCGATGATCCGGCGTGGCAAAACGGTCACGCGCAGCAGCACGCCAGTACCCAGCGCCTGCGCGCTGGCAGAGACCTCCGCATAGCGCCGCGTCGCTAAAAATTCCCGCATGATGGCGCGCACATAAGCGTGGCTCAGTGGCTGGCCCAGGGACGTGTTGCGGAGTGTTTCGGGGGTCTGCCAGCGGCCCTCCGCGGTGATCACCTCGAGCCGCGTCACCGGTCGACCCACCAGCTCGGCGGGCAGTGGAACGGGTAGCTCCAGTTTCGGCGACAATGACGCTTCTGCCGTACTAGGCTCCTGAGCTGCTGCCCGGGCCGCGAGGGTCAGGGCGGCACAGATAAATAGGAGCAAGGACCAGCCCGGCAGGGCGAGCCCAATGCAGCTCCGCGGTGCGGGCATGTGGCGGTCTTTTAGCAGTGGGGCTGACAAATAGGCCTAGAAGTCGATGTTGGGTTACGGTGGTCGAATATGGTCAAGAGCGTGACACCTGCGGGGCGTCTTTCCGGCCATAGGCTCGGGAAGGTTGCTCGCGCGCGGGTCCTCTTGTGTCTTGCCGTGGGTCTGCCGGCCACGATTGTGGCGGGGTGGCAGATCCTGCACCGCGTTCCGGGCCTCGCCCCCTGGGCGGCGGATACACTGCGCTCCATCGTTGGGGTCGACGCAGTGGCTCGGCTCGAAGAGTTCGCTTATCGAATCGAGGACCGCGTGCTCACTCTGGTTCGCCGGGGCGAGCAGCCGCGGGCCTATTGGCGGGTGCCACCCGAAGCAACGCCACCGAACGCCGCGCCGGCTCCCTCCGGGCCGGGCCGAGGTGCCGAAGGAGCCGACCCGGCTCTGCCCGCCCCCGAGCTGCTCGACGCGGCGCTGTCGTCCGCCGTGCCGTTCCATCTCGCCAGCGTCGGTCCGATGCACGCCGGATGGGCCGCTCCCGGTGACGGCGCGTGGGTGCCCCTGCCCGAGGGCACGGACCCGCGCGACGCGCGCATGTTCAAGACGCTGCTGCACCCCGATCGCAAACGGGGCTGGGCCGAGCTGTTCGTGGTCGCCCTCGATCTGCGGCGCGTGCGCATGCACCTGGTGCCCGGCACGCGTGAACCGCAGGCCACTGTGACGGAAGCGCTCGACATCCCGCGTCTCGGCCGCGTGCCGGACGAACACCACGCGGGTGTGCTGGCCGCCTTCAACGGCGGCTTCAAGACGGAGCACGGGCATTACGGCATGTTCGTCAACGGCGTCACGCTGGTGCCGCCGCACCAGCAAACCTGCACCGTGGCCTATTTCAAGGACCACACGCTGCGTATTGGCTCCTGGCCGACGCTGCAGGACCAGCTCGATGAGGTGGCCTGGTGGCGCCAGACCCCCAATTGCATGTTCGAAGGCGGTCGCATGCATCCGCGGTTGGCTGACGGCTACGTACACAAATGGGGCTCGACGCTGGGAGGGGAGACCGTGATCCGCCGCTCGGCTATCGGGATCGACGCCTCGGGGCATACGCTGTTCGTGGGGATTTCCAACCACACCACCGCCCCCGCCATCGCCAGTGGCATGCGCCACGCGGGTGCGCTCACGGTGGCCCAGCTCGACATCAATTTTTCGTATCCCAAGTTCGTCACGTTTCGAGCGTCACGTCTATCCAAGCTGCGTTTT
>JAYWEH010000384.1:0-4079 GCA_043780025.1 Deltaproteobacteria bacterium
GGGCGGAGCGCGGGCATGTCAGTCACCGCGCACGGATCGTTTACGTCGAGGACATGGACTTTGGGTACATCGCTATCGGCCACGAATAGTCGACCGTCGTCCCCGAGCGCGAAGTCAATGGGTCGGGGTTGCCAGTCCGTGGGTATTGGACCGTGGTTCAAGCCGCGCACTACGCAGCTCGGCGAGCTAGGGACGAGATCCGCGGGGAGCTCCTGGGTGAGCTCGGGGACGCTCGCATTGAGAGGCACGCGCCGCTCTGCCACGCAGGCATCGAAGCTGCCTGGCGAGCGATCGAGAAGCGTCTGCGCATCCAGGATCCAGATTTCGGACAGGCTCGGCAGCGCCACGGCTAACTTGCGAGTGCCGGGCAGCCCGCCTTCCGCGGCGAGGTCAACGAAGCATTCGGCGCGCTGAGCCGCCGGCGACTGCCCCACGAGCTCGGCGGGGTCGACGTAATCGGCATCGCAGCTCGCGCGTACCCGAGCCGGCGTCGCGGGGTCGCCGTCGTGATCAATCGCGGGGTCGCCGAGCACCAGCATGGGTCCGGGAGCCACCGGGAGGCGGCAGGCGGGCCAGGTGCGGATGTCTCGAAGCGGAGCCGTCTCGGGCCGCGTACCGACACACGTCGATGGCAGCCCAAAGATGCCTTCCCTGCCTGTCTCGGTCACGCTCACGAACGAAGCTGCACCCCCGGGCGTCGAGACGATGACGTCGGGCTCTGCCCCCACTGGCATGAAGCTGAAGCCGGGTTGTGACGGCTCGAAGTCGACCACGCCGCCCGAAAGGAGATCCACCAGGGCCACCTCGCCGGTGCGCGGTTGCGTCACCAGCGCGAAGGGCCGGCGATATTGGTCGCTGCTCGGATCGTTGACGAAATCCGGGCAAAGGTTGCGGCTGAAGCTCCGAGTGAAGACGTTCTCCGCGTCCTGTTCAAAGCACACGACGGTCGCGTCGCCAGCGGGTTCGAGCGCCCGCAAGGTCGCGGCGCTATTGTCTTGACCGCACGCGGTTGCCAGGGCCGACCCCGTGAGCACGAAAGCCAGAGCAGATATACGTTTGCTGATCGGTTCGACGATACCGCGCCTGCGGTCGCTGCTACTCATCAAGGGTCACCTCGTGGCGCCGCCGGTTCGCCCAGCGCCAGGATTAGGGTTCCGAACGAGGCGTGACTGCGATCCAGATCGATGACACCGACATACGAGTCCGTGAAATGCGCGACATAGGCGAGCGCGTGCTCGCTGTCGATCGCCAGCGCTGACGGGCCTCTGCCGGTCAAGACGCGAGCCTCCACTCGCCGGGAGTCAGGATCGTAAATCGTGAGCGAGCGGGAATCGAAGGACGTCAAGAAGACACGACGTTGCAATTCACCGTCGGCATCGCGGATGTGGCCCATGACCACGCGCGAAGGTCCGCTATCCACCGCGACGAGGTCGGAGATGTGCAGCCGATCGTTGCCGATATCGGAACGCCGCACCGACGTCGTCGTGCCGATCAGCAGTGAGGCAGGCGAGCGGTTCGCGAGGTACACGTCGAGCTCGACGCCGGCGCATTCGCTGGCGCAGACCATGTCGCCGGCGCAGCCCGACTCGCAAGCCTCGCGGCGCGAAGCATCCACCGTCAGCGCCCGAACGTCGCCACCGCCCGTGGCGTTGATCACGTCCACGAACGCCGTTTCCAGGAAGGCTCGACCCTGGGGAGCGTCGCGTTCATCAAAATATCGCACCAGCTCCGTGAAGGGCGCGCCGCGGAACGCCAGCCAAAACCCAGGTCGATAGCCGGAGAGTCGAGCCCCCTCTCGATCGATGCGCGCGATCAGCGGCGGCGGGATGGCGCTGACGTGCATGGGTCGAGCAGGCAAGTCCTCGAGGATGAACGTGAGCTCGGGACCGGCGTCGGGGCGTTCCCAGTCGTTGGTGAACAGCGAGACGGAGCCTTCAGTCTGGTGCGTCGTGATAATGGCGCGGCCCTCGGCGTCAGCGTCGATGCCGAAGGGCTCGATCGGCAAGCGTTGCCCTGGACGCCCTGGAACGGTGGGGGCGTCATGGCGTCGGTGCTCCGCGTCACACTCGCCACCCGGGTTTTGCCCACACGAGAGCTCCCGATCGGGCCCACCTAGCGTGCTCCCACCCCGCACGTCGAGCCAGTGCAACGTCGCGTCGCTGCGCACAGGGGCGAAAAGCCGACCGCCTCCCGACACAGGATTTTCCCTGTAGAGGAGATCCGTGGCGAAGGCGCCAATCCCGACGCTTTCGAGCAGCAGATCGGGGCGCTCGTTGTCGACAGCGCCGCAGAGTCCGGGTTCTACCAGCCGGTCTCCGGGCAGCTGGACCCCGAAGCCCCTGCACACGTCGGGTTCGTCCGCGTCGACGCACCAATAGGTGCCCGGCACGTCGAAGCCGTTGGCGTCAGTGCTGGGCTCGGAGTCGCAGCGCTCGCCGCCTTCGCAATCCATGTCGGCGCGGCAGTGTCGAGGCAAGAGACCGCGCAGCGCTTCGGTGTCATAGGCCTGTATGGAACCCGCATTGAATTGCAGGTCCCAATCGCTGTTCGCCACGTACAAGCGATTGCCATCGGGGCTGAGCGCTAACCCGGTTGGAAAGTAGATACGCGAGAGCGGAGGCTCTCGTCCGTCGTCGGGTGAGAAGCACCCGAGTGCGCTCGAGCAGCCGAGCGCGCACGCCAGCACCGACGCGTTGCGGCGCAGGCGAATTCCTCGCCAGGAGCGACGGGTCGGCGCGCGGGCGGCACCGGCACGTTCAGGTACCCCTGCTTCAAGTGGCTTCTGTCGGCCGGCGATCATGAGCGGCGCAGCCTAGTGTCCCGATTTCAAACTCACAATCGAGATTGACGGCAACGGTGCCGAGCTGACCCGGCCCGGCAAACACTCGAGGGCCCAACCGAGCTATTGCCGCGCGCTCAGCTGAGCGGACCCTTCGGCGTTTGAGCTCGACGGCCGCTCAGCCCGTGGCGACGCTCAGATAGGACGAATCGTCGGAATTCGACGCCGCTACGCCGGCGTCCGACACGGTGCTCAGCGACTCAAATATCCACGATCAGGACGCCGCGCTGCCGCTCTTCGTCCGAACCATCGCTGTCTGGGGCCGGCTCGTAGAGGTCCAACGGGAGCTCCAGACGCGGCTGTTTGGCATTCCTGCGGCGAGACTCCTCCCGCTGTGCCTCTTCACGTCGGCGAATCTGCTCGATGATGAACGGGGGTAACATCGGCTGCCTTTTTTTGAAGGTTTACCGTCTGGAACTAGCGTTGTGCGCTGCGATCCGATCTACTGATAATCTACACCGGGATCCAGTGCGGTCAAGTTCCAGTGAAGCCAGGGTCCTGCTCCGCGCCACTCAGCGGTCCACGCCGCCCCAGGGTAGGGCAGAGCGGTTTATGTTCGAGCCGCATGGCATAACGACCGGCCGTCCTTCGGACCAGAGTGGGATAAATGGGTCGACTGACTGACCTCCTGGGTTTTGCCAGACGCGCCTCGATGGCGATTGGGGCCGCTTTGGGATTGTCGCTCGCTCCAGCCGAGGCCGCCTACGACCCGGACGACAAGGGGTGGGAAGGCTGTAGCGAGCTATTGGAGCTAGCTCGTGCCCAGCTCGGTTCCGAGCGGGTTCGCAGCATCGAGAATCTCGACTACTCCATGCTGCAGCCGTCCGACGGGGTCATCTTCGTCTACCCGGAAGTGGAGATCCGCTTTCACCCACTCGCGGCGTTTCTCGCAGCAGGGGGTCGAGCTGCGGTGGTGGACGACCATGGCAGTGCCGAGAGCCTGCTCGAGCGCTTTCACATTCATCGCGCGAACGCGCCGGCCTCTCCGGCTCTGCGCGTGCTGGACAACGCGCAGCTCCCCGTCGCCGTCCCGGCGCCGTCGGAGTCGTCCCCGACGGAACCGAGTGACCACCCCACCTTGCGTGGCGTGACCCAGGTCGTGACAAACCACCCCACGGCGTTGCGCCTGGAATCGGGCATCGAGCTCACGAATCTGTTGCTGATGCCCGCTCGGGGCGAGCCTGACGGTCTGCTCGCGGTCACCGGCGTGATCGGGGACGCTCGCGCCTGTGGGCTCGGC
>JAYWEH010000385.1:0-4077 GCA_043780025.1 Deltaproteobacteria bacterium
GCTCGACAGGCTCGACGTGATCACGGCTGATGGCGGTCAGCGCACGCAGAGCTACTTCTATCCGGGGCCGAACGACTGCGTGACGTGCCATAACCCCGAGGCGGGGTACGTGCTCGGGGTGCGCACGGCGCAGCTCAATGGGCCGCTCGTCGCGCCCGCGCCGGGCGGCACGGGGCAAGCCACCGAGCAGCTGGCGCTCTGGGCGCTGCGCGGCATGTTCGACGAGCCGCCGGACCTCGCCAACCTGGGTCGTTACTCGCGCCTGACCCCGCTCTCCAACGAAACCGCTAGCCTCGAAGACCGCGTGCGTTCGTATTGGGACGCCAACTGTTCGATGTGCCACGGCGTGCGGACCAACATCCGTGCCGAGTGGGACGCGCGTTACGAGACGCCGCTCGCGCAACAAGGCGTCGTGGGGGGCGTGGCATTGAACCCTGCCGAAGATGGCGCCACGCTGCTGGTGGAGCCCGGCAATGCCGCGCAGTCTATCCTGTATCAGCGCAGCGCTACGCTGGGCGGTCGGCGCATGCCGCCGCTTGGGACGCACCGCCTCGACGAACAGTACCTGGACGTGCTCCAGCGCTGGATAGAAGCGCTGCCGTAGCCCGCTTCAAAGTCGCTCAGGCGTCGAGCACGCAATCCGACGTCGGCGCGGCAACGCAGGACAGCACGTAGCCTTGCCGCTGCTCCTCGTCGCTGAGCGCGGGGGAGCTGCCGTCGCGTGTTTCGCCGCGCAGCACGCGGACCTTGCAGGCGCCGCAGCCGCCGGTACGGCAGCCGTAGTCGAGATCGATACCGTGCGCTTCGGCGAGATCGAGCAAGGGCAGCTTGCGGCTGCCGCTGATCTTCTTGCCACTCCTGGCGAACTCGATGCTCACCAGGTCAGGCGAGCCCGGATACACCGATGGGATGCGCGAGCCGCCACTCGGCTCCACTCCTTGCTCGCTGACGCTGCGCGGTGGCGCGAAGCTCTCGGCATGCAGCCGAGCCGGATCGAAGCCGCGGCTCTCGAGCAGCTGGCGCGCGGAGGCCATAAAACCCTCGGGGCCGCACATATACACCTGCCGCTCGGCGAGGTCGGGCACCACACGCTCCAGCATGGCCGCATCGAGCCGGCCGCTCAGGCCCTCCCAGGCTCGCGGCGTCTCCGTAGACGTGGTGGTCGTGACCGCATCGAAGCCGCGGTAGCGGGCCGCCAGCATCTCGAGTTCCCGCTGGAACACGAAATCTCTCGGCGCCTGCACGGAGTTGAGAAACTTCACGTCGACCCGGGCCGACAGATCGCACAACCAGCGCGTCATGCTCATGAGCGGCGTCACCCCGCTGCCGGCGGACAGAAACAATAGCTTGCTCGGGATCTGCCCCGGCGTGAGGCAAAATCTGCCCTTGGGCCCCGAGATCTCGAGCCGGGCGCCGACGCGCAGGTGATCGGCGAGCCAGTTCGACACGAGCCCGCCGGGCACGCGCTTGACGGTGATCTCGAGCACGAACGGCCGCGTGGGCGACGACGAGATCGAATACGAGCGCACGACCTTCTTGCCGTCGATGCTGAGCACCAGCGTGCAAAATTGGCCTGGGTAATACACGAAACGGCACAACGGGTCGCCCTGCAGGCGAAACGTGAAGACGTTGTGCGTGTCCTGGACGATCTCGGTGACGTAGAGCGGGGTATCCCGACCGGTCCAGAACGGCAGATCGACCCGCGTGTCGATGGTGGTGGTGTCGATACGGCGCGGCACGAGTGATGGCGTGCGCGCCACCCGCGAGAGCACGACGCGCGTCGCCTTGACGTTGGTCTGGGACGTGTAGGCGCAGCGGCCGACGTGAGAAGTGACGTCGTTGACGTATTGCACGCCGTCCATCTGCGCGCGTGACTTGTGGAAGCTGGCGTAGACGCTCTCCCCTTTGACACGATCGCTGACGATGGCCGGAAATTCCACGAACGTTCCACCTTCGGGCGCGCTCAGGCGCACGCGTTCGCCCGTGGTGATGCCGTGTTTGTGCGCGAGCGACGGCGACACGAACAGCGCATTTTCGGCGGGCATGCCCACGATCGGCGTGGCCTTGCCGGAGTTGAACGTACCGATGGCAAAGGCAATGGCTTTGCGCTCGTCGGAGAGGCTGGAGCGCCCACTGTTCAAGAGCACGCCGGTCGGGATCTCGAGATCAGCGTCGCTCGGGGTGAAGAACTTGAAGCGCGCGGGCCTGCGGTACACGTCGCGGAAGGGCTGCGCCTCCGGGTTGTCGTACTCGAGCAGATAGCGCGTGTTGCCGACGCCCCCGTAGTAGACAGAGCCTTTTTCGAGCAACTCCTCCCACGCAATCGGGCGGCCATTTTCGTGCTCGGGCCGGCAATACAGCGGACCCTTGCCGCCCTCCATGTACGCTTGAATCCTGTGCCATAACTCGGGGCGACTGACTTCTCCGTCGAGGCGCGTCAGGCCCCCGCCGCCGTTCGTCGGGCAGAATCGCCGTGCCAGGTAGCCCGAACGCGAGTGCCGGGCGAGGTCGGCGTGCTGCGCCGCCACGTCGGGCTCGAACTCGACGCGCCGGGCGATCTCCGCCATCACGTCGTACACGATCGTGGCGTCCGATCGCGTCTCGGCCGGGGCGCGCTTCTGGGGCACGCTGAGCGTGAGCTTCCATTCTCCGTTCTGGTAAAGCTTGGGCGTGGCGGGGTGTGGCGGGGACGGCAAGATCAACGCCGCGTGCTGTTCGCTCCAGCTGTCCGCGATGGGGTCGATCACGACCAACGTGTTCTCGGGATCGGTCAGCTTGTCGAGCCAGCGCTTGCGCCCCATCATGTTGGCTTCGAACTGCGTGCCCATGCACACGAAGAGCTCACGCGTGCCCGGCGTGGGGTCGGCGTAGTCGAGCGCAGCCCGGCCTGGATCCTGGACCACCGCGTCGTAAGCGTCGTCGGGCAGCCCCATGCGGCGCGCGGCGTCGGCCGCTTCCGACATGGGGACGCGGCCCATGAAGCATTTACGCGACAGGCCCTGCACCTCGGTCTCGGCGTTGATCTGACCGGCCAAGCGCAGGGTGCCACCCGCGACGGAGCCCACCGCGTCGAGCCCGTATTTGCCGACGATGCCGAGCGCGCTGCCCCACAAGCAATGGGTGACCGCGCCGCTCGTCTGGGAGAGCCCCACGGAAGGAATGTTGATCGGCACCACGTCAGCTTGCGCGAACTTGAGCGCGATACGGCGAATGCCGGTCACCAGCCGTTCGACGTATTTCGGCTCCGGTGCGATACGTTCCGCGACCCGCTCCGGGTCGAAGCGTTCCGCGCTTGCCAGGGCCGCGTACGCTTCGAAAGAAGCGCGATCCGCGAAGCGACCGAGGAAGCGTTCACTCACCGCGCCCGGATGCTTGCGCAAGATTTCGTGGGCAACCGAAAGCGCCAGGTGCGGATCAGTCTTGGGACGGATCAACAGGATGCGCTCGTTGCCCAGCACTTCGGCGAGCGCCTTGGCCGATTCGGTGACCATCACCTCGACGAGATAGGCATCCAGATCGGGCCGGGCGAGCAGCGCCTGAAATACCGGCGGATGCGAGATGAAGCCGTTCCAGCCGTTGAACAGGTAAAATCGATTCGGCCCCCTGAGCGCCCCCTCGATGGTGACGAAAGGCCCTTCCTGACCCGTCAACATCTCGTTGTGGACCGCGCCTGCGTTCAGGCAATGCTCCGCATTGCCAGTGAGGTTGCGCACGCCGAGCAAGCGGAACACCTCCTGCATGGCAAATATCGCGAAGTAGTCGACCTGGCCGCTGGCGTAGATCAACGTGCGGCCCCGAGGGGCGCGGTGCGCGAGCAGCAGGTCGGCAAATTTGCCGATGGCCTCGGCGTAGCTGATGGGCCGCCGGCGCCCCGCCTCGAGCACGCTCGGTCCGACCTGGATCGGGTAAGCCACGCGCTGCCGCAGCATCGAGTGCCTGAGCTTGATACAACCGCTGGTGGGCACGACATCGAGCAACAACTCGCGATACGCAGAGAGCTGCCCCGCCACAGCG
The DNA here is from genome assembly GCA_043780025.1 of Deltaproteobacteria bacterium. Classification (GTDB taxonomy): domain Bacteria; phylum Myxococcota_A; class Polyangia; order Polyangiales; family Polyangiaceae; genus SZUA-265. The sequence continues at coordinate 4,015 of JAYWEH010000385.1, forward strand.
CGCCCTCCCCCGAGCGCCGCGGGCGGCACGATGGCGCTCGCCTCGACGTCCGGCACGCGCGAG
>JAYWEH010000386.1:0-9650 GCA_043780025.1 Deltaproteobacteria bacterium
CGAGCGCCAAGAACGAGCTGCAGCAACGCATGGTTCGCCGGCGCGGAGCGTCATACCGCCACATCGAGACGCTGGTCTTCGTACCCTCGCGCGACATTGCGAAGCTGGCGGGCCAGTACCTGAAGGACAATCTAAAGCGCTTTGACATCGGGCTCGTCGCGCGGCGGCTGCTTCGCACCGCTGCGGAAGAAGGCAATGCGGACTGGGCCACCTACCTGCTCTTCGACGGTGGGTTCGCAGCGCAGGTGATTGAGCTCGGGCGACGAGACGCGTTGCGCCGGCGCGATGAGATTCGGGCCTTCTGTCACGCCTGACGTCGCGCCCTGGCTCGAGTTCCCCGACTCGCGTTCCCGACATCGCTCAATAAGCGCTTACCGCCGGCATCCGCGTCGGGAGTCTGCTACGCTCAGGGTGAGTGCCGAGTCAGGAAGAGACCAAGGCGAACTGGGATCGTCGTCGGCACGTCCGCGTGAGGCTCGCCGCAGACTACGATGTCTGTGTGGAAATCGTGGAAGGCGCGGTTTTCTCTAGGGTTCAGGTCGTGGACCTGAGCCTCGGCGGTGTCGGCATTCTGATCGAGCCGCCCGTGGATGGGTATGAGCTCGGGGCGGCGCTGGAGCTGCGCGTCGCCACACCCGAGGCGGAGCCGGTCCGCGTTTCGGCGGTCGTACGGCATCGCGCCCGCGGCGTCTGTGGTGCAGAATTTCAGCGCCTGGGCGAGCCCGCGGTGGCCGCGCTACGCCGCGCCGTGGGCGAGTTGCTCGAGCGCGGTAATCAAGCCTGAGTGCGGGCAGGGCCTGATCGCGGGCGGGTCTGATCGCGGCAGGGCGGAGCCTGGCGAATCAGCGCGGGCGAATCAGCGGCGGCGGCCCGCTGCGGCCAGGCGCGTCTCGAGGCTTTGACGCCACGAGTCCATCGAGCCGTCGGGCCACCACGACTGCACCCGATTCGCGATGCTGCGCAGCCGCTGTTCATCAGCGGGGCCGAGGTAGGGTTGGGTGAGGCCCGCGTGATCCAAGAGCTCATCGATGGCCGCGAGGATGACCCGCGTGGTCTGGGGCCGCTGCTCGGCGCCGCCTGCGGTTTCCAAGAGGACCTCCGAGAGGTCCAGCACCGAAGCATGGTCGACGGTTGCCGTGGAATCGTCGTCGAAGGGTTCGTCGAGCGGTTTTCGCGCCATGCGCTGCGTCTCGACGTGCCGCCGTGGTTCGGGCTCTCCCGGCTTTACGTTCTCGATCACTTCGAGGTGATCGCTGCCGATGCGGATCTCATCGCCTTTGGCGAGCTGCCGGCGCCGCGTCACGCGCTCTCCGTTGACCCAGGTGCCGTTCTTGCTCCCGAGCTCGATCAACGTGAGGGCTGCGCCAGAGCGTTCGAGCACGCAGTGCTCTCGGGAAGCTAGGCGGCTATTGAGGATGATGACACACCGTCTGGAGCGTCCGACCAGCGTCTGCCTCTGCCCCAACTGGTAGAGCTGACCGTCGTACTTAATCCTGAGTTCGCCCACAGACCCGTGCTCGAATTCTAGAGCAGAGCGCCACGGGCGTCAGCGCCTCGGACACACTTGCTATCAGCTGACATTACGGCCGCCTCGAGCTCCGACCCGACGGTCTCGCTCCAAATCGTCACACCCGAGCGCGGGCTCCCGCAGCTGCACGTGCGGTGAAGTCGGCCGAATGGTCAACGATGGGCGAATCAACACTACTCGAATCACGGTTGCCCTCCCTCCAGATCCCCACGCGCCTGCGATCCAACGCGGACTCATCGAGGAAGGCAGACCCGTTTTTCGAACAAACGGCCTCCGAGCTCAAGCCTTTTCGTCGTTCGGGGAGGCCTTCGCCAGCGCGACCGGGGTCTGGCCCTCTCACCCGCGCGGGCCCAGCGGGGCGAGCTGCTGGTAGCGAGAGCCCTGGTACACCAGCGGTTCGCCGGCATGTGCAAGTGCCAGCTCGATGCGTCCGATGCACAGGACGTGGTCCCCTGCGTCGTGCGCCGCGTCGAGTTCGCAATCGAGCTGGGCGACCGCGCCCGCCAGAAACGGGCTCTGCGAGCCTGGGACATCGAGCAGTTGAACACCATCGAACCGGATGCGCTCATCCGCCATGGCGAAACGATCGCTCAGGACGCTCTGGTCGCTGGCCAGCACATTGATTGCGAAGCGTCTGCGTTCGACGATGATGGGCAGCGTCTCAGACTGGCGATCGAGGCAAACTCCCACGAGCGGCGGCCTCAGAGACACGCTGAAGAACGCCGAAACGGTCAGGCCGGCGGGGCCTCGGTCTGAACGCGCCGTTACGATGGTCACCCCGCTCGGCCAGCGACCGAGCACGGCCTTGAACTCCGCCGGTGAGACACTCATCGCGCTGGCATGAATTAGAGAGCTTTCGGGCCGCCCGATCAAGCCAACCCGACCAAAATGTTCCGGGTTTTCTCCTCAGGCCGCGGCTACGGAACCCGCTCATCCGCAGCGGGGGTTTAGCGCGGCGCTACGAAACGGCGGTCGGTCCCCGCCAGGGCGCCACTCGCAGAGCCTCGGAATTTCACGGTCCAGGAAACCTGGCTTGGAGCGGGGGAGGCCGGAAATGTCACTTTTCGGGCCACTGACAAGACGCAAGCGTTTATCTCTGCGCTCTCGAAGCTGGACTGGCCAATTGTCACGTCGTCGACTCGGCCATTGCTCTCAACCAACCAACCGACCGTGACAGCTCCATCGAGCCTCTGGGACTCGGCGTCGGCCAGCGTGCGGCATGCGCTGAAGGCGGAACCGTGGACGCGCACGGCGCGGGCGACTTCGCGAGGCCCGAGCCAACGGGGTTCGAGCTGGCTGTCGACCGACGCTGACGAACCAGTGCCGGCAGCGGGTGTTGCGTCGCTGGAATTGCCAAGGCTCGACACCGATGCCTGAGCGTCTGCTGTCGCGAATGGCGCGTTCGGCGACGAGGGTATGCGTGGTGACACCTCGGCTGACGCGCAGCCCAGCAGCACGAGAACTCCAATACCTACAAGCCCGTACTCACGAACTGTTCGCTGCATCACCGTTGCGTTCACTGCCTCTAACGTCTGTACGGTTCGCGAGGGCGAGCATTGAGCGCTTCTCGACGAGTGACCGTTCGCGAATGATGCATGTCGCATGTTGCCTCGGTCGGACGCCCGAAACTCCATAAAATTCCGGGCCACTCGAGCGTCGTCTGCTACGGTGCGCGCCGCTCGACGCCCTTCCCGGCAACCCGAGATCGAGCAAGGATCTGGCGATGATTTCAGTCAACGACGTCACGATGAACTTTGGCGCGCGGATGCTGTTCGACGGCGTCAACGTGACCTTCAACGCTGGCGAGCGTTACGGCCTCACTGGACCAAACGGTTCGGGCAAGTCCACGTTCATGAAGATCATGGCCAAAGAGCTCGAGCCGATGGCGGGGAGTGTGCGATTGCCCAGGCGCTTTGGCATCCTGCGTCAGGATCACACGGCGTTCGATCAATACCGCGTCATCGACGTGGTGATGATGGGCAACCCCAGCTTGTGGCGGGCCATCAGCGAAAAAGAGATGCTGCTCGCCAAAGGCGAGGCACTGACCGACGACGATGGTGTGCGCCTGGGCGAGCTGGAAGGCGTGATCGCAGAGGAGGACGGTTACACCGCCGAGACGGAAGCCACGTCGCTGCTCGAAGGCCTAGGCATTCCGGCGCCGATTCATGCCGAGCCCCTTGCCGTGCTGCAGGGTGGAGACAAGGTGCGCGTGCTGTTGGCGCAGGCGCTCTTCGGCAAGCCGGAGGCGTTGCTCTTGGACGAACCGACCAACGCGCTCGACATCGCCAGCATCCGGTGGCTGGAGGGCTTCCTCCTCGATTTCACCGGCGCGCTGGTCGTGATCAGCCACGATCGGCATTTCTTGAATGAGGTGTGCACGCGTATCGCCGACATCGATTACGAGACGATCATCATCTACAACGGCAACTACGACGACATGGTCAGCGCGAAGGCCGAGTCTCGTGGCTCTGTCGAGCTCGCCAATGCCGCGCGCCAGAAGCGCATCACGCAGCTGCAAGAATTCGTGCAGCGCTTTCGCGCCGGTTCCCGCGCCAGCCAGGTAAAGAGCCGAGAAAAGCGAGTCAATCGCGAGCAACAGGCGCTGCACGACCTCAAGCGCTCGAACATCGCGCGGCCGTTCATTCGTTTTGAGGTGAAACGGCCAAGCGGCAAGCAGGTGGTGAACGTCGAAGGCTTGAGCAAGACCTTCGGCGACAACACCGTGGTCGGCGGCTTCAACCTGTCATTGTTTCGCGGCGATCGCGTGGCGTTGGTCGGTCGCAACGGCATTGGAAAGACCACGCTGCTCCGGCTCTTGCTCGGCGAGATCAAGCCGGATGTGGGCAAGGTAGAGTGGGGCTACGAGACCGCCATCGGCTACCTCCCCCAGGACCACGCCGAGCTGATCGAAAGGTCGAACCAGACCGCTCACGAGTGGCTCTGGAGCTGGAACGAAGGCACGGATGAAGAGAACCTACGCGCCCTGTTCGGCCGACTCTTGTTCACCAAGGATGAGCCGCTCAAGCCCACAAGGGTGTTGTCCGGCGGCGAAACAGTGCGGCTCTTGCTCGCGCGGCTGATGCTCCTCAAGTCGAACGTGTTATTGCTCGACGAACCGACGAACCACCTCGACCTCGAGGCCATTCGCTCGCTGACGGAAGCGCTGGCGCGCTACGAGGGTACGGCGATTTTTGTGACGCATGACCGGCAAATGGTGTCGCACGTCGCCACTCGAGTGCTCGAGGTATCCGAAAACGGCGTGAACGAGCTCAGCCCGGAGCAGTTCCACGAAGGGCAATTCCTGCTCAATCACGCTCGATATCAGTCGTCGGGTTCGCGCTAGAGCGCCAGTTCGCATGAAGCGATGGGAATTTCGAATGCCCCGGCTGGGGCGAGGGCATCGAAATTCCCGCCTTTGCCACCGATTTGAACCGGCTCCCTCCTCTATCTTGGCCTCGATTGGAATCGAGGCACTAGAGCGCCAAACCCGGGGCTCAGACGGCCTCGCGCTAAAAGCGCCGTTGGACCGGAAGAAGGTCAATCACTCGCGCGGGCGCGGGGATTCGGCAGTCGGCGAGCGTCATGCACAGTGTGCGTTTGCCTTGCTTGAGGCGCAGCTCGTATTGCCCGGCGCCGTATTTGTTGGTCAGCCAGGCTAGGGTTGGGCAGAGCTGGGTTTGCCCTGCTTCGGACCAGACGCTGCCCTGTGTCTTCTTCAGAATCAGCACGATGGAGCGCGGTTCTTCCGCGTCGGAGGCTTTGGGCCAGCCGAACTCTGTCTGCTCGGATAGGGTCATGTGGGCGCTTGTTCCTTCACTTTCAGAAAGCGCAATTCCGGGTAGTCTTTTTCGGCCCGCTCGAGGTGCCAGGCGTTTCTGGCGAGAAACACCGTGGCACCGGTGTGGTCGTCCGCCAGGCTCGCGCGATTCTCTTCCCGGAATTTCTTGAGCTCGCGGTGCTCTTTGGCTTCTACCCAGCGCGCCGTGTAGAGCTGAGTGCCTTCAAATCGCACCGGTAGATCGTATTCGGTTCGAACGCGATCCGCCAGCACATCGAACTGCAGCGAGCCCACTACTCCGACGACCCAGGTGGAGCCGAGGTGGGTCTTGAATACTGAGGCCGCGCCCTCTTCGGCGAGTTGCAGCAAAGCTTTGCCGAGGTGCTTCGCGCGCACCGGGTCGTCGGGGCGCACGGTCTGCAGGAGCTCCGGCGCAAAACTCGGCAGGCCGGCAAAGTGCAAATTTTCGCCTTCGGTGAGCGTGTCGCCGACTCGCAGTTTGCCGTGATTGGGAATGCCAATGATGTCACCGGCCCAGGCTTCATCAACGAGCTCGCGATCTTGTGCCAGAAACAGTAGCGGATTGTGCACCTTCAATGCGGCTCCCGTCCGCACATGATGCAGCTTCATGCCACGCTGAAAGTGGCCCGAACACAGCCGCACGAACGCGACCCGGTCGCGGTGTTTTGGATCCATGTTGGCTTGAATCTTGAAGACGAAACCCGTCACCGCGGCTTCGTCGGGCGCGATCGTGCGCTCGAGAGCTGCGTGTGGGCGCGGGCTCGGTGAAATCTCTCCGATGCCGCCGAGCAGCTCGCGCACGCCAAAGTTGTGCAGAGCGCTGCCGAAGTAGACTGGCGTCATGTGCCCCTCCAGGTACGACTCGAGCCGAAACGGCGGGCATAGCCCGCGCGCCATCTCGACCTCGCTGCGCAGCTCACCGAGCAGATCCAGAGGCACGTGCTTCTCGAGCTCCGAATCGCCAAGGCCCTTGACCGTGATGCCTTTGGCGAGGCTGCCGTCTTTCGTCCGCGCCAGCAGGATCAGCTGGTCGCGCAGCAGGTCGTAACAACCGAGAAAGCGCGAGCCCCTGCCGATTGGCCAGGTTGCGGGCGTCACGTCGAGCGCCAGCGTTTGTTCGATTTCGTCCAGCAAGTCGAAGGTGTCGCGGCCGTCCCGATCGAGCTTGTTGATGAACGTGATGATGGGTACGTCGCGCAGCCGGCAGACCTCGAACAGCTTGCGCGTCTGAGCCTCGATGCCGCGGGACACGTCGACAACCATGACCGCCGAATCCACGGCAGTCAGCGTGCGATAGGTGTCTTCGCTGAAGTCTTCGTGGCCGGGCGTGTCGAGTAGATTGAACGTCTGCGATTCGTATTCGAACGTCATCGCGGAGACCGTGACCGAGATGCCGCGTTCTCGTTCGACCTTCATCCAGTCTGAGCGCGCTCTGCGCTGATCACCCCGAGCTTTGACAGCGCCGGCGAGCTGAATGGCGCCGCCGTACAAGAGCAGCTTTTCCGTCAGCGTGGTCTTGCCGGCGTCGGGATGGGAGATGATGGCGAACGTGCGCCGCTTGCTGATTTCGGGGTTCACGTCAGAGATTCAGAGTGGGGCAGGTGGAGTCAGGCTGCCCGTGCACTCGAGCGCTCCGAGAAATGCGACGATCTTCTGTACTTCGTCATCGCTCAACTTCTTGTCCACCATCTTTGGATCCAGCGCGGGGTTCTTGTAGCCGCCGCCGGCCATGAAGCGCACCACGTCCTCCAGCTTGCTCATCGAGCCGTCGTGCAGATACGGCGCCGAACGGGTCACGTTGCGCAGCGATGGCGTCTTGAACGCTGCAAATTCAGTCGGGTTGTTGGAGATCTTTTGGCGCCCCACGTCCACGGCCGTCGGCTCCTTGCCTTTGATGCCGATGCCGACGTTGTGATACGAGCCGTCCTCGCTCGTGAAAGCATCGGAGAAAAATGGAGGCGTGTGGCAGCCATGGCAGCCCGCCTTGCTGATGAATAGCTCGAGCCCTGCCTTCTGCTGTGCGTTCAGAGCGTTGGTGTCCCCGGCGACGTGGCGATCCAGCGCCGTGTCTCCGCAGAACAACGTGCGTTCGTAGGCCGAGAGCGCCTGTACCACCGTCTCCGGGGTTGCCCCGATGCCCGGGAAAGCAGCGTCGAAGGCTGCCCTATATTCGGGCTTTGCGTCGAACTCCGCAGCCTTTGCGGCCAGGTTGTCCGCGCCGACGCCCATGTTGCCGCCGGCCCAGGCCGCCTTGCCTTGAGCCTCGAGCGAATCGGAGCGCCCGTCCCAATAGTAACGGGGCAGATAGCCGACGTTCCAGAGCGTCGGGGAGTGACGCGGGAGCGGTGTGTTCTTGGCGCCGATCGCGGTGGGCTCGTGGCCTCCTGTACCGTCCTCATTCTGGTGACAGGAATAGCAAGAACGCGATCCGTCGGCGGAGAGGGCCTTGTCGAAGAAGAGCCGATTGCCGAGCGCCACCTTCGCGGGCGTCGTGGGGTTACTGGCAGGAGCCGCCTTCGCCGCACCGAGCGACACCGGAGGTTCCGGTAGCGGTGGCAGCGCCGGTGCCGTGGCGACGGGCGCAACCGGTGTGGACGTTGCCGTCGAGCGCTCCTGCGGCGCTTCTTTCTTGGCGCAGGCAGGCATCAGCGCGAGCGCGCAAAGGGCGATGATGCGACTAGAGGGCCGCGGGCGGTCTGAGCAACGGGTCATGTCGTCCTCCTCGGGTGAGACGAACCCGGGCCCTTACTAGTACGCCGGTTCGAATGAAGCGATGGGAATTTGGAGTGGCCCGGCTGGGGCGAGGGCAGCGTCGAGGGGTGCTGGCGCAGCGACGTTCACTGCCTTTTGCCGTTGAAGGAGTAACTCAGATCGCCCTCGACCTCTTGGTCGGCTAGCGTCAGCGATAGAGTTCCGCTCGCTTCCATCGTCAGGCGATCGCCCTTCAAGACGACGGTGCCGGAGGTCATCTCGGCCGTGATGGCGCCCTCTCCCTCGGAGCCAAAACAGGGCTGGCCCGCTTCCAGCACGGCCGACGAGCCCTGTACCTGAGCTTTGAGCTCGCAGAGATCGCTGCCGTTTTCGCTGTTGATGAGCGCGATTCGTAGCACGCTCGCCGAATCGGGCTCGATGCGGATCTTGGCTTTGTCGTCCAGTTGCTCTCGATCGGGAAAACCGGGCAGGCGAAACACGGCGACGTCGTTTCCCGCGTACAAGCCAGCGAATTCCAACCCTCCCGCGCTCTTGGCCGACGACTCTGGGGTCTCCGCGGGCTCCGCGGACGTTGCTTCGGATTCGCCAGCCTCGTCCGCTGGCTCGTCAGCGGACGGCTCCGTGCTTTCTTCCTTCGCCTCAGACGTCTCGGGCGGCGTAGGTGCCGACGGAGCCGGTGAAACTGGCGCGCCGCCACTTTCGAGCGCCGCTCGTTCTGCGGCTACGAGCGGGCCGACGCCGAGCGGTGTGGTACTCGGCGGCGGCGCACAGGCGTAACCCGCTGTAACAGTCGCTAGACCCAGAGTGATGATGAACGGGCCCCAAGCAGGGCCGAAAGGACCCCAGGCAAGACTGAAAGGACTCCAGGCAAAGCCGAAAGGAAGACGCGTCGCCAACTCAGAGGCGAATCGTCTCTTCGCCGTCCTTGTCGTCGCCGTCCTTGTCGTCGTCCTCGTCATCGTCGTCGGAGTCGCCGCCGCACAGCGTTTCTTCGCCGTCCTTGTCGTCGTCCTCGTCATCGTCGTCGTCCCCGCCACAAAGCGTGATGGCCCCAACGCCTCCCGCTGCCGTGCTCGCGAGCGCGGGCGAAGCCGCACCTGCTGCATAGACACACGACCCCGCCAAGAACAGCACCTGCATGGATCGACTGATCTTCATAGTCCTCTGACCCTGGCGCCGAGGGGAGCGCACGTCAAGACAAACCCCGGTCCGGCTCTTTGGCCCGTCAGAGCATTCGACCCGGCGTGTAGTGGGCGGCCTCTGGGTATCGTTCGAGAACCCTGCCTACCGCCTGCACGAACGTCGCAACCTGACTCGATGCCGCACCGACGAGCGCGAGCGGGCTGCCGATGAGCTTCGACAGCTCCTCGGCGTTCAACGGCAGATCCGGATCGGCGCCGAGGCGCCGGATCAAATCGTTGCTCTGCACGGTGCCCGCCCGAAGATCGCTGGCGACGCTGAGCGCGTGTTTCTGAATCACGGCGTGTGCCGTTTCGCGGCCGACCCCGGCGCGAACCGCGGCCATCAGCAATTTGGTCGCGCTCAAGAACGGCAAATAGCGTTCGAGCTCTCGTGCGATGGCGCCCGGAAAGGCGGTGAAGTCGCCGAGCA
>JAYWEH010000387.1:0-4058 GCA_043780025.1 Deltaproteobacteria bacterium
GCGCAGCGGCCCGCCGGCAACCGGCGAATCAAAGGGATAACACGTCACGAGCGTGAGCCAGTCTCCTCTCTCTGTGAGCCAACGCACGTCACGCTGATCCAGGTGCCCTGCACAAAAAAGGCGAAGCCGAGGGCGACCAGCGCCAGGCGCAGGTGTTTCATGTACCGCGCCTGCGCACCCACCACGCGCTCGTGAAAGACAAGAGGCTCAAGAGCAAGCAGGTCGGACCGGGCGTTGCCGTCGATGGCAGGTTGCCGAACATGGCATTGCCTGCCGGCATCGCATTGGCCACAGCAACGCTGTGACCGGGAGCCTCGACGCTCGGTGTCCTGTCCACGGCGACCAGGCTCGTATACTTCGATAGCAGGTGGTGTTCGAGAGCCAGCGCGGTGACACGCGGCTGAATCTGCTCCTCCGGAGTGCCCTCGATCACTCGATCCATCAAGCCCTCGATCTTGCGGCGCGCCCAGAGCCGGTGCACGCCGCGCTGCTTGCGCTTGGAAGGCGACCTCGAAAAGCCGGCTCTATTGAGCTCGAGCGCGCGCGTGAAATCTTGGCCGAGCTGCTTGCCCACCAACGTCACGGAGCTCTCGCTCGGATCCAGCTTGGCCAGGATCACCAGCGGCTCGCCCCGATACAGATCGGGCAAGCGTTCGGGCCAGATCTCGGCTGGGGCCGTCGAGCCAAAGCGCAGCGCGAGGTCGGTCACTGCGGGCGCTTCGAGTTTGCGCCAGAGCTCGCCCATCTTGGTGGCCACTTCGAAGGTGTCAGCGACATACGTGAAGGTGCCGCGGCCGAAATTCGCGGCGCTGCGCATGAAATGGTGATTGGGCGCCGACCCGATGCCAACCGTGAACAGGCGCCGGCTGTGCAGGTTGCCCTGAATGAACTGGAACAGCTGGGACTCGTTGCCGACGCTGCCGTCGGTGATGAACACCACCTGACCGAGGCGTTCCGTTGGCCCGGGCGCGCCGAGCGCCAGCGCCAGCGCCGGCAACATTTCGGTACCGCCATCCGCCTCCAGGCTGCGCACCCAGCCGCGCGCCACGTCCAGGTTTTCAGGGCTCGCGGGCTCAGCGTGATCGAAAAGGCGGTGCGCCTCGCTGTTGAACTCGATCACGTTGAAGTATCGTTCGGGCGCAGTCGCTCGAGCCCGCTCTCGAGCGCTCGACGCGCGCCTTCGATGGACGTTCCCGCCATTGACCCGGAAGTGTCGATCACGAAAACCGCTTCGCGCGCGACGTGCGGCGATTCGCTTTCCTTCTCGGCAGGGGGCATGGCCATGATTAAGACAAAGCGTTGCCCCTTGAACTCTTCCTCGAACACCGCCACGTGCGGGGCCCGATCCGGCTTGGGACGCCATTCGAGCCGGAAATCGCGATCGGCGAGCTCGGCGCCACGGCTCAGGTTCACGCTGAGCGGCCCAGGGCCGCCCGGCTTTCCGGCGACATCGATGGCGTGCGATGGGCTGACCAGACTGGCGACCGGGAAACCCGCGTCCAGTTCGACCGTGATCTCGAGGGACGGCCCGTCGTCGAGCACGAACGGCGGCGTGATGCGACCGATTTCGTGTTGCTGGGTAACTCGCTCCGTTCCGGCGGCGAGCACCCCGCGCGGCGCGTCGTCTGCGCTGCCCGGCACGTACCTCGGGGTCAGCGTCGAAGGGAAGTGCAACGAAAATTGACCCGAGTCATACGCCACGTCCTGTTGGTATTCGAGCGTCGCGCTCACGATTTCGCCGGGGCCGATGTTGGCGACGCGAGTCGAAAACAGGTTGGGCCGCGCTTGTTCGACCAGTGCGGCTTTCTTTCCGTCGCGTCTGGCCTGCTCGAAGACGCGCTCGGCTTTGGCGCGCTCTTGGATTTCACCCACGATGCGCCGCTCCCCTACCTCCAGCGTGAGCGCGTCGACCGCCGCCGTCTCGGGCAGCGGAAACACGTAGACGGCCTCGACGACCTCGTCGCTCGGGTTCTCGAAGACCTGTTTCACTTCGGCGCGCGCGATCATGCCGGTCACGCGCAACTCCACGACGTTGGACACGATCGGCGCGAGCCACGTGCTGTCGTCGGTTTGCCCGCGCAAGAGTAGCATCCCGGCCTGAGCCGCGTCCGCCGAGAAGCTCCGCCGCTCCACGCTCGGGCGCGCCCGGGAGGGCTCTGCCCGCCGCGCTGCGGGTCCAGGCGTGCGTGGCTCGGCGGCTGCGGAGAGCGGCCATGCGATCAGGGCGAAACAAAGCAAGCTGTGCAATTTCATCAAGGTGACCTCCTCTCAGAAAGCTAGGCCAGCCGTGTTGAGCGCTCGCGGAGACGCCATGACAGGCCGCGGGAGAACTCGTGCAAAACCCGTGCAGCGCCGGCGGCGGAGCTCGGCGAGCTCCACAGGCCAAGAAGGGCCGAACCTCAGAGAACGATGCGGAAAGTCGTGCCCGCCGCCGAGGACTCGCACTGGCTCTGACCCTGGCGCGCCTGCACGATCGCTTGCACGATGGATAATCCGAGGCCAGTACCACCCCGATCGCGCTCGGTGGTGAAGAAGCGGTCCCAGATCTTACGTTGATTGGCCGTGCTGATCCCCGCGCCGCGGTCCGTCACCGTCACGCACAGCCGGCCCGCCTGAGACGTCAGCTCCACGACGACGGGATGGCCAGCGCCATGCCTCACCGCATTGTCGACGAGATTGCCGATGGCGGATGCCAGATGCTCCTCGGCGATGTCGATGTAGGACGGAGGATCGCTCAACCGAAGCTCCACGTCGTTGCCGTAGCGTCCGAGCAAGGCGCGGCAGAACGCTGGCACGTCCACGCGGCTCGTTGGCAATGCCGCGGCGCTTTCAATCTTGGCCAGCGTCAGCAGCCGTGACACGAGGCTCTCCATGCGCTCTGCGTCGAGCAGCATGTTGTTCAGAAATCGCTCGCGTTGCGCGGGCTCCATGTTGTCCCAGTCCGAGAGCAGCTCAGTCGCCCCGCGAATCGCGGCGATGGGGGTCTTGAGCTCGTGGCTCACGTTGGTGGCAAAATCCGCAACGTAGCTGGCCTGCGCGCGCAGCTTCTCGGTCATCACGTTCAAGGCTTCGCCCAGGCTGCGGATCTCGGCCGGCGTGAAACCGGGCGCGGAGAAGTCCCCCGTGGGCTCTCCGCGCGCGATGGCCCGGGCCTGGCGTGTGATGGCGTGCATGGGACGCGCAATCGCGCGAGCGCACGCCACACTGATGGCGATCGTCAGGGCGAGACCGATGCCCACGGCGACGAACAGTCCCCGCCGGATTTGCCATAGCGACGACAAGGCATCCAGACCAGTGCGCGAAGCCGCCACCACGCCGATCACGCGGCCATCGGAGAAGATCGGCAGCGCGATGAAGACCTGCAACTTCCCGCGCGATCGAATGTCACCGATCGGCGGTAGAGGATCGGGCGGCCGCCTCTGCCGCGCGGTCGCGCCATACGCCCCCCCGAGAGCACGCTGCACCTCGGGCAACGGGCCGAGGCAGCGGTTCAACTGCCCGCCGGTGCTGGCGATCACGCAGCCCTCGGCATTCAGCACGCGCACGCCGCTCAGATTGAAAATCTGGGCGCGGCGCAGCAGCGGCTCAATCTGCAGGCCAGCACGCCGCTCCGGCGAGTCCTCCCCTTCCGGAGCGACCGGCAAGAGTTCCAGGTCGAGATACGGGCTCACGTCGCTATCGAGGTCGATGTGCGGCTCCACCGCCACGAAGCGGTCGGCGGCGCGCCCCGCCGGGCGCGGCTCGTCTCCGGACAAGCCGTGTTCTTTCCACCAGGCTTGCCGATAGGCTTCGCCGACAACGACCGATTGAGTGATCAGCTGGCGCTCGGTCTGGCGCAGCAAATAGAGGTCGTAGGCGCGCCAGAGCAAAAGCCCGAGCAACGGCAGCGAAAGCATGAAGGCGTTCGCGCCGAGCAACAGCACGATGATGCCGGGTCCACGCCGTGGCACGCTCAATCCGCTCTCTTTGAACGGCGCACGCCGCCCTGCTCGAGCACCGGCAACGGCTCAGTCCCGCAAACGATAGCCAACGCCATACACCGTTTCCACGAGCTCGGC
>JAYWEH010000388.1:0-9629 GCA_043780025.1 Deltaproteobacteria bacterium
CGCGTGCGGTGCAAACGCTCATTGCGACAGCGGCTCTTGCCGGGGCGGGTTCTGCCTCTTGCCGCTCTGTGAAGACAACCAGCAGAGCGGCACCGAAACCGACACCGATTGTGGCGGCAGCGATCCGGCGTGTGCGCGCTGCGCGGTGAGCGACAACTGCGCAATCAATTCGGATTGCCAGAGCGGCTCGTGCCTGGGCGGGCGCTGCGCGGATTGCGACGACAATGACCAGAACGGCAACGAGACGGGGGTCGATTGCGGCGGCTCGTGTGGGGACTGTGACCCGGGCGAGGGTTGCAGCGGGGACGCAGACTGCCTGAGCGGAGCCTGCGAGGACGGGCGGTGCTGCGGCGGTACCCTGGTCGATTGTACGCGCTGCGCGCTGCGGTTGAGCGGAGCCCTCAACTGCAACACGAACGGCCCCGCCGCGGCGCCCACCTGCGAAGCATTCCTCCAGTGCCTCGCTGACAACCCCGTCGCCTGCCCCACGCGCCACGCCGAGAACTGCTCCGTCGACCCCGGCGGCGTCTGCAACCACACCGCCTTCGGCGGTAATGGCGGCCCTGGGGTGGGCCTGGCCGACGCCATCCTGGGCAGCGCCCAGTGCTTCTTCTAGAACGTCCAGGTCACCGTGTCGGTGACGATGACATTGCCGTCCGCATCAGTCGCCGCGGCGACGACCTGGTTATCGCCCTGCACGAGCGACACGCCCGCCCAGAGGAAGCTGCGAGTGTCGGAGGTCTGCGCCGGCAACCCCTCCCCGTTGAGCTCGAGCGTCACGCGGGGTTGGTTCGAATACACCTTCACGTCGATGAGCTGCGTGGTGCGCGGGTTGAAGCGCCGGCTCGTAATGTGCACCACGGGGGCGCTCGACCAGTTTGCCTTGTACCAATAGAAGGCGTCCTTCTTGACCAGGCGATCGTAGGTGATGAGGCCCTTGTCGTTGCGGCCCGGGCCGTCCCCTTCGCTGCGGCCGTCCGAAGCGAAGTCGAACATGTTCCAGAAGAACTTGCCCCAGATGTATGGGCGCGTGGCGAGCTGCCGCCAGGTCTCCTCGTGCAGCTCCGTCTGGTACTCCTCGGGGTGGAACGGGGCCGTCGTAACGGGTTGCACGGGCGGGATCTGGTGCTGGCTGATGCTTGCGCCCGCGCCGTATTCACTGAGCGAGAAGCGCAGGGCCGGCCGGAATTCGTGCAGGTCATCCGCCCAGCCGCCGACCTGCTCGTAGATGCCCATGTACCAGCCATAATAGTAGTTGTACCCGACGACATCGGCGTGGGTGGTGAGCGGGCTGGTGTCGGCGCCGCAACAGTGCGCGTAGGTGGAGAGCCGCGTGTCGTCTTCGGTCGCGGACAACGCGCCGAGATCGGCGAGCAGCGCGTTGGTGGCCGGATTGTCTGTGCGCTGTTCGTTGCCGATACCCCAGAGCACGATGGACGGGTGGTTCCTGCTCTGACGGATCAGCTCGATCAGCTGCTGACGTGCGTTGTCGGTAAACGCCGGGCTGTCGGTGATGGCGTCGACGAGCGGGATCTCGGCCCACACGACCATGCCTTCGCGGTCGCACAGGTCGTAGAAATATTGCGCGTGTTGGTAGTGGGCGAGCCGCACGCCCGTCGCTCCGAGCTCGACGATCAGCGCCATGTCTTCGTCGTGTTCGGCCTCACCGATGGCCCAGCCGCGGCCCTGCCGGTCCTGGTGGCGGTTCGGGCCATAGAGATCGTAAGGGCGGCCGTTGAGCAGCAGGCCCGTATTAGGATCGATGCTGAATGAACGAATGCCGAGCGGCTCGTTCACCGCGTCGATCAGGAGGCCCGCTTCGACGAGCTCGATGCGCGCCGAGTAGAGGTACGGATCGCGCCGGCCATCCCACAGGTGCGGGCTCTGAAGCAATCCGTCGAGCGACACCTCCTCGGTTTCCCCCGGTGCCGCGCTCATGGGCTCGGTCACTCGCGCCACTTCCGCTCCCGTCGCATCGCTAACGATCAGGCGGAGCTCGGCGCTGCGCAGAGCTCCGCCGTCATTGCGCACGCGCACGCGCGCCTCGATGTTTGCGGAGGCGTCGCTCACGTTCTGGGTACGCAGGGTGACGCCGGAAGAAGCGTAGTCGAGCAGATCGATGTGCAGGGCGTCGCTCACGAGCACGTGCACGTCGCGATAGATCCCGCCGAAAAAGGTGAAGTCGGCGACCAGCGGCGGGATGTCCACCTGGTTGGTGTTGTCGACCTTTACCGCGAGCACGTTTTCGCCAGGCACGAGCGCCGCGGTCGCATCGAAGCGAAAGGCCGAATAGCCGCCGCGGTGTTGGCCGAGCAGCGTGCCGTTCAGATAGACGTCAGCGACGGCGTTGGCGGCGTCGAACTGCAGGAACACGCGGCGCCCCATCAGCTCCGCGGGCGCGGTCAGGCGCCGGCGGTACCAGCCCACGCCGCGGTAGTAGTCGCCGCCACCGTCTTGCCCATCGAGGGCGTTCCAGGTGTGCGGGACGCTGATCTCGAGCCACCCGAGGTCGTCGAAATCGGGCGCCTCGGCGCCGCTGGTGTCACCGGAGCCGAAACGCCAGCCGTCGCGCAGCAAGAGGTCCGTACGCGGCTCACCCTCGGGATTGGCGCCGCCGCCCCCGCCGACCCCCGTGAGCGGGATCTCGTCGGTGGGCCCTAGCTCGCCCGTCGTGCCCGCGGCCGCGCTCGAGCCGGACCCAGCCGCGCCAGCCGCGGAATTCGGGCCGCCCGCGGCGCCGCCGCTGCCGCCGAGCTCGCCGAGATTCGCGCCATCGGGGCCATCGCCCATCCCGCACGCCACCAGAGTCAGACCGATGAAAACCCTCGCCCAACCTGCCCAGCTCCACATGGCGCCGAGTCTATCCGCGGCGCCGCAGCAGTTGCTTGCCGAAGCCGTCGCGGCTCGTGCTGCTTCTACTGGCTCACGCTTCTAACCGGCCCACCGACCCGATGCAGATTCGGGAATTGCCGCCAGGCGTTGGAGGTTCCTCTGGGTGCTATATGCTGCCCCCTCTGACCACGAAACGCGCCTCATCATGTTGACCTGGGTAGCAAAAAAACTCTTCGGGACCGCCAACGAGCGAACCATTCGGCGCCTGCGCGCCAGGGTTCCGCTGATCAATGCAAAAGAGGAGGGGCTGAAGAAGCTCAGCGACGCGGAGCTCGCGGCGTTCACTCCCAAGTTCAAGGAGCAGCTCGACAACGGCGCCACCCTGGACGACATCCTGATCGATGCCTTCGCGGTGGGGCGCGAGGCGGGCCGGCGCGCGTTGAACATGCGCCACTACGACGTGCAGTTGATGGGCGGCATGGTGCTGCACAGCGGGGCAATCGCCGAGATGAAAACCGGCGAAGGCAAGACGCTGGTCGCCACCCTGCCGATCTATCTGAACGCGCTCGAAGGCAAAGGCGTCCACCTGATCACGGTCAACGACTACCTGGCCAAGCGTGACGCCGAGTGGATGGGAAAGCTCTACAACTTCCTCGGCATGAGCGTTGGCACGATCATCAATCAGCAGGCTGACGCGGAGAAGCGCGCCTCCTACAAGGCAGACATCTGTTACGGGCAGAACAACGAGTTCGGCTTCGACTACCTGCGCGACAACATGAAGTTCTCCGCGCTGGACTACGCCCAGCGCCCGCTCAACTTCGCGATCGTGGACGAGGTGGACTCGATCTTGATCGACGAGGCGCGTACGCCGCTCATCATCAGCGGCCCCGCGGAAGCCGCCAGCGAGAAGTACCGCACGCTGAACGAGGCGATCCCGCAGCTCCGGCGTGACGAGCACTATAACGTCGACGAAAAGGCCTTCAGCGTTACCCTGACGGACGATGGCGTCGAGCTGATTCAGAAGCTGGTCGGGATCGGTAACCTGTACGATCCGATCAACGTGCAGTCGCTGCACATCCTCAATCAGCTGCTCAAGGCGCACGCGCTCTACAAGCGCGACGTGCACTACATGGTCAGCCCCGAAGGCCGGGTGCTCATCATCGACGAGTTCACGGGCCGCATCCTGGCCGGGCGTCGCTGGAGCGACGGTCTGCACCAGGCCGTGGAAGCCAAGGAAAATCTCTTCATTCAGGAAGAGAGCCGCACCATGGCGACCATCACGTTCCAGAACCTGTTCCGCATCTACAGGAAGCTTGCCGGCATGACCGGCACGGCCACGACCGAGGCGCAGGAGTTCCACTCGACCTACAAGCTCGACGTGGTGGAGATGCCGCCGAATCGAATCATCGCGCGCGTCGACGACGAGGACCTCGTCTACAAGACGGAGCGGGAGAAGTTCACCGCGCTGATCGCCGACATCATGCAGAAGCGTGAAGAGGGCCGACCCGTGCTCGTGGGCACGACGAGCGTCGAAAAGAGCGCTGCCATCGCGCGGATCCTCGCCAAGAAGAAGGTGCCGCACCACGTACTCAACGCCAAACACCACGAAAATGAGGCGTACGTGGTGGCGCAGGCGGGTCGTTCTTCCACCATTACCGTGTCGACGAACATGGCCGGTCGCGGTACCGACATTCTGCTCGGCGGCAACCCGGGCATGATCGCGCGCCTGCAGTTCAAGGAGGAGAACCGCCTCCCAGAGGCCGAGCCCGAAGCATTCGCAGCGCTGGAAACCCAACTCCTGGCCGACTGTAAGGCGGACCACCAGAAGGTGGTGGGGGCCGGCGGCCTGCACATCGTAGGCACCGAACGGCACGAGTCGCGCCGCATCGACAACCAGCTGCGCGGGCGCGCTGGGCGCCAGGGTGACCCCGGCACGACCCGGTTTTACCTGTCGCTCGAAGACGACCTGATGCGCATCTTCACGGGCGAGCGGGTCAAGAACCTGATGGACCGCATGGGCATGCCCGACGACGAGCCCATCGAGCACCCCTGGGTCACCAAGAGCGTCGAGAATGCTCAGCAGAAGGTCGAACAGCGCAACTTTGACATCCGCAAGAACCTGCTCGAATACGACGACGTGATGAACGCTCAGCGCAAGACGGTGTACGCGCTGCGCCAACAGCTCTTGATGGGAAAATACGAGCCGGAAGAGCTGGACGAACTGGGCAAGCCCACGGGCGAAAAGCGCATCGTGCCGGTCAAGGAAGAGATCCAGAAGGAAGTCATCGGCCTGGTGGGGCAGCTGGTGAGCATGTTCGCCGAGACGCCCTTGCAGCTCACCGACCCCGGTGGGCGGCCTCGCGCTCCGACGCGGGAGGAGCTCGCTCAGATCAACCAGCTCGTGGATCTGGAGACGCTGCAGCGTGAAGTCTATCACCTCTGGGGCGTCAAGTTCGAGCTGACGCGCAAGAAGCGCTCGCCGCTCGAGATGTACGACGAACTCGTCGATCTGGTTGCCAACGGACTGAGCCAGCAGCGGGAGCGCTTGCTCGACGTGATCGATCGCGTGCTGAGCGCGATGGTGGAGGAGAGCTGCCCACAGAATCGCCCGCCGGAGGACTGGGACTGGGGAGAGATCAACAAGGGTTTCCGCGAGCACTTCAAGCGCTCCACCGACAAGGGCATCGAAGAACTCGGTGAAGCCGAGCAGGTGGCGCGCGCGGTGTTCGAGCAGGGCCTCGAGGTCTACCTGGAGAAGGAGAAGCGTTTTGGCGTGGCCGCGATGATGCGCTTCTTTCGGCATTTCTTCCTGCAAGAGATCGACAAGGAATGGGTCGATCACTTGACCAACATGGAGCACCTGCGGGACGGCATCGGCTTGCGCGGCTACGGGCAGCGTGATCCGAAGAACGAGTACAAGAAGGAGGGCTACGACATGTTCTTGAACATGATGGCCAACACGTCCTCCAGCGTGCTCGTCAAGCTGATGGAGTTCCGTCCCGAAGGCTCCCGTGCCATCGAACAGCTCGAAGCGGAGGCGGAGCAACGCCACCAGGCCGAGCTGGACGCCGCCGTGGCGAGGCACCCGGGCGAAGAAGGCGTTGTCACCCCGCCCACCGGGGGCGCGGCCGCCTCGCTCGACGAACTCAGGGAGCAAGCCGCCGAGCGGCCCCCCGCGGCACGCGCGGCTCCGAAGATCGGCCGCAACGATCCGTGCCCGTGTGGCTCGGGCAAGAAGTTCAAGCAGTGTCACGGCGCGGTGCTGGAGGACGATCAGCCCACCGCGTGAGGATCGAGAGCGGCGTGAATACAGGCGATCCCGATCTCGATCTCGCGCGCCATCTGGCGGCGCTCGGCTCCGCCATTGCGCTCGACCATTTGCGCCGTGGGGTGCAAGTCGAGCGCAAGCCGGACGGTTCGCCCGTGACCGCCGCAGATCGGGAGGTGGAGCTCCGCTTACGCGAAGTGCTCGCTGAGCAGCGCCCCGAGGACGCGATCCTGGGCGAAGAATTCGGCGCGCTCGGCAACGGGGCGCGCCGCTGGATCATCGATCCCATCGACGGCACGTCGAACTTCGTCGCGGGGCGACCCTTCTGGGGCACGCACGTGGCGTTAGAACGAGACGGCGAGATCGTACTCGGCGTGATCACTCGGCCCGCACACGGCTCCAGCTGGTGGGCGAGCCGGGAGCTCGGCGCATTCCGCAACGACGCGAGCAAGGCGTCGGGGCAGCGCAAGCTTCAGGTGTCCTCCAGAAATCAGCTCGAGGCCTGCCGCGTCACCGCCTGGACGCATCATGACCACCCGGTGGTCGAGCCGATCAAGCGCAGCACGGCGTGGATTGAGCCGAATCTCGACGCGCTCTTGCGGCTCGCGGAAGGCGACATCGATGCCGTGGTGGTGTGTGACGGCAAGCCCTGGGATCACGCGCCCGCGGTGGTGATCGTGGAAGCTGCCGGGGGCAGTTTTTCAGATCCTCGCGGAGGCCGGCGCATCGATCTCGAGGAAGCGATCTACACGAACGGGCACATCCACGAGCCCGTCTTGAGGCTGCACGAGGCGTCGCTCCGGACGCGCCGCGACGCGGGACGCTGAATCGTCAATCGAGCGAAGACCGCTCAATCCGAGGAAGCACCACCTCAATCCAGGGAAGACCACTCTGCGGACCTCACCGCCAAGAGCAAGGCCAGAGTGACCCCGGAAACCACCAGCACATGAACACCGAGGAACGGCCCGAACCAGCCGCCGTGCCACGCCGAGGTCGCCAGGATCGCGACGACCAGGGATACTACACTCGCCATGAGCGCGCGCAGAATGCCGCTCGCCGCGCGGGCATCTTCGACGGGCCGCGAGAAGGGCGCGCCGTGGGCACCCAGACACGGAATGAGGCTGAACGCGGGCCCGAGGGCGCAACCGGGCAAGAGCAGCAGCAGCCGCTCGATGTCATACCGCCAGGCCACCAGACTCGCCGCCAGCACGACGACCGGCAACTGCAACAAGCTGAACACCGCGGCGCGGACCCCGCGTGACAGGGGCGCGGGATTCGGCAGCGGCGCCTGGCGGAAGATTTCAGACGCTCGATATTGTTGCGAGTGCTCGATCACGCTGACCGCCGACAGACCGACGAGGGCGAGAAATGCGCCGGCAAAGGCGATCTCGAAGCCACCCAGGCTGGCGCGAGTCTGCGGCGTCGCCATCGACAGGAATGGCAGGATGACGAAGGCCGCGACGCTGGGGTAGACGCGCAGCTTCGTATCGCGATCCCGCCCCAGATACACGGCGCTGAGCACGAACGCGGCTCGTGCCGGCGCGTCTCCGAGCCACCACACGAGCGGCCTCGCCGCGGCGGCGCGCGTGAGCCAGCGCGCCCAGCGCTGGGATGGCGCCGCGACGGCGACCTCCTGCATGCGTTCGAGCCCCTCGGCGTACACGTTCGCGAGTTTGCCAAAGGCGAGCCAGAGGACAGCGAACGTCACGACGAGGGCGCTGCCGGCAAGCAGCCACGCGGGCAGGCCGCCACCGCCCGCCAGCGCCTCGTCGATGCCGGCGAACCAACCCGGTGGCAATAGCCACACCCAGGGCGAATCGGGCGCGAGCGCGTTACCGTCTGCGCCCATCATCAAGCGCGGAGCCTGGCTCACGAACACCGCCGTGAGCGCGACCATCACCTGCGAGGTCGCGATCAACGTATCGAGCCGTTCACGGCCGAACCAGCGCAGGCACAGCTCGTAGACCAACACCACGAGGCCCGCGACGAACAGCGCCTCGAGCGCGGCTGACAGCAAGTGCACCACGGGAAATGCCAGGCTAGCGTCGGGCGATACGAGGCCGAACAACGCCGTGGGCAGGTTCAGCGCCAGCCCGAGCCACAGCGACACCCGCACGAGCGCGCTGACCTTGCCCCACAGGAGCGCCCGGGCCTCGATCGGGCGGTGCAGCAAGATGTCGCCCTCCTGTTTCTCGAACAGGAGATCACCCGCGGATGCGGTGATGAACGTACCCAGCAGAAAAAACGTCATACCGTGCGCAGTCAGCGCCATGGGAAAGAGCGGCTGCCGCCACCACGCGGCCGCGACGCAGCCACAGAGCAGATAGCCCAGCAGCGTCAACGCGAACTTCTGGGGCACGCTCGACGGCGCAGTTTTTTTCGAGATGCCACGCGCCGATCGGCCGCGCAGGAACAGCTTGAGATACAGTTGCGCGAGCACTCGCTCGATGCGGACCGGCTCGTTCATGCCTTGAACGTCTTGGCGAAGTCTTCCGCGCGGCGCTCCAGATCGTCAGCACCGGTCAACTGGGTGAACAGGCGTTCGAGGCTTTCGGCGCCGTGTGCCGCCACCAGTTGTTCGGGGGCGCCGTCGGCGATCAGCCGCCCTTTGTCGATGATGAGGACGCGATCACACACGCGCTCCACGACGTCGAGCAGGTGGGAGCTGTACACGATGGTCTTGCCTTCGCGCGCAAGCGTGGTGATCAGCGCCTTGAAGCCGACGGCGGCGTTGGCATCCAGCCCATCGAGCGGCTCGTCAAAGAAGATCACGCTCGGGTTGTGCAGCAGGGCGGCGGTGATCACCACCTTGCGCCGCATGCCCTTGGAATAGGCACCGAGCAGCTTGTCGGTGAGCGTGCCAAAGCCCAATTCGAAGAAGGTGATGAACTGCTTGATGCGCTCGCGCGCCGCCAGAGCGGGTATGCCGTACAACGCCGCGACCATCTCCAGGTATTCGAGCCCCGTCAACGACTCGAACACGGCACCCGACTCCGGAACGAATCCGACGCGCCGCTTGACCTCGAGCGGCTCCGCGACGACGTCGTACCCGCACACGATGGCGCTGCCCGCGGAGGGCTTGATGATGCCGGTGAGCATCCTCAACGTCGTCGACTTACCGGCGCCGTTGGGGCCGAGGAAACCCACAATTTGACCTGCGGGCACCTCGAACGAGATGGCGTTGACGGCGATCTGATCGCCATACGTCTTGCTGAGCTGGCGGACGGAGATCACCCCCACCGTGATACTCTGCTCCGAGTCGCCCTGCAAACGAGCAAGGCCGAGACAAGATGGGCTCGAGGGCTACTCGCGAGCGCGGATGATTTCGCCCGCCGGGTCGGGGCGGCGATCGACGGGCCCGTCAAACTCGGGCGTCTGCATGCGCCCGAGCGCCACGACGCGCGCGCGGGGCAAGGCCTTCTGAAGCGCGCCCGAGAGCGGCTCGCCCGAGCAACCAACAGAAGTGAGCCACGGCCGCAGGGAGTCGAGCGCGCCGCCGAGGTCGGCGATGCACAGCACCTCCAGGTGC
>JAYWEH010000389.1:0-9604 GCA_043780025.1 Deltaproteobacteria bacterium
CGACCTTGGCTTCGCCCGGCTTGATCGTCGCGTCGCACTTGCCCGAGCACTCGGCCATTGCGTTCATCGATGCGTGGCACACGGGGGGCTTGACGTCGACTGTGAGCTTCGCGCCGGCCTTGACCTTCAGCTCCTCGATGGCCTTGACGGCCGCGTTGCAGGCAGCCTCCGCCTGCTTGCCGGAACCTTTCTCGGTGGGCTTCAGCGCCTCGTCGCTGACCCCGAGATCCTTGGCGAGACTGCTACACGCCGCGGTCACGTCTGCTTCGACGTCGACAGCGATCTTTTGCAGGTTGGCGCCAGCTGCGAGCGCTGCCTTCGCTTTGCCCTCCAGCTCACCTTCCAGGCCGAAGTTGGCGCTCATGATGGCGTTCGCATCTGCGATGTTGGCGGGGCACGATCCGGGCAGGTCACCCGGCAGATTTTTCGTGCCCGGCAGCTTCCCACAGTCCGCGAGCAAAATCGGTGCGGACAGCAGGGCGACCCAGGCAAGTGCGGATCCAGTCTTCCAGCAAGCTCTCGAAGCGGCCATTGGATTGTTACTCCTCCTCACGGCCCAGGACAGAAGGGCCGTCGACTGGCGCAAACCCTACACCGAAATCGGCCGTTTCGAAATCGTCTGCTCCGCCGCCTTGCGGCTCAAGCGTCGTACAGAAACGCCTGCACCGTGGCGCCCACCCGACGCACCACTTCTTTGCGATCGACCCGCGCCACGGGAGGAAGCTTCAGGATATAGCGGCACAGGGCCAAGCCCAGCAGCTGGGTCGCGATCAACCCAGCTCGCATCACGGCCGTTGCGCGCGGCTCGCCGCACAGCTGGGCGACGCGAGGCGCGATCTGAGTCGCGAAGATCTCCTGCAAACGTTCGGCTGCGGCAGCATCGTTGACGGCGCTGCGCAAGAGAGCCATCAGGGTCTCGTCCTCTTCCCAGCGCTCCAGAAAGCGTTGCACCAGAGCCGCTCCCACCGCGTCGCGGGGCAGCCCGCTCAGCTCGGGTAGCCGCAGGTCGAACTCTGCGGCGGCGGCGAACAGCCCCTCCTTGTTGCCGAAATAGCGGATCACCATGGAGGGATCGATGTCCGCGGCGGCGGCGATGGCCCGGATGGTGGCTCCCTGGTAGCCGTGAGCGCCGCCCAGTAGCCCAACAGATCGTGGCCTTCGCGGACATCTTGACGCGACTCGCGACCGTTCGCCCCGCGCTGCGCCCGATTCGCAACCTGCTGTTGTGGACGCTGTCGCGACTCCCGCTTTTTCTCCGCCGGCTCGCCTGGCGCCTCTCTGGCCTGAGCTACCGCGGCGCGGAGCCAGCAGCTCTCCCGAGCGACCCCGGAGCGCTGCTCGAGGGTCGGCTCGCGTGAGGTAACGCGCTGACCAGCTGAATTAGCTCGACCCGGCACTCATCCAGGCTTTCGCCTCATCCTTGTGTCGTACAGCGACAGCGCCGGCGCCAGCCGAGGACCAGTGCGGCGAACCCGAGCGAGAAGCCGAAGGCGGCAGACGTGCTGTGCGCTGAAGCGGCTGACAGGGCGCAGCCCTGCGCCGAATCCGTGATGGCGACCGGATTGCGGGCGGGGCCAGGAGCGAATGTCTCCGCGGGGGTCTCGCCGCTTGGGTCAACCGCGCCCTGCACGGTGGAATCGCAATGAAGCTCGACGAGCTGCTCGGCGGATTCAAACGTCACGTCGGTACCCGGCAAGCGAGCCACCATGCGTACGGTGTGCTCACCCTCCGCGAGCGATTCCGTCGTCGGGCCCCCGCCGCTGCAGACGGCGACCAAGCGATCGCTATGAGGTCCGGTCCACGAAGTGCCGGGCTCGATGCTCGCGCATAAGGATGTGGACGGTTCCCAGGCTACGCCATCCACGTACGTCGCGAAGTACAGAATACCGAGGGGAAAGCCCGCGATACCCTCGGGCGCTTCGGCGCTCAGCTCGACCAGCGTCGCATCGGGCGAAAACGAGCAAGAGCCTCCACCATCGGCGATGCGGACGGGTTCCCGCCGCGCCGCGGACAGCGACAGCCCGAGCGGCATCGTCGCCTCGAGCGCAGGTGTGATTTCCACCTCCGCCGTGCGAAACCGTTGCTCTGGCGTGCCCTGATACGGTCCAACATCCACGCTGATGAGGTAACGCTCCCCCGCTGACCAGCCCGGTTCGGGACGAATGACATAGACCCGTTCGAAGCGCGAGATGACCGCAGGCACGCGCACTCGAACGTCGCTCTCGATGCGCTCGATGGTGACGAAGGAATCCAGCCCAGCGGAGGTCTGTACGACGGGGAACCACCAGGGGACTCCCGCGTTGGCTGGGATCTGACCATCACCTGTACGCAGCTCGTTCTCGAACGGTTCGGCGCAGCTGCACGCGCCGGCGCGGGC
This sequence comes from Deltaproteobacteria bacterium, assembly GCA_043780025.1. Taxonomy (GTDB): domain Bacteria; phylum Myxococcota_A; class Polyangia; order Polyangiales; family Polyangiaceae; genus SZUA-265. The sequence continues at coordinate 2,378 of JAYWEH010000389.1, forward strand.
GACGTCGACGAGAACAGCCGCCCCCAGCAAGACGCTCGCGACGGCGCGCCGGGCTCTGCAGAACTTCCAATCCGAGGCCATACGCCGGTCCTTAGCACGCCCGCCCATCGCGTGCCGCAACGCCCCGGCCACGGAAATGCCTGAGCTCGCGAGATTATGGAAATCGCAGGTCATCTGCGCTTGGTCCAAGGCGCTGTTCCGCGACGAGCATTGCGAGGTGAAGCAGCGTCGCCGTCAGTTCACGTCGCGCCTTGCCGGCCAGGGATGTTCAGGGCTCGGTGCTGAACGAGCCTTGCCGGCAAGCGGCGGAGAGGGGGTGGGGCTCTATTTTGCTTGCGGCGAAGGAGAATGGCGGGGGTGGTGCTTCGATTGCGCTTGCGGCGCAGCGATTTTTCAGCGACGGCGGCAACCCCTGGCTCGAGCGAAGGCTCGAACTGCATCGATGGCGGGATCGCTGGTTGCGGGCAGGCAACTGAGAGGGGAGGGGGTCTCAGTTACTTGCCGGCAAGGGATGTTCAGGGGTGGGGGCTGAACAAGGCTCGAGCCGACGACTCGATCGACTACGCCTGATTGCGCTTGGGCCGCGTGCGCTTGTCGAGCACGCGCTTGCGCAGGCGCAGGGCGTCCGGTGTGAGCTCCACGAGCTCGTCGGAGTCGATCTGATCGAGCGCGCTCTCGATCGTGAGCTTGCGCGGCGTCGAGATGATGATGTTCTCATCGCGGCCCGCGGCGCGAATGTTGGTGAGCTTCTTCTCTTTGCACACGTTCACGTCCAGATCATTGGGACGGTTGTGCTCACCGACGATCATACCTTCGTACACCGGCTCGCCGGGCCCCACGAACAACACGCCGCGCGGCTGTAGATGAAAGAGCGCGTAGGGAATGGTCTGGCCGGATCGATCCGCGATCATCGCGCCGTTGCGCCGCCGCATCAGCGGGGTGGGCTGGGGCTCCCAGCCGTCAAAGATCGAATTGACCATGCCGGTGCCGCGGGTCTCGGTGAGGAACAAGGAGCGAAAGCCCATCAACCCGCGTGAGGGCACGCGGTATTCCACGCGCCTGCGCACGTCCGTGATGTTGGTCACGCCTAGCATCTGGCCCCGGCGTTCGCCGAGCAGCGCCGCGACCGTGCCGACATGCTCTTCGTTGACGTCGAGCGTGACGCGCTCCACGGGCTCACACATCTTGCCGTCAATTTCGCGGCGCACCACTTCCGGCATGCCCACGCAAAACTCATAACCTTCACGCCGCATCGTCTCGGCGAGTACGGCCAGCATCAATTCGCCGCGGCCGAACACCTCGAACGTATCCGGCTCCTCGGTGTCCTCGACGCGCAGCGCGATGTTGTGGCGAGCTTCGCGGTGCAAGCGGTCGCGAATGTGTCGCGTCGTGACCCATTTGCCCACCTTGCCCGCGAAGGGCGAGTCGCTGATCGTGAAGCGGACCTTGATGGTCGGGTTGTCGACGATGATGCGCGGCAACGCCACCGGTTGCTCGGGGCTCGCGACCGTGTCGCCGATCTGGATGTCTTCGAAGCCCGAAAAGGAAAGGATGTCCCCCGCCGAAACCTCGTTCACGCGGACGCGTCGGGGCCCTTCGAAGGTTTGCAGCACGGCCACGCGCCCGTTGACGCTGCCCAGCTCCTGGATCACCGTCACGCTTTGATTGGTGACGATGCGGCCGTGATGCACTCGGCCTACCGCGAGGCGGCCCAGGTAGTCATCGTGCTGAATGTTGTGCACCAGGATTTGCAGCGGAGCCTCCGGGTTGCCCGTGGGCGCCGGTACGACGCGCAAGATGGCATCGAACAACGGGTCGAGGTTCTTGCCGGGGTTTTCGAGGTCGGGCCCGGCGATGCCTTCTTTGCCGACCGCGTAGAGCGTCGTGAAGTTGCTCTGCGTATCGCTGGCCTCCAGATCGCAGAACAGGCTGAAGATTTCGTCCACTACGTCGACGGCGCGGGCGTCGTGCCGGTCGATCTTGTTGACGACCACGATGACGGGCATCCCGAGGCGCAGGGCTTTGTCGAGCACGAAGCGCGTCTGGGGCAACGGCCCTTCGGCGGCATCCACCAACAGGAGCGCGCCGTCGGCCATGAGCAGGATGCGCTCCACCTCGCCGCCGAAGTCGGAGTGGCCGGGTGTGTCGACGATGTTGATGCGCGTGCCCTTGTAGGTCACGCTCGCGTTCTTGGCGGTGATCGTGATGCCGCGCTCACGCTCCATGTCGTTGCTGTCCATCACCCGATCCGTGACGACTTCATTGGCGCGGAACACGCCGGTTTGGCGGAGCATGGCGTCGACCAGGGTGGTCTTGCCGTGGTCGACGTGAGCGATGATGGCGATGTTTCGGATGTTCATGGGATGCGAAGTGCGTAGACAGCTGCGGGGTGGGAGACTCTGCGTTCCAATGCGCTCACACCGCCGCCGGTGTCGCGCAACGCTACCGAGACGGAGCTCGAACCAGGCCCGTGAGCCTTAACGCAGGGGGTTCGGTCCTTCGGCGTCGATATCGTGCGCTCGCTTGGTAATCAAAGCGCGCCCCGCGCTCAACAATCTAAACCCTTCTTAACGACAAAAAGCGGCACCGGAGCCAAATGACAGTGACGGCTTTCGTCACCGTTCCCAAATGGGCCGCGGCATTAACCGCTATTAACGCTGTTTCTTAACAGGCATGCCCATTGCATTAACACTCGGCATGTCAGTGCTCAAAACCGTCACCGTTAACGCCAGCATCCTCCTCACCGCTCTCACCGCCCTGTTTAGTGTCGCTTGTGGCGGCGCCGAGGAGCGCCCGGCCTATGCCTCGAGCGACGTCGGCGTGAATGAGGAAGTAGTGACGGGCCAGCCGCTCCAGTGCGAGAACGGGGCAGTTCAGACCTGCACCATCTGGCTCGGCCAGCACGGTGACCTGAACAACTGCGTCAAGGGCGTGGATGTGTGCTCGGACGGCGCCTGGACGGGCTGCGTGGACGAGGCGACGATGAGCGACAACCCGGAGCTGTATTCTCAGCTGGCCGGTGACGACTCGGCGGAGAGCGAAACGCCGTAATCGATCGCGTCGACCAGCGCCTGCCAGCTGGCCTCGATGATATTGGCGTGAACGCCGACCGTACTGAACCGCCGCCGATCGATCTCGTGTTCGATGAGCACTCGCACCCGAGCTCCGGCGCCATCAGCACTGTTGACGACCCGCACTTTGTAATCCGTCAGCGTCATGCGCGCGAGCACGGGGAAAACACCGTCGAGGGCGCGGCGCAACGCCTGGCTGAGGGCATCCACGGGGCCGTTCCCCTCGGCCACGCACAGCCGGGATTCGCCGCGCACGTCGAGCTTCACCGTGGCCTCGACCTGGTGAATGCTGGCAGGCCCACCGTTGCCGTTCTTGCTCGCCGCCGTACCGATGCCGTGCACACGATAGTAGCTGAGGTCGAAAGCCGGCAGTGAGCGGCCGAGTTGGCGGCGCACCAGCAGATCGAAGCTGCCGTCCGCGGCTTCGAACGAGTAACCCTGATGCTCGAGGTCCTGCACCTGGCTGAGCACCGCGGCCGCCACGCTCGGTTCGCGCAGCTCCGGATAACGTTCTTCCAGCTTAGCGAGCAAGCTGCTGCGCCCGGACATCTCCGAGATGAGCACGCGGCGCAGGTTGCCGACGCTGCCGGGCGTGACATGTTCATACGTCCGCTCGTTGCGCTGCATCGCGCTCACGTGCACGCCGCCCTTGTGTGCGAACGCGGCGGGGCCGACGTAGGGTTGGTTGTCAGGGCCCAGGCGGTTGATGCGCTCCCACACGATGCGACTGAGCTCGGTCAAGCGCGCGATCCGCCCCTCCGGCAAACAGCGCAGGCCGAGCTTTAACTCACAGTTGGCGATGATCTGCGTGAGGTCGGCGTTGCCGCAGCGTTCACCGACGCCGTTGATGGTGCCGTGAACTTGAATGCAGCCGGCCTGAACTGCCGCCAGTGTGTTGGCCGTGGCGAGCCCGCCGTCATTGTGCACGTGGATGCCGAGCTGGGCGCCGGGCAAAGTGCGTTGCGCTTCCTCCACGCCGTGCACGATCTGTGCGGGCAGCGAGCCGCCGTTGGTGTCGCACAGGATGATGCGCGCGGCGCCGGCCTCGTGAGCGGCGCGCAGCGTGCTGAGGGCGCATTCGCGATTCTCGCGCAGCCCGTCGAAAAAATGCTCGGCGTCGTAAAAGACCGGGCGCTCGGTGGCGCGACGCAGGAACTCGACCGAGTCCGCGATCATGCGCAGGTTTTCGGCCTCAGACACACGCAGCGCTTCAGCGATGTGCAGGTCCCACGATTTTCCGAAGATGCACGTGACGTCGGCCCCGCTCTCCACCAGCGAGCGGAGGTTCTGGTCCTCCTCCGCGCGCACTCCTCCGCGGCGCGTGGAGCCGAAGGCACTGATCTTGCCGCGCCCGAGGCCGAGCCGAACCACCTCTTCGAAATAGGCGCGGTCTTTGGGATTAGAGCCGGGCCAGCCGCCTTCGATGAAAGCGACACCGAATGAATCCAACTCTTCTGTTAACGCGAGTTTGTCGGCGAGACTCAGGTCCACGCCGAAACCCTGCGTTCCGTCGCGCAGCGTGGTGTCGTAAATCTCGAGCAGGGGCACGGCCCATTGGACTCTCGAGCCCCGCGCTCGTCAAGGAAGCCGGTGCTCGCCGCCGGCCTACTAGCCGAGCGTTTCGAAAGACTTGCACGTCCGGCGGGGGACTGAACATGATCCTGCCGTGAGCCAGAGCGTGTCGGAAGGTCGCGGAGTTGCCGCGCGCGTGGCTCGATGGCTGGTGCAGAAGGAAAGGCCCGAAGACGCCGTCGAGCTCTTGTCTGCCTGGGCTGCGCGCGGTCCCAACGACAAAGCCGGTCAAGGCCTGCTCGCGGAGGCGCTGCGCATCAACCCCGCCGCGAAAGCCGCTCAGCAAGCCTTCGAGCGCATGGAGGGCATCACGGGCGCCCATACGGAGCTCGAGGCCGCGCTCGAGAAGTTCGACGCGACGGAGCTCGAGCGCTTGCAGCGAGGGCTCGAGCCAGCGACGTTCAAGCGCGCCCAGATCGGCTTCAACAACAACATCCGCGCCAAGGATCAAGTCTTCCACATCCAGACTGAAGATTCGGGTCTGAATGCGCCGCACATCATCACGCACCTGTTTGCGGATGGCGGGCGCGTGGTCAAGAGCTACAAGCGCAACTACGCCGCGGCGATCGACCGCGAGGCGGACATCGCCGCGTACGTGCGCCAGCTGATGAAGGCCCAACATCTGGAGATGGTGCTCGCGCTGCGCAACGGCCAGTTCGACGACATCCTCGCGGGCAAGAAGTCGGGTGGGCTCGAAGTGCTGGAGCACTACCCCGACGTCGACGTGAAGAAGCTGAGCGGGCCGCGAGCAGACAGCGCCGCGCGCGAGCGTGTGGCTCAAGCGCAAGCTCAGACGGCCGACGGCAAGACGGCCGCGGTGCCGCAAAACGTCGAGTCCCCGCCGGCGCCCCCGGCTCGGGCCAGCACCGCAGCGGTGGCCCGGGTGCGTCCAGAATTGGGCAGCTCCGACAATGCCCCGCCCGAATCAGTGCACCAGGTCGCCCCGGCGCCGGCCGCGCCTCAGCGCCCTGCGCCGCCGCCCGCGCCGTCACGCAGCCGCGCCAAGAGCGGAATGATGGTCGCGCCGACGTCGTCCGGCAGCCCGGCGTCGCGGGCCACGCCCGAGCTCTACACCCTGCACGTGTTACGCAGCTTGGGCGGAGGCCCAGGCCGATACGCGGTGGGCCGTCGCGATACCGTGCTCGGCAGTGCCGGCGAGATCGCGATGCCCGGGGAGTTGTTCTGCCACCCTCGCGAAGCCCTGTTGAAGTATCGCGAAGGCCGGCTGTTCGTGGAGCGGCTGGAAGGCTTCAACGGCGTGTTCTTGCGCATCCAGAAGCCCGTGCTGCTCAACTTCGGCGAAGAGTTCATCGTCGGCGATCAGCTGCTGCGCGTGGAGGACAACCCTGCGAGCGACGACGCCCCCGACCCCGATCCCACCTATTTCTATTCCTCGCCGCGCTGGCCCTCGTCATTCCGCGTGGTCCAGATCCTGGCGGGCGGTGCGCGGGGCGCGTGCCTCCTGGCGCGCGGCAGCACGCTGCAGGTGGGCGCGGCCATCGGCGACCTGATCCTCAGCAACGATCCGTTGGTTGACGCGCAACATTGCCTGGTGGAAGAGCAAGCCGGCAGCATCGTAATTACCGATCTCGGCTCGCGAAACGGCGTGTTCGTGCGCGCCCAGGGCCGCCAGGAGCTATTCAGCGGGGACGAGATCGTGATTGGCCGCACGCACCTGGTCGTCGACATGGACGCGCCGCGCTAAGCCTAGCCCGCTCACCTCAGGCACAATGGGAAGCTGGCCAGCTCATAACTGCCGCTCTGGTTCTCATTGTCGCAGTCGGATGTGCTGACCCAGAGCGAGACGTAGGTCGCCCTCTCGAAGGGGAGCTCAAATAGCGCGGAAACGGCGCCCGGAGCGAGCGGCTCCGTCACCACCTCGATGAAGCCTTCGCGACCCTCGCTGTCCTTGTACCCAAGCTCGATGGGCCCGGTCGAGCTAACGCCGCCCGCATTACCCACGAAGCCATACAACGCCCCGGAGATGTCGCAGCGGAAGCCGCACGTGGCCACGCTCGAAAGGTAGAGATCCGGCTGATCCGTGCAGCCCTCGGTCATGCGCGGAGCGTGCGGAAAAGAGGTGTCCCCGGCGACCAAGGTATTGCAGGCGGGGAGGTCATCACTGGAACAGTCGTCGTCGATGCCGTCGCCCCACGTGTCTTTCGCGTTGGGGTGAACGTTTGGCTCCAAATCGTTGCAGTCGTATTGGGCGTCCAAGCTCAGCGCGATGTAGCCGGGCGGTATTGTCGGACCCGCACAAAAGGCTGCTCCGGTGCCAAAGCCATCGCCGTCGCCATCGGGCGTGACCCAATATTTCAAAGTCGGATCGCTGGGTTCGCAATCGAAGCTGCCTGCAAAATACGGAGGCGTCTGGGCGGTGCTGAGATCGCAGCTGGTCACCTCGTAGTCCCACGCCCCGTCGCCGTCGCAATCGATCCCGTAAGGATAAACCCCCCGCGTGCAGTCGGAGAGCGGCTGCGTAAATCTAGCGGTGCAACTGGCTGGCGGCCCCATCGCTATCAGGGTGGAGATCTCGACGATCCGGGGGGAACCACCGGAAGAAGGTGGGGGGCCCGCACCCGGA
>JAYWEH010000390.1:0-9604 GCA_043780025.1 Deltaproteobacteria bacterium
CCGGGCGAGCTCGGCTCGACGGCGCGGAAGCGGGCGGTCCAGGGATCAAAGCGCGCGAGCCGTTCGCCCGCGATCAAGAACGGCGCCGCGCCGCCGGCCGCGACGAGCAGCGGCGCTGCCACCGAGAGCTCAGGGGGTAGGGGTGTGAGCTCTTCGGCCACGCCGCGCGGATCGATCCACCAGACTTCGCGCGACACGCAGCCGCCGTCGCAGGGTATGCAATTGGGCACCACACGGTCCGGAGAACAACCGCCCGTGGCCAGAGCACCTCCGGGAGCCATGGCCACGAACGCGCGGTCGAGCGCGGCGGGCTCGAGCCGGATCGGCCGCTCCGGCACGTCGCTCAGATCCAGGCTGGAGAACTCCACGCTGGAGACGGGAATACGCGCGCCTGGGTTGCCAGGGTCGGGCACATAGCCGCCGCCGACGAGGATTCGCGTGCCGTCGAGCCGGAGCACGTGGGGCTCGATGCGCGCGGCGCCGAGCAACTCCAGCACTTGACCGCCACGCTCGCCACCGGCTGCGAGGATCTCGACGTTGGCCAGCGCCTCGCCGTCTTCGCCCTCGCCACCGATCAGCAAGCTGCCGCCATTAGGCAGGCTGAGCGCCGCGTGCCGAGAGCGCGCCACCGTGAGCCTCGCACCGCTGTCGAAGCGGGCGGATGCCGCATCAAAACGCACGAGCTCGGTGCTGGCCCGACCGCTGTCCGGATCGCGGCCGCCTGCGACGATAAATTGGCCGTCGAGCAGGCTGATCGAAGCGTCCGCGAGCGGGGCGCCTCCGTCCGCGCCGACCCGCAGCTCCTTCACGTTGCCGTCGTCCAGGTTGATGGCAACGCCGGCGAGCGCACCGGGCTCGCGGCGTCCGAGGTTGGACACCACGAGCAACGTCGACGTTGCCTTGGAGACTCCGAGCTCAAACCCTTGCACGGCGAAGCCGGCGCTGACCTCCGCGGGGAGCTGGACGAGACCGCAGGCTCGGTTGCGGGGCCACAGGAGTACGGGGATCTGGCCGCGTGTATTCAAGGTGCCCGCACCCCAATACCCCCGATCACCCAGTGTGTTGATCTGGGCGGCGAGCGTGCCGGGCGGCAGCGGAACGAGCTCGGCATTGGCATCGCTCGGCAGGATTGAAACGCTGTCGTTGGAACGATCGAAGTCACCGAGGGCGATCAGCTCGAGCTGGGCAGGCGCTTCGCCCTCGAGCGGCGCACACGCTGGCACGTAGTGCGCGAGTATCTGCACTCGAGCGCCTTCCGACGTTTCGCACGCCCCGAGCAGCGTCGAGGCGGCTGCCACGGTACGATACGACGAGCGCATGTTTCCCCAGATTTTTGGCAAATACGTGCTCGAGCGAGAGATCGCAGCAGGGGGCATGGCGCGGGTGTTCTTGGCCACGTTGCGGGGCGCGGGAGGCTTCGAGAAGCGTCTGGTCGTCAAGCAGATACGACCCGAATTGGCTTCCGATCAATCCTTCATCGGGCGTTTCGTGGCCGAAGCCAAGACCACCGTCGAGCTCAGCCACTCGAACATCGTGCCCGTGTACGAGCTGGGTGCGGAGCGTGGCACCTATTACATCGCGATGGAGTATTGCGAGGGCGCCTCGCTGAATCAGCTCCTCTGCGAGGGCGCGTTGAGCCCAGCGGAAGGCGCATACATCGGCGTCGAGATCTGCCGTGCGCTCGACTACGCGCACCGCAAGGCGGGCATCGTCCATCGCGACGTCACACCCCGCAACGTGATGATCGATCCCGAGGGCATGGTGCGGCTGATCGATTTCGGCATCGCGGCGTCCGCTGACGCGCAGGCAGTGGGGCCCGATCCGCTGTTTGGCTCACCGGGGCACATGCCGCCCGAGCAGTTCCGTGCGGGTCCTCTCACGCCCGCGGCCGACGTTTTCGCGGTCGGCGCGCTGTTGGTCGAGACCTGGACCGGCAAGCCGCCGTTTCGGCGCGGGACGTTGGAGGCCAGCATCGCGGCCTTCGACGAGCCTTTGCCCGACTTGGCGGACAGCGCCGTCGAGCTGTCCGGGCTGTCCGATCTGTTGCGCGCGGCAGTAGCGCTCGACCCGACGGCGCGGCCACAAAGCGCCGAGGAGCTGGCGAGGCCGCTGCGAGAGTTCTTGCGCCAATCTGACCTGGGCGATATCGCGCGCCGGCTCGGCCGGCGCGTCACGGAGCTCGAGGATCGAACGGAGGAAGCCAGCGCTCCCCACACCTGGGTCGAGGGGGCAGCGCCGAGCGCGCTATCGGGCGCCACGCAGACGTTCGCCGCGCGCGAAGTGGTGCGCGACTGGACGGGCCGCATCGAGAGTCGGCCCCCGCGGCTGTCCTTGACGGCGCCGCTGCCGGATATGGAGTCAAAGACCGAGGGCTTCTCGATGCCGCCGCTGCCCGCGCCCCGCCGCGTTGGCTGGTTGTGGCGGTTGGGCGGGCCCGCTCTCTCGAGTTTGATCGCTGCGGCATTGATCATGGCGGGGTGGAGTGCATTTCGCGAACCCTCAGACGGCGGCGCACTGCCGAAGGTCGCCTTCGCCGCGGCCTCGAGCGAGGTGCGCGAACTGCCGCGGGTACCAAAAGCCTCGGCTACCGCCGCGCCTCAGGCGTCTTCGCCGCCGGCGCCGCGGGTCGTTCCCGCTCTGCGCCAGCCCGCCGCGTCCAACGAGCTCGTTCGCGCTGTCTCGGCGCCTCTCGCCCCGCCCAAACGCGTCCCACCCGGACAGTCCGCACATCTCCATCTCACCGCGGAGCCGCGCGCGCGTGTGCAGCTCGACGGCAGCGCACTCGGCCAAACCCCCCTGCAAAACTTCGCGCTCTCGCCCGGGCGCCACGATCTGGTGTTCGTGAGCGATGTGCTCGGCGAGAAGCTGTCGACCCGCGTGACGCTCGAGCCCGCCGAGACCCGGCGCGTACACGCCGACTTCACCAACGCCACGCCGCAGATCCATGTGCGGTAAAGGAGTCGAACGGAGGGACGCGACACGTCGGCGCCGAAGGCGCCGCAGAAAAATAGGCTAGTGTCGCGCCCAGAGTGCCCCATGGCATGGCCTGACGCGGGCCGCCATAGGCGAACCGGCTCGCGTCGGGCCAGGATTGCTACTTGTGGGACGCGACACTAGCGCAGCGCCGGGTGGTCGAGCTCTCCGACCTGGCGCAGTGCCTCGTACAGCGCGATGGACACGGCGTTCGCCAGGTTGAGCGAACGCACGGGGCCGATCGTGGGGATGCCCACCCATTGCCCGGGGTATGCCTCGAGCAGCGATTCGGGGAGGCCGCAGCTTTCGCGGCCGAACACCAACGCGTCGCCGGGGCGATAGCCCGCGTCGAGGTAGCTCCGCTGAGCTTTGCCCGTGAACAAGAAATGGCGCGCGCCGGGGCTCACTCGTTCGACCTGGTCGCGCGCCGCCGCGTAGCTCGCATGGGTAGCCAACCGCACCAGTGGCCAATAGTCCAAGCCGGCGCGCCGCACCGCGTGTTCGTCGATGCTGAAGCCGAGCGGCTCGACCAGATGCAAATGCGAATTGGTAGCCGCGCACAGCCTAGCGATGTTGCCAGTGTTGGGTGGGATCTCGGGCTCCACCAACACGATCTGGAACGGCGCCTGTCCTCCGCCTGAGCGCAGCCGTGGGCCCGCGCCCGGCGCCACAGAGCTCATGGCAGCAGATCCATGATGAAGTAGTCGACCAGGCCGCGCGTCGGGTGGGAGCGCACGATGCGGCTCGACTCGCGCGTCAACCCGGCTCGCTCGACCAGTGCTTCGTAGGCGGCCGGCGTGCGGCAGAAGCGCCCGCGATCGAAGCGAGCCAGCAAGTTATTGTACCAGCGACCCGGCAGGTACACGATGTCGAGGCTCACCGCGCGCACCAGCGTGGGACACGATTTGACGAGCTCGAGCAGCCCGAGCGTTTCGTCGTCCGAGAGGTGGTGCAAGAGCCCGATCATGCAGACGTGAGTGACGCCGCTCGACTGGAAGTCGCGCGGCTCCGTGACGCGGCACTCGAAGGTCACGTGCTGCCGCCGCGCGTGACGCGTGCGCGCGTGGCGCAGCGCCACCGGATCGGTATCGAGGCCCAAATAGCTCTGGAACTGCCGCAGATGGCCGAGCGCGTCGCCCGTACCCGAGCCAATGTCGAGCACGACCGAGCGGGCATCCGTGTGCAGGAGCTCGTAGGCCGGCGACATGTCCACGCCGCCGACAGCCAGCGGACGAATGTGCTCGAAGACCCAGGGGTGGCCGAGAAACCGCTGCACCAGGCTCATGGGCGGTCTTTGGCAGGAGCCTCGCCCGACGTCAACGATCAGCTCGCCCGGGTCGCCGTGGGCGAAGGGCATTTAGACGCCATCCCCGCTGAAGCGCGAATGACCCATCGCATCGGTAGATTGCCCGTATTAGTGTCGCAGCATGGCGCTGGAGCACGGCAGCGAAGTCGAAAAGTTCGACGAATACGCGGACCGCTACGAACAGGAGCATGCCAAGAGCGTCGGCCTGAGCGGCGAAAGTCCGGAATATTTTGCCGAGCACAAACTCAGCTGTCTCGCGCGCCTGGGCATCTCGCCCACTGCACATGTGCTCGATTTCGGTTGTGGCACGGGCAACCTCACGCATTTGCTCGCGAACCGGTATGCCGAGGTGAGCGGCTACGATCCTTCGGCGCGTTCGCTCCTCCGCGCTCGCGAGCGCACGCCCCGTGCTCACTTCCACGCTAGCGAGGCGACGCTGCCCGAGGCAGGCTTCGACGTCGCGGTGTTGTCCGGAGTGTTGCACCATGTTCCGCCTGGCGAGCGGCCAGCGCTGGTGGAGCGCGTCGCGCGCAAGCTGAAAGCGGGCGGACGGCTCGTCGTGTTCGAGCACAATCCATACAATCCGCTCACTCTGCGCGCGGTGAAGACCTGCCCCTTCGACGACGATGCGATCTTGCTACGGCCACGCGAAGTGCGCGACCTGCTCGAGGGGGCGAAGCTCGGCTCGGTGCGCCAGGACTTCGTGCTATTTTTCCCTCACCTGCTCGCGCGCTTGCGGCCGCTCGAGCGCTGGCTCAGGGCCTGCCCGTTGGGGGCTCAGACGCTGACGCACGCGCTGCGCTGGTGACCGAGTTCGCCGTGAAGTTTCTCTTCTCGTCCACTAGATAGAGCGGGCGGCGCTTCACCTCGTCATACACGCGGCCCAGGTACTCGCCGAGAATTCCGATCATGAGCAGCTGCGCGCTCGAGGCCAGGCTCACCGCCAGCATGATCGTGGCCCAGCCCGGTACGGCCTGGACACCCGTCATGATCACGAACAGGACCCAGAGCGCGACTGCCAACGCCGCGAACCCCGACAACACACCGAGCCAGGTTGCCAGGCGCAGCGGCAAGGTCGAAAACGACACGATCCCGTCGCTCGCGAAGCGCAACATCTTGTGCAGCGGATAGTGCGTATCCCCGGCGAAACGCGCGTTGCGGTCATAGTGGACCGCGGTTTGCCGGAAGCCGATCCAGGCCACGAGCCCGCGCACGAAGCGGTTGGCTTCGCGCAAGCCGCGCAGGGCCAGCACCGCGCGGCGGCTCATCAGGCGAAAGTCTCCGGTGTCCGTCGGGATGTCCACGCCCACCAAGCGTTTGAGCATGCGATAGAACAGCGCGGCGCTGGCGCGTTTGAACCAGCCTTCGCCGTGGCGGCGGCGCCGCACCGCGTACACCACGTCGTAACCTTCCGCGTAGCGCGCGATCATCTCCACGATGACCTCCGGGGGATCCTGCAGATCGGCGTCCATGATCACCACCGCTTCGCCCTCGGTTGCGTCGGTGCCGGCCGTGATCGCAATCTGGTGCCCGAAATTGCGAGACAGGTTGATCAATTTGAAGCGCGGCTCCGCGAAGCACGCCTCTTCGAGCAGCTCGCGCGACCTGTCCCGCGAGCCGTCGTTGACGAAAATCACCTCCCAGCGCCGCTCCAGATCCAGCTCGCCGAGCAGCGACCCGAGGCGCTTTGTGAGCTCTGCCAGCCCCGCCTCCTCGTTGTACACGGGCAACACCAGGGAGAGCGCAATGCTCGTCCGCACCGGCGCCGGGGTGGAGTCCATCGACGGATGCGCTATCCTGCTCGGAACGGCTCGTCAACAGCCGCGGCGGGGGGCCGCGGCGAGCCCCTCGCGTTTGCGCTGGCCGGGCCTCGGGGGTAGCTACCATGCTTGCCATCCCATAGGATGCCCTCTGACGTTTCTTGGGCCGCGGAGTAGCGTACATCGTGCGAGTCGGTCTCTTGGCAGTTCTCGGAGGAGCGCTCTCGGCGGGCCTGCCTGGCCAGGCGCGCGCGCGGCCCATGGATCCGGCCTTGTCGCGTCTGGTGGCCAATCCCGGTTGCGGGGATGCGGAGACGCCTTGCCTGCCTGATCGCGCCGCATTCATCAAGCTGGTGAGCCAGCTGGGGTTTGCGCTCGCACCCCATGCGGTGCATGCCGCTCGTACAAACGGGCTCACCGGGTTGGATGTCGGCGTATTGGCCTCTATCACCGCGATCGACTCGGACGCTGACTACTGGCAGCGCGGTACCGAGGGCTCATCGCGGCTGGCCGAGGACGGGGTGGTGCGCTCGAATACCGATCCCGACGCCTGGTTGCAACACTACGCGCTCGAGGTCCGCAAGGGGTTCGGGTTTGGCATAGAAACCGCGGCCAGCCTGGGTGTGATGCCCAACACGAGCCTGATTTCTTGGGGCGCTGACGCGCGCTTGGCCCTGTTCGAGGGCCTGCGCCATGGCGCTCTCCGCTATCTGCCGGACACGTCCGTCGGCATCGGTCTGCGGCGCATGACGGGTTCGGGTGAGCTCGAGCTCGGCACGCTCGCGCTCGATGCGCGCGTGTCGCACCCGTTCGTGGTGCCCAGCCGTTTCGTCATCACCCCCTGGCTCGGCTATCAATGGCTGCGCATTGACGCGGACTCCGCGAGCGTGGACCTCACGCCGAGCGTGAACGCGCTGACGGACTGCGACTACGCGGGCAACAACACGCCCGGCGCTTCGCTGGACTCCGGTGTGCCGGCCGCGAACGGCGCGCCCCCCGGCGTGTTCGACGGCAGCGCGTTGTGTCGGGCTGGCTCAGGCGCGGATTTTGCCAACGATGCCTCGTTCGGCGCCGCGGAAATTTACCGCCATCGCGTCCTCGTCGGCGCCAGCTATCAGTGGGAGCTCCTGAAGGTCGCCGCGCAGTTCGCGACCGATGTCGCACCGCCCGACTCGGTACAGACCGATGACGCAACCGAGACCGCATTGCGTTGCGACGCCGCCGGGGAGAGCTGCGCCACCAGCCCTCGCCAATGGACCCTGTCTTTCGAACTCGGCGCGGCCTTCTGAGCGCGCTCCGCGTATTCTAGTAGGAGAAACCCGAAGTCCGCGCCGGGTTTTCCCAATATAAAAGGAAGTGCCGAGTGCGAGGCCGCGCATCTTGCCGGTTTCGACGCGGCCCTCACCCGCTGGGGACGCGGCGAAACCCGGCACGGATTTGGGGTACGTGGCACTAGTGCCTCGATTCTATCGAATCGAGGCCAAGATAGAGGAGGGAGCCGGTTCAAATGGGTGGCAAAGGCGGGAATTTCGATGCCCTCGCTCCAGCCGGGGCATTCGAAATTCCCATCACTTCATTGAACCGGCGTACTAGTGCAAGGTCGCGGAGGGGTGCGGTCCGCTCGTCCGGATTTCTGTTTTGGATCGCGGCGTGAAGCGGCCGAGGCGCACGCCGGTCACGATCCCCGCCAGGCTCGAGCCCAGCGACACGTACAGACCCCAGCCCCACTCGTAGTTGTACTGGACTAGGCGTGAGCCTGTCGGGCTTTGCAACAGCAACATGCCAATCTCGGCCGTCGTCATGGCTGCGAACAGCGTTGCGATGGCGCGCACGCCCTGCAGCTGGTGGATGGTTCGCCGGCTCGCGATCAACGCGATGCCCACGAACCAGGCCACGGCCCCGCCCCAAAGCCAGCCGAGCCGCCCGGCGGCCAGCGCGTGGCCCGTGCGCAGCTCCTCGTAAGGCGACGAAATGACGAGCCAGGGCGTGAACCAGAAGCAGCCGAGGCTGGCGAGGCCGAGCGCGATGAACGCTCCACGGCCATGTTTTACAGCGTACCACGGCTGCACCGCGTCTTCGGGTGCGTCCTGCTCCCAGGCTACGGCATCGGCGTCCACGCTCTCCTGCGACGGAGGCAAGCTATGCGCTGCCACGAGCGGGATGTCGCAGTCGGGGCACTGCTCGACCTCGCCTTGCTCGAACATTTCACGGCAGAAGGGGCAGGCGAGAAGGCGGCTCACGGGGCTCCGTTCATGCTAGCGGAACATTCGGCTTGGAACTTCTGGGCAGCGCTGGGCAAAAAAAGCGATGCCTCGACGATTTGGATGAACTCCGGCCGGCCGAAGGTTCGCATCGAAGCGCGCGGCGGCGCTTTCGTGGCGTGGTTTCGGCAGCTTAGACTGGGCGGCTCGTTCGCTGCGCGACCGAGCGCTCTCGTATGTGTTCCAAGATCAGTGACCTGTTCGGCGTTCCGCTGGACGCGCCTCACGTGCGAGAGGCCATCACGCATCCGAGCTACGCCAATGAGCAAGGCCTGTCGCATGACAACCAGCGCCTCGAGTTCCTCGGTGATGCGGTGCTCGGTCTATGCGTGACGGAGCTCCTGTTCCAGCGTTTTCCGAATGCTGACGAAGGGGTCCTGACCAGCATCCGCGCCCAGCTCGTCAACACCGACGCGCTCGCGGAATGGGCTCGCGAACAACAGATCACGGATGCGCTCCTGCTCGGACGCGGCGCCGAAGGCAGCAACCTGCGCGGCAGCAACAACGTGCTCGCCGACCTCGTGGAGGCCCTGATCGCCGCCACGTACCTCGACGTGGGCGCTGACGCGGCGCGCGCGGCGTGTGCGCGGCTGGTCGAGCCCCAGCTCGAACTGTTGTCGACGACGCGCCGCCTGGATCCGAAGACGGAGCTGCAACAGCGCGTCCAGGCGCTCGGCGGCACCGCACCCACTTACGCAGTGGTGGATTCAGGCGGACCCGCTCACGATCGCTGGTTCGTCGTGCGGGTGAAGCTCGGGGAACATTGGGGCGCCCAAGGGCGCGGTCGTTCCAAGCGCATCGCGGAGCGGGAGGCGGCTCGCCAGACCCTGGCCGAGGAGAGCTGGCAACAGCTATTGCCGAAGGCCCCCGCCGCCGCCAGCGAGCCGCCGAAGGCCGAGGACGTCGAATGATCAGCCGGCGCAGCCTGTGCGCGCTGTGCGCGCTGGGTTGGCTGCTCGAGGCGGCGCCGGCATGGGCTGGCAGCTATCTCGATCGCGCGGCGCTGCTCGTCGAACAGAGCACGCGCAGCAACGACTACTTGCGCAAGCGCCCCTACGACCGCGAGCTGGCGCGCGTGGTGGCCAACATCGCGGAGGGCTGCCTGCGCGCCGGCAAGGACACGGTGGTCCCCAAAGAGGTTGCGCTAGCACATCCGCACCTTTTGCTCATGCTCGAGCACTATGAGCGTGCGGCGTCAGCCGCGGCAGACGGGGAGGTGGGCCGCTACGTGACGTTGTCCCGCTCGGCACGAGACGAAGAGCAGCTGTTTCGCGGTGTGTTGCGCCAGCTCGGCTGGACGCTGC
>JAYWEH010000391.1:0-21981 GCA_043780025.1 Deltaproteobacteria bacterium
GCTCCGAGGCTGCCGATTTGGACGAAATAGTTGTGAACGTTCAGCGCAGCGACGCGCAAATGGCTCGGCCTCGCGGAGGGTGGAGGACTGACGGTGGGCGACTGCCAGTCGACCCTGGAGGTGGCGAGGATGCTCTTCACGCCGGAGGCGAGCTGTACGATACCGGTCAGGTTTGACGCGCGCGCTCCGGCTCGCAGATCGAGCGCGCCTTGTGCGGGCAACGTCCAGGTGCGCTCATGCAAGGCGGCGTCGCGCACAGCCCAGAACGGCAAAGCTGTCTCGGGATTTTCGTTGTGGAGCTCGTGCCCATCGGCATAGGGGCGATTGCCCGCCGTGGCCGCCACCTCGCCGCGGCTTCGCGCGCGGGAGGCGTCGACGAGCGTCCACATTTCGCCCGAGTGGACCCACATGTTCTCCCAGCGTTCGGCCGCCGCGGTGACGTCACTGCCGCGCAGCGCAGCGAACTCGATCGGGTTCGGCTGACGGCCGGCGGGACCGCAATCCGAGACTACTTCGACGGCTTCGAGTGCGGTGACCCCACGGCGCTCCGCGACGCGACCCCGTAGCCAGATGCGGCGGCCGAGTTCGGGCCGGACCTGTTCGGGCGGCATGATGACGAACAAACCTTCCGAACTCATCGCGTCCGTGTCGTGCGTGGGAGACTCCATGTAGAAGCCCGGCTCTCCAGTTTCTTCCGGTGCATCGGCGGTTACGACGCCGTCGACGTGCAGCGTCTGACCCACGAACGGGCTAGTAGCCCCTGTGCCTTGAATCTGGCTGATCGCGACGACCGCGCTGCCGCATCCGCTCTGCCGTTGCGGAGGGTCCACCGCTGTCGTCGCGGAGCAGGCGTTGAGCGCGCACAGGTAGACGAGGAAGCGGCCGAAGGTCACCCGGACTCATCGGACGGCGGCGGAGCCGGTTGCCATGAAATGGAGGCGATCTCATGAGAAATATCCGCTATACGAATGTCCCGTCGTGACGACCGAAGTGGACAAGCCGGGGGTGCCGTCGGCGGCAGAACCGAAATCGGAAGTGGCCACGCTGCTGGTGTCGTGTGTCGATCGACATGGCCTGGTGGCGGCGCTGGCACAGGTGCTCACCGGGCACGGCGCCAACATCCTCGCGGCCGATCAGCACCGCAACGAACAAGCAAACCAGTTCTTTCAACGCATCCGCTTCGATCTTTCGGAGCTGCTGACCGATCGGGGCACGCTGGAGCGGGCGCTCGGAGAAGTCGCCAAGCGGTTCGGCATGGATCTGCGGATTTTCTACGACAGTGACCGCCCGCGCGTCGCCATCTTCGTTTCGCAATACGATCACTGTTTGTACGATCTCCTGTGGCGCCATCAGAGCGGCGAGTTGCCGTGTTCGATTCCGCTCGTCATCAGCAATCGACCTGACCTCGCGCCGGTGGCCAAACACATGGGCATTCCCTTCGTGGTCTATCCGATCACTAAGGAAAACAAGGTCGAGCAGGAGGCTCGTGAGCTCGAGTTGCTAGAGCAGCATCGCATCGATCTCGTGGTGCTCGCTCGCTACATGCAGATCCTGAGCCCTTCCTTTGTGAATCAATACCGGAACCGGATCATCAACATCCACCACTCGTTCTTGCCTGCCTTCGCCGGCGGCAAGCCGTATCACCAGGCAGCCGAGCGCGGCGTCAAGCTGATCGGGGCGACGGCTCACTACGCGACCGCGGAGCTCGACGAGGGGCCGATCATCGAGCAGGACGTGATCCGGACTTCACACAAAGACTCGATCGGGGACCTGATCCGCAAAGGCCGCGACGTCGAGCGCAGCGTGCTCGGGCGGGCCGTTCGCTGGCACCTCGAGCACCGCGTGCTCGTGCATCAAAACCGCACTGTCGTATTCGACTAGTGGGTATTCGACGAGCAGCCCCTGTTGGCGCCGGCGGAGCCGCTCCGCGCCTCGATTCTATCGAATCGAGGCCAATATATAGGAGGGAGCCGGTTCAAACTGGTGGCAAAGGCGGGAATTTCGATGCCCTCGCTCCAGCTGGGGCATTCGAAATTCCCATCGCTTCATTGGAACCGGCGCACTAATGAACACCGGGGGTGCCGCGTTGGGGTAGGAGCCCTTGAGACAGGAGCAGCTCGGTCAAGTGAGCCGACTGCACCTTGAGCCAGCGCTCGTATACGTCGAGAAGCGCGCTGTCATCCCGAACGTTCCGGGCGCAGAGCTCTTCGGACACCGAGCTCACCAGTTGCACGAACATCTCGAAGTTATGCGAGAGCTCGCTGAAGACGTCGGGCCCCTGGCTCGGTGCGCCCACGACGCGCAACATCGAAGCCGCGCCGCTGTACGCTGTAGCGCCCAGGCCCCGCACATAATAGGGCTCGAGCCCGCGCCGAGTCAGGTGCTCGCCGAAGAAACCGCTCAGGTAGAGCACGCCGTCGCCGAGCAGGCGGAGCTTTTCGAAGCGTGCAGGGCCGTAGGTCTCGAGCGCGTCCGCCAGCATCAACGTGAACGAATTGCCGCCCATCACGTTCAGCGCAGTGGCGTTGGGTTTGGCGGAATCGGCGAGCAGGCCCACGACGTAACTGGCGCCGGCGGAGCTCGGCTCGAAGCCGCGATTCTTGATCACCTGCCCAACCAGCTCGCGAAAGAAGCCGTCGACATTGGGCGTCGTGTCAAAAAAGCCCTTGGGGGCGGGAGGGTCCTCGGCCATCTATGAATGCCCTTTCAGACCCCGCGCCTGGCGCGCCTGAGAACGCCACTGCCGATACACCCAATAATTGTTACGCATCATCGCGGTCCCTGCAAATCCGAGATGCACTCGGCCGCGCGGCGACATTATCTTCCCTACCTCGCCGCCTTTCTCGGCCAGCGCGATCTGCGGGACGACAAGGCCCTGGGGCAGCCGTGAAACACCGGGCCGGCACATTGGCCGACCCTACTACGGGCGCACGTCACCCCAGGGTTTCGGCCCGGCGACGTCCCCGTTGCAGGTTCAGTCGCAGGCGACGGCGCGCTGCCGCGATCGGCCCAGATGGGATATGCCGAGCTCGCAGACGTCGCCGGCGCGCAGAAAGCGCGGCGGCTCGAGGCCGAGCCCCACGCCCGCCGGTGTGCCGGTGCTGATTACGTCGCCGGGCAGAAGTGTCATGAACTGCGACACGTAACTAACCAGTTCATTGACATCGAACACCATGTCATTGGTGTTTCCGGTCTGCAGGCGCTGACCGTTGACCTCCAGCCACAATTCCAGGTTCCCGACGTCTGGTACTTCATCGGCCGTCGCCAGAAAGGGGCCGAGCGGGGCAAAGCTGTCCGCGCTCTTGCCCTTCACCCATTGGCCACCGCGCTCGAGCTGAAAGGCCCGTTCGCTGTAGTCGTTGTGCAGGGCGTAACCGGCGATGTGGCGCGGAGCGTCCGCTTTGGAGACGTAGCGGGCACGTGCCCCAATCACGAGTGCGAGCTCCACTTCCCAATCCGTTTTCTCGGAGCCCCGCGGGATGATCAGGTCGTCATTGGGGCCTACCAGCGCGGACGTGGCCTTCATGAAGATGATCGGTTCGCGCGGGATCTCGGCACCCGTTTCCATGGCGTGGCCGCGATAATTGAGTCCGATGCACACGATCTTGCTGGGGCGAGCGATCGGTGCTCCCCAACGCACCGTGTCCGCGACGCGCGGTGCGCTCTTTGCGTGCTGCTTCGACCAGGCGTTGAGCCGTTGCAAGCCGTCACCTCCAAAAAAGGCTTCGCCGTAATCCTCCCCGAAGCTCGAGGCGTCGATGCGTGCTCCGTCCCCGAGCAGTAGGCCCGGGCGCTCGCGCCCCGGCTCGCCAAACCGAATCAATTTCATTTTCATGCTCCTTCGGCGTTGCCCGCGCCGGCAGGCTGCGCGGCTCCGGTCACCCCGATCAGCGACGTCGCGCCGCCATCCATCGTGTATGTGCTGCCCGTGACGAAGGCGGCTTCGTCGGAGCACAGGTACAAGGCCAGCGCCGCTACTTCGGCGGGTGTACCCATGCGGCCCAACGGCTGTGCCCGCGACAGCCGCTCGAACATCTCGCGTTCGCGGCCCGGGTAGTTTCGTCTCAGAAAGCCGTCGACGAATGGTGTATGGACGCGCGCCGGGCAGATGGCGTTGCAGCGAATACCGTGGCCCACGAGATCAGCGGCCATGCTCAGGGTCATGCTGAGCACTGCACCCTTGCTCATCGAATAGGCCAAACGCTCCGGGAGCCCCGCCACCGACGCGATCGAGGCCATGTTCACGATGGCGCCGCCGCCGCTCTGTTTCATCAGCCGGATGCCTGCCCGCGAGCAATGAAAGACGCCCTTGACGTTGACGGCATAGATGCGATCGAGCTCCGCTTCCTCGGTGTTCTCGATCGTCCCGACATGGGCGATGCCGGCGTTGTTGACCAAGATGTCGAGGCGCCCGAGCTCCCCCGAAACGGCGGCAAACGCGCTCGCTACCTGCTCGGCGGAGGCGACGTCACAGGCGCTGAAACGCGCGGCCGCGCCGGTTTCGACCAGCTGGGCCGCGAGCCGCGTGCCGGCGCCCTGGTCTATATCGAGCAGCCACACCTGGGCACCGCGAGCGCAGAACAATTCCGCGATGGCTTTGCCGATGCCCGAAGCAGCACCGCTCACCACCGCGACTTTGCCGGTGAGATCGAAAGGAGGGGAAGGGCGATTGCCCTCGCGCACGGTGGGTGGGGGCGTCATGGCAGTCGATAGAACTCGCGTGCAGTGCCCCCGAAGATTCGCGCTTGGGCGAGGCGGTCGAGCGTCGCCGCGTCCAGGTTGAGCTCCAGCGCGGCGAGCACCCGTTCGTAGCTGCCGGCCAGTGTGCACACGGGCCAGTCGCTACCGAACATCGAGCGCTCCGGCCCAAAGCAGGCGAGCGCGTGTTCAATAAATGGAGCCAGGTCTGCCGGGGTCCAGCTGCTCGCGTCGGCTTCGGTGATCATCCCTGAGAGCTTGCAATACACGCCGTGGTGGCTGGCCGCCTGTCGCATCCAGTCACACCAGGGAGACAACTGCCGTGCCTTGATGTCGGGTTTGGCGATGTGGTCGATCACGGCTCGGAGCTTCGGAAACTCCGCCAACACCCCGAGGGTTGCCGGCAACTGATGCCAGCGGATCAAGAAGTCGAAGCAAGTCTCGCTTTGCTCGAGCAGCGCGAAGGCCGCCTTGACCGAGCGGCCCGACATCCAATCTGGATCGGGGATGTCTTGGATCATTGGCCTAATACCCAGAAAGTTCGGGTGCTTGCGGGCCTGCTCGAGCTTCTGCCCGAAGCCTTGGCTCTGCATGTCGAGCCAGATCACCGCGCCCGCGATGAAATCATGCTGCTCTGCTAGGGACAGCAGGAAATCGCCTTCGGCCTCGCTCGGAGCGGCCTGCACCAGCACCGAACGCTGGATGTTGTGGCGGGCCAGGATGGGTTCTAGCTCCGGCGGCAAGATCGGCCGCGCCAATGTGCGCGCAGCGGCGCCAGTGAGGGCATCCATCCAAACATAATCCCCGCGCGCGGGATCCCAGAAATGTTGGTGTGCGTCGACTCGCATGGGTCGGGTTGTCCGAAGGCGTAACCTGTTGTTTTTCCGGCCGGCGAATGGTCCCTAATCTTCGATCGGACGAGGTCGTTCCTACCCGAGAGTGTCACAATTTGCCGCAGCGCGTACCGCCGTTTCTTTTTCCTTCGATCGCTCCCACAGCGTGGCGGGAAAAATCGCCAACTGGCTCATCGACTTCTGTCAGATGACTATCGAGGATCTCGAGATCACTTCACGCCTGCACATGGCAGCGCATGAGCTCGTCGAGAACGTGCTCAAATATGGCAGCACGCCTGAGGTGGGCCTCGAGTTTGAGCTCGAACGATTGGCTGACAAATCGTTCGTGCGGCTGCGCACTCGCAATACTGCTGCGCCGGAGCAGCTTCGCGAGGTCGCGCGGCGCGTGAGCGAGCTCAGGGAAGCTCCCGACCCAATCGCATATTATGACCGCCTGATCCGGTCGACTGCGCCTATGGCGGGCATGTCCGGGTTGGGTCTCGCGCGCATCGTCGCCGAAGCGGGGCTCGACGTGAGTTGCTCCGTCGAGGGGCGGGAGGTCAGTATCGTCGTGCAGGCGACCATGCGAGGTGACCGGTGAACAGTGCAATGAATCTACCTCGTATCGAGGCCGATGGATTGACGCTGAGTCCCATCGATGGCGCGCCCGGTAGCGTGCGTTTCTCCGGTGTCGGTGAGGCTGAAGGCGCGGCCGTGCTCGACCGGTTCCTCGCGTTGCTCCATGACCAGGCGCTGTCGCAGCAGCTCTCGGAAGTGACGATCGAGCTGCAGCAGCTCGATTTCATCAATTCGTCCTGCCTCAAGGCCATGGTGGCCTGGATCTACAAGGTCGATACGGAAGGCAGGCCCTACAAGATCCGGCTGCGCCGGGATCCGAGCATGCACTGGCAACGGACCAGCTTGGCCACGTTGCAGCGGCTGGCTCCGGACGTCGTGGTGGTCGAAGACACCTGAGCTCGGCTTCGTTCCTCAGGGTCCCGGCCATCCGAGCGATCTCGGCTGAGCGTCCCGAAGAGGGATTGCCAAGGAGATTGCGACGAAATCGCGACTCTGATAGCTTCTGCGTCTAGCGGTATCTCCCTTGGCACGTCGTCTCTACAGCGTCCGGTTTACGTATTGGCTCCACCATGCGGTGGCGGCCAAGGTCCGTTGTAGCTAGTAGCCCAAGAGCGCACTCGCCCAACCACCCTCGGTCGCCACGACCGGGGGTTTTTTGCTTTGTGGCCTCGAACTCCACCGGAAAGAAATATGTCCCTTTCGATCGAAGTAAAGTCCGATGCAGTCGCCTCTACGGAGCCGTCCCCGCGGCGGAGTCGGTCTGCCCAAGTACCCACCCCTCGGGAGCTCGCAGCCCGCTTTCCGCTCGGGCTCGCTGCGGCGCAGAAGGTGGCGGCGTTTCGCAATCAGATCATCAATCTCGTCCAGGGGCGCGATACGCGCCTGCTGGCGGTGATCGGTCCCTGCTCCGTGCACGATCCGCGAGCCGCGCTCGAATACGCGGAGCGCTTGCGACCCGTCGCGGAGCGTCTCTCGGACGATCTCCTGGTCGTGATGCGCGTCTACCTGGAGAAGCCGCGCAGCAGCGTGGGCTGGAAAGGGCTGATCAGTGACCCCCATCTCGATGGGCGTTGCGACGTCGCCAACGGTCTCACGCTGGCGCGCGAGTTGATGACGCAGATCGCGGAGCTCGGGTTGCCCATCGCCACCGAGTTGCTGGACGCCAACTTGTCCAGCTACCAGACCGATCTGATCAGCTGGGCGGCGATTGGCGCGCGCACGACCGAGAGCCAACCGCACCGAGAGCTGGCCTCATCGCTGCCGTTTGCCGTGGGCTTCAAGAATGGCACGGACGGTCGCCTCGATGGCGCGCTGGGCGGCATGATCAGCGCTGCTCGACCGCACCATCGGCTGGCTCCCAATCAGTACGGACGATTGGTCTTGTCCGAGAGCTTCGGCAACCCCAACTGCCATGTCACGCTGCGCGGAGGTGACCAGGGCCCCAACTACGGGGCCGAGTTCGTCTCGCTCGCAAGCTTTCGCGCGCGTGCTGCCGGGCTACCTGTGCGCGTGCTCGTCGACTGCAGCCATGGCAACAGCGGTAAGGACCACGACAACCAACCGAAGGTGCTCGAGAACGTCGCCGAGCAGCTCGCCCTGACGGAAAGCCCGCTGCTCGGCGTGATGATCGAGAGCCACCTGGTTGCCGGCCGGCAAGCCTTGACGGAAAGCCCAGCGGGGTTGACCTACGGGCAGAGCATCACGGACGCCTGCGTCGACTTCCAAACCGGCGAACGCATGTTGGTTTCGCTCGCCAATGCCGCTCGCCAGCGCTCACTGCGCGCGGCCGGCTCGAATGCGCACGTCCGTCCGTGCTAGATCGAACCCGGCGCCCCGCGCATTGACGAGGCGCTCGCCCACGAGCTCTTGCCTGAAGGCCCTATGGCAACGTCAAATTTGGATTTTTCCACTCCTTCTGCTCCTCGAACGCTACGCCTCGATACTCGAGACAACGTGCTCGTGGCCGTCACCGCCTTGCCGCGGAATACTCGCGTCGACGGAGTGACGTGTCTGGACGACATCCCCGCGGGTCACAAGCTGTGTGCGGCCGACGTGGCGCGCGGCGAGCCGCTGCGGAAGTTCGGCCAGATCATCGGCTTCGCCGAGTCGCCGATCCGTGCAGGCGAGCACGTGCATGTGCACAATCTGAGTTACGCGGAGTTCAGCCGCGAGGCGAAGTTCGGGGTGGATTACCGAGCGACGGACTTCGTGCCGGAGGCGGACCGAGCCACCTTTGAAGGCTTCGTGCGCGAAGACGGCCGCGTGGCGACGCGCAACATGGTGGGCGTCGTCACCACGGTCAACTGTTCGGCGACGGTCGCGCGAGCGATCGTCGACCGGCTGCGCCAGCAGGCGTTGCGCGACTACCCGAACGTCGATGACATCGTCGCCTTCACGCATTCGGGCGGTTGTGGAACCGCGACCACCGGCGAAAACATCGAAATGTTGCAGCGCACGCTCGGGGGCTTCATGCACCACCCGAACATGGCGGGCGTCTTGCTGCTCGGGCTGGGTTGTGAGGCCAACCAGGGCTCGGCGGTGTTGGATCGTGCGCGGCTCACGCAAGGGCCGGCGCTGAGCTATATGAACATTCAAGATGTCGGCGGCAGCCGCGTCACCATGGAGCGCGGCATCGAAGCCTTGCTCGCGATGTTGCCCAAGGCGAACGAGGCCCGGCGCACCCGCGTGCCCGCGAGCCACCTGACGATTGGGCTCCAGTGTGGAGGGTCGGACGGTTACTCGGGAATCACCGCCAATCCGGCGCTCGGGGCCGCGGCGGATCTCCTGGTCCGGCAGGGCGGTACCGCGATTCTGTCGGAGACGCCCGAAGTGTACGGCGCCGAGCAGCTCTTGACGCGCAGGGCAGTGAGCGTGGAAGTGGCTGAAAAGCTCATGGAACGCATTCACTGGTGGGAGGAACACGTGCGCGCTACCGGTGGGTCGATGAACAACAATCCCTCACACGGCAACAAAGTCGGCGGCCTCACCACCATCCTCGAGAAGAGCCTGGGCGCCGTGGCCAAGGCTGGGACCACCGGGCTGATGGGCGTGTACCGCTACGCGGAACCGATCACCGAGCGTGGATTTGTGTTCATGGACTCGCCGGGCAACGATCCGTATTCCGCGACCGGTCAGGTCGCGAGCGGCGCCAACCTGATCTGTTTCACGACGGGCCGCGGCTCGGTTTACGGCTGCAAGCCCGCGCCCTGCCTCAAGCTCACGACCAACACGCCGCTGTTCGAGCGCATGCGTGAAGACATGGACATCGATTGCGGTGTGCTGATGACGGGTCAGGTGAGCCTGCAGACGCTGGGGCAGCAGATCTTCCAGCGCTGGCTCGAAGTCGCCTCCGGATCCAAGACCAAGAGCGAAGAATTCGGCTTTGGCGACAATGAGTTCTTGCCCTGGCGCATCGGCGCCGTGATGTAAGGCTTGCGCTCTGCTGGCGCTAGAGACGCGGGACGGGGCTGAAGCCGGCGGCGAAGCCCATCGTGTAGCGCGCGTTGAGCTCACCCAGTGGATTGAAGCCGCGGGCTCCCGACGCGGAACGAAAGCGATACGCATCGATACCAAATGGACCCCAATAGCCCGCGGCCCACAGGGCTCGCGCCGCGGCCTCGGCGCTCCGTGCCAGCGCGGTTCGTTCGGAGCTATCCAGATCCCCCGTGGCTGCTCGCGCTGTTCGGAGCCACGCACGCCGGGCGTCGGTCCACTGCACGCAGGCTTGCCCGAGCTGGAGCTGGCCGCGAAGATCGATGAACCCGTGCAAACACAGCTCGCCTTCGATGTGCAGCCAGGGTTCCATGAGCAGACCCCCGCGCACGAGTGAATCGCCGAGCCAGCGCCGATCACCGGTCGAGGGCTGGCCTTGGATGCGCCGTTGGCCGCGACCCGCAAAGCTGAAAGCGCGTTTGAACAGCCAATCGCCGGGTTCCAAGCGGGCGAGCAGCACGGAAAGCGCGTGTTCGTCCTCGACATACACCGCCCCGGGCGCTCCACCGCCGAGCTCGTAGTAGAACTTGCGCTGGCAGACGCGCCGCAGCACGGATTCGCCTGGCGTGGGGCCGAGCTCGGCGCCGGCTTTTTGCAAACGCCGAAGCGCTGACGGCGTGGGGCTCCAACAGGCTCCGATTTCGCGGCGCGGAAGCTGCGCCGCCTCACCGAGCGCGCGGTCACCGGGCTGCATCAGCGCGCGAGCGCGAGGCTCGAGCGATCCGAGGGCGCGCAGCACGGCGTCAGTGGTCTGATACGAGCCCGCGCGCGACAGCTCCATTTCCGCATCCAGATTGAAGACCCAGAGCCGGGGCAAGCTCGCGTGGTCCGCGGCCGTCACTCACCAACCCCCCGCGCGCTCGCTCACGGTTGCCAACGTTCTAGCTGAGTAATGAAGGACTCGCTCATGCCGGCTCGCAAGCGCGCCTGTCGATCGAAGTTTTTGCCCTTCATCATCAGGGGCGACAGTGGCGCCGGCAGCGCCGCGCACCAGACCGCGAAATCGAGGGGGCGAGTCCAGCGTTCGAACCAGTGCACCGCGAAGCTCACGTGCCCGAGCTCTTCGCGCGCGATCAAGCGTTGCAGCTCCGCCGCGCGTGAATCACCCGCCTGTTCGAGCCGTTCGGCGAAATGGGGCGCATGCTCGAGGTTCGCTCCTTCGAGGCCAATGCCCATCAGCGCCACGAATTCGATCTTGGAAGCGCAGGTGGGCACTCGTTCCCAGAACCAGTCGCGCACGGGGAAGTCCCCGTATTGGAAGCCGAGCCGTTCTATTTCGACGCGGTAGGCATTCATATGCCGGATCTCGTCGAGGCAGATGCGCATTAGTCCACGCCGAAATTGCTCTTCCGCGCTGGAAAAGCGCAAGAGCGCCCAACACATCAGCTCCGCCGCCTGTAGCTCGTGGTGCAGAAAGGTGTGGAGCAACTTGGCCCGCGCGCTCGGCGCGTCCAGCTTGTCGGGCACGGCCGAACGGCGCCGAGCCAGCCGCAGCTGAGGCGGGCGGCCCGGTGCGTCGACGAGGCGATCGACGCTCGCGGCCTCGAACGTCGCAGGCGCGTCGGGCGGAGCGAACTTGTGAGCCAGCGAAACCGTGAGAATGAACTCGAGCGCCCAGGCCTCCACGGTGCCCGGTTGCGAACCGGGTGAGCCAATTGAGCCCATTGCCGTGAACGCCAACGGTTCGCGTGCAGCGGCCTAGAAGATCACCTGGGTGGTGCAGCCGAATTCGAGCGCCAGCCGCCCGTTCGACGCCTTCACCCGATCACACGTATCGCCGCAAAGCAGGACCTGACCTTGATTGGTCGAGTACTGCCAGCCCGTGGTGCAGCCACCCTGGCTCTGCAGAATGACTTCAGTCTCTCCTTCCGGAGGCGTAAACAGTACGTTGACCCGGCTCGGGTCGAGCGTGGCACCGTCCGGAGGCGGCGGGATGTCATACGCGCAGCTCAGCGCCAGGCCGGAGATAGAGGCGAGTGCGTCGCGCAGGCCGACGGCGAAGTCCGCTTCCTCCGTCATGTCGAAGTGGCAATAGCGGGGATTGCCGTCGTGGGAACAGCCTAGGGTGGCGGTGCCACCGGCTTCGGCCATCTGCGACAAGCTCCGGCGCGCGTCTTCGCTGCCCGGCGAGCCGATCACGAATGTCTTCATACCGCGGCCGAGCGCGCTCGCCGCTTCGGGAATGAGCGGCGTGGGATCAGCAGGATCATTGGGAGTGCCGGAGCCCTCGCAGTTCAGCGCGTAGGTCGGCGTGCCATCAGTGATCAAAACCAGGAACCGTTGCCCGATCGCGTTGACTTCTCCCAGTTGCCCGAGCGCGTAGCGGTAGGCGTCGTGTGTGGGCGTGCTACCGCGCGGATCCTCGTCGCCAAACGCCTGGCGAATCTGTTGCCGTTGCGGGGAGTCAGACGAGCCGAGCTGCTGGGCTTGCACATCGGCTTGCCCATCGAAGCAATCGGCCGCATTGGTATCCACGTCCGGATAAAACACCACTCCGACGCTGGTGCTCGAAGGCATCAGATCGATGCCTTCGAGCACGACGCGGCGTGTTTCGACCCACTTTGAACGATTCGATCGGGGCGCATTCTGATCCATGGACAGGCTCGTATCCACGAGCAGCTCCAAGATTGCGGGCGCGAGCTCCGTGCCAGACTCCTGCCCGACGCAGGCGTCATTCGAGTCGAACCCTTCGCTCGTCCCGGGTCCGATGTCGTCATCGAAGACGGTACCGGTGCCGTCGCCGTTCACTGTCGGCACGCCGTTGTTGGGCGGCGGGGCAGGCGGTTCGGGATCAGAAGAGCACCCAGCAAAGATGCAGAGCGAGCTCGACCAAAAGGCGATCGAACGGGGCAGGGAAAGCACCACTTCCACCGGGCGAGCAGCGGAAATGCGGGCAAAGCAACGCGAAGTCATCGTGCGCTAGTGTAGTGCTGGGATTGTGGGCGTGCTCCTGAAAAATGCGCATTTCTGCTGGGTTCTGAACCGGGGTGGAACAGCTTGGCGCTCGGCTTGTCGCGCCGTGTCAGGTGCGCCGACCGAGCTCGGCTATGAGCTCTACCTTCTGCACCTTGCCGAGCGCATTGCGGGGCAGCTGATCCCACCATGACAATGTCTTCGGAACCTGGTAGCCGGCCATGCGCTGCCTCAGCCAGGCCTTCAACTCCTCGAGCGCACGCTGCCCGTCCTGTTCCACCTGGATACGGCCTTGGGCGTTCGGGATGACGACCGCGACGACGCGTTCGCCCCAGAGGTCGTCGGGGAGACCCACGACCGCAACGTCTTCGACCCAGGGGTGGGCGCGGACCTGCTCCTCGATTTCGATGGCGCTGAGCTTGTAGCCGCCGCTCTTGATGATATCGACGCTGGTCCTGCCCAGAATCCGTACGTTCCCGTCCGGGGTCCACGCGGCGGTGTCGCCGCTTTTGAAGTAGCCCGATTCGAACGCGGCCGAGGTGCTCTCGGGATCAGCGTCGTACTCGGCAAATACGCTTGCACCCTGGATCCAGATTTCACCGGGTTCCCCCGGACCAGCGTCTCGGCCCAGCTCGTCGACGATGCGAATCCCATAGCCGGGCAGTGGGCGTCCGGGGCTGCCGGCCAAGCGCGCCCCGAATAGCGGGTTGCTGATCACGATCCCGACCTCCGTCATCCCGTACCGCTCCAGAGGATATTGCCCGGAGAGCTGCTCGAGCCGCCGCCCCACCCGTTCAGGCAGCTTGGCGCTGCCGCTCGTGATGAGCCGGAGTCGCGAGAGCTCGGCCGCGTGAGCCTGCCGCTCCCGTTCAGGCAGCATTTCGAGGTGTTCGAGCAGACGCTGGTGCTGGGTCGGCACCCCCATGAGCAGCGTCGAGCCGGGCACCGCTTCGAGCACCGCAGCGGCTGAATATCGCGCCAAAAACGTGGTGGCTGCTCCAGCACATTGAGCCGTGAGCAGCGCCACGCAGATGCCGTGCAAGTGGTGCAGTGGCAGGGTGTGAAGTAAGCGGTCATGGCTCGTGATTTGCCAGGCCTCGGTCAACGCCCGAATGCCCTCGAACACGTTGAAATGGCTGAGCGATACCCCTTTGGGGCGCCCCGTCGTGCCACTCGTGTACAGGAGCAGCGCGGCGGCGTGTTCGGGGTCTCCGGCGGCGGCCTTCCCCGAACGTGAGCATCCGGGGGCGTGACCCGTCGGAGCTGCCGCGGATAACACTCGGCCCCCACCGAAGAGCATTGCGCCCGTGTGTTCGGTGAACTCGGCGCTCATTGTTTCGCTGACCAGGAGCGCGCGGGCTCGACTCTGCGCCAGCAAGGCATGCCGTTCCGGGGCGGGGTGCAACGGGCTGAGCGGCACGACGCAGCCGCCGGCGAGCACGATGGCCCAGAACCCGTCGACCCAGTCGCGATCGGGCTGCCCGAGGAGCGCGACTCGAGCGCCCCCGAGCCCGAGCGACAGCAAGGCATCGGCGAGCGTTCTGGCTCGAATCCCGACCTCTACGAAACTGGAGTCGCCGCGCTGGTCGGTCAGCGCGCGATCCGACGACCGACTCACCGCGTCGAAAGCACTGACGAGCCGACTGTTCATTGGCGTCACGAGTTTTCCAGGACGGCCGGGCGGGCGAAGGGAAGCACGGTTGGCAGCCTCGGCCGGAGTGCCTGGTTGACTCTGGCAGTGTCACTGGCACATTGACGCGGGACCGGCATGCGACGCAAGGCAGTCTTGGGCTGGGGCATCATTGCCCCCAAGAGCGCAAACATCGAAGAGTTTGCGAAAAACCTGGAGTCGGCCGAGAGCTGGCTCACCCCCTTCAATGGCTTCGGGCCTGACAACTTTCTAGTAGGTCAGCCTAAGTTCGACTTTCGAGACTATCAGTCTTGGATCGAGAACCGCTTCCCGCCGAGCCGGTTCAACCAGCTCAAAGACAAGATGGATCAGACGACGCTGTATGCGGTCGGCGCGTTCATTCAAGCCTTGAGTCAGAACCCCGGCATCGAGCAGGAGCTGCACGCCCTTGGAGCGGCGGCGCACGTCTATGCGTCGACAGCGCTCGGCGCGCTGCCGACGTTGCACCGGATCTCGCTGTCTCATTACCGGGCGCAGCGGCGTTGGAATCGCTTCTGGGCTGACCCGAGTCGCAACGCGAGTCTGCGAGACTATCTGTCGGGCAATGCCCCGAGGCCGCCGATCGAGGATCCCACGGAAGCCGGTGATGCGGATCGGCGGGAAGAGCTGGAAGACGCCTGGTTTGCATACTGGGCGGAGCGCTCCGATCAGCTGAAAGCCTATCTGGAAGAGCTACGAGAGGTCGAGTCATTGCAGCTGCTCGGTGATGTCGAGAGCGGCAAGCTGCGCATGATCCGCGACAAGCGCCGGCGCCTGTCGCAATTGCAGGAGCGCTGGGCCGCGCCGCAGCCGCCCTGGAATGAAGTGAGCGCCAACGTGCTCTGGAACATCGCCAACACGCCGAGCGCCCAGATCTCGATGTTGGGCAAGATCACCGGCTGCGTGTTCGCGCCAGTGGCCGCGTGTTCGACGTTCGGCATTTGCCTGAAGCTGGCGATCGACGCGATTGATCGCGGGGAGGCCAAGCTCGTGGTGCTTGGCTGCGCAGATCCGCCGCCACACCCGCTCAGCGTGGGTGGGTTTTACAACGCGCGGGTGCTCTCGGCGGACGGCAGTTTGTCGAAGCCGCTTTCGCAGTTGAAGGGGACGCATGTCTCGGGCGGAGCGGCCATCTGGATCCTGGGTGACCTGGAGTACGCTCTAGCCCAGGGCTTCAAGCCGCTTGGGCTGGAACCGGTCGCTGTGGGAACCTCGGCCGACGCCGATCACATCATCACGCCGTCGAAAGAAGGGCCGCAGGCTGCGATGCGGGCCGCCCTCGACCTCGCAGGCGTTCGTCCGGAACAGCTCGGTTCCTGGGATCTCCACGCCACGGCGACGCCCGGCGACTTCCAAGAGCTCGAGAACCTGCAACAGGTGATCCCCCGGGACGTGCTGGTGAGCGCTCGCAAGGGCACGTTTGGACATGGCATGGGTGTGGGCGGCGGCTGGGAGCTGACCGCGCAGTATCTCGGCTATGAACGCGGGGTGCTGTTCCCCACGCCGCTCGCGCCGGACGAGGTCCACGCCAGCATCGACGAACTGAAGCAGAAGCTGGTCTTCAATCGCGCAGTGGAGTTTCCCGAGCGCCCGGTGGGCAAGCTCAGCACCGGTGTCGGCGGCATCAACGCCTGCGTGATCTCGCGCCCCTGGCGCGATGATTCGCAGGGCTGACGCGACGCGAGGTGGCGCTCGCGTTGGGGCTCACGCCGGTAGCGTGTAGCGCCGCTCGATAGCTCGCCTCAGATTCGCTCGGGACGCCTCGACGGGTTCTGCGGCACGCTCGATGTCCAGCACCTCGCTCGCCAGGTCTCCGTCTTTCACGGCGTCGCGCAACCAACGCGAATAGTCGTTCCGTTTCAAATGGTAAGACCACGTGTCGGAATCGACACCTTCCGCCATTTGCATGAACAGATGCAGATTGTGCGCGCGCAGATTGAGCGCTCCCTCGGGGCCTCTGAAATAGAAGCTCTTGTCCTCGCCGAGTTCGCCGACCGCATACTTGCGGTGGTGGCGACGCCGTTCCTCACGAGCCTTCTTGGTGGTGATGACGCGGATCTCGTCCGGGCGCTGGCGTGACCAGACCATTCCCATACCGGGCTCGACCGTGCGGCTCGGAACGCTCGGTAGCCCCGGCGGATACAAGGCGGCGAGTTCCGCGAAATTTTCGCGCGGGTGATCCCCGACGACGACGACGGTGTGAACGCGGGTAAGCTCGCTCGGATGCAAGCTGCCGGGATGAACGGTGATCAAGAGCAGGCTGCTCCACGGGTCGTGGAGCGCGTCGGCGTCCACCTCCACATCCTTGCTGAGCATGTGGTGCGCTTCGTCGATGACGATCCAGTGAGGGCGCCCAAATTGCACCTGATGCGCTTTCAGCTGCTCGAGCAGCAACCTGGAGAAATGCGGTCGCTGCTCGAGCGGCACGCCGAGGAGATTGACGACAACGTTCGGCGCTACCACGCTCAGAGCCTTGACCACGTCCGTCGGCTCCGGTGCGTGGCTGGCGTCCCCCATCACGACTCGGCCCGTCGAGGCTTCGAAGTCGCCTTCGGGATCGATCAGACAATATTGGTAGCCCTTTTCACCGAGCTGCTCGAGTAGCGCGCTCGCCAGCGTGGACTTGCCGCCGCCCGAGCTGCCGCACAACAGCACGTTGCTCCTGTGTATATCCACGCCACAAACGCTGCCATCCGACTCTTTGCCGAAAGAAAGCAGCGGCGGCGCCCCTCGCGGACGGCGTCCGTCGAGCCCGGTAGCGATCCACTCGTCGATGACCTCCAGCACACCGAAGCCCCGCGGCTCGCGGGTGACCCAATCAGCGCGCTCCTTGAGCATCGGAACGGCGTTACTCACCGCGACGCCGAGCCCGCTGTGCTCGAGTAGCGCGTGGTCGTTTTCGGCGTCTCCCGCCGCGATGCAATTGTGGGCAGAGATGCCAAAATGCGCCAGCGCTGCCGCGAGCCCGGTCGCCTTGTTGATGCCCGACGGCAACACCATCACCGCGCCCTTGTTGAAGATCACCTGCAGCTCGAGTCCGAGTTCCTGAATGATCGACAGCACTTCATGTTGGTTCGGCTCCCAGGTGGCAGCGATCACCTTGCCCAGGGACAGCGGTGTGATGGCGCGGCTGGTCAACGCCTGAACGAACGCCGCGGGAGGTGCACTCGCGAGCAGCTCTTCTCGACCGTTCTCCGGATCAACCAGTACCGCGCCGTTTTCGACCACGATGCGATCGAAAACGCGATACTCGGGAAACACCTCGCGCAGATCGGACCAGATCCGGCCGGTGACGAGCACGAGGCGGCGTGTGCCGTCTTTTGCGCGCTTCAAGCCGGCGAGCACACTCGGATCGACACGGCCGTGTTCGGCGATGGTGCCGTCGAAATCCAGGGCGAGGG
This sequence comes from Deltaproteobacteria bacterium, assembly GCA_043780025.1. Taxonomy (GTDB): domain Bacteria; phylum Myxococcota_A; class Polyangia; order Polyangiales; family Polyangiaceae; genus SZUA-265. Next base: position 17,586 of record JAYWEH010000391.1, read on the forward strand.
CGAGGTAACGCATTGCCAAGTGCGCCTCGCAACGCGCGTGCCATCGAGCCGACCTCATTCCGAAGCGGGCGCCCCGGAACGCCATCCATTTTGCCCCGCCGGTGTCCATCACGCCCCTCACGAAAGGCGCACTGGCAGCGAGCGACGCAGCTCTTACGCTGGCACTCGAATTGCTTGGCGTCTGGGTCAATCCACTTCGAACAGCTACGGAGACCCAATGCGGATTGCCCAGATTGCCCCACTTTTCGAGAGCGTGCCCCCGCAAATGTACGGCGGCACCGAACGCATCGTGCACTTCCTCACGGAGGAGCTCGTCGCGCTGGGCCATGAGGTGACTTTGTACGCATCCGGAGACTCGCAGACTTCGGCCGAGCTCGTGAGCATTTGCCCGCGCTCGCTGCGCCTGGATGAGAGCAGCATCGACAATCTAGCTCACCATATGGTTATGCTAGAAAAATTGTCGCAGGAGCGCGATCGCTACGACGTGATTCATTTTCACATCGACTATCTGCATTTCCTGTCGTCGCGATTGCTCGGGCTGCCTCAGCTCACCACATTGCACGGGCGCCTCGACATTCCCGACCTCCAGAACTTGTTTGATCACTTCGGAGACATGCCGGTGGTGTCGATCTCCGACGCACAGCGCTTGCCATTGCCTCAGGCCAACTGGATCGGCACCGTGCCTCACGGCATGCCGCTGGATCTGCTCGAGTTCGTTCGGGATCCCTCTGACTATTTGGCTTTTGTGGGCCGGATATCGCCCGAAAAGCGCGTCGATCGCGCGATTGAGATCGCCAAGGCGGTTGGGCTGCCCTTGAAGATTGCCGCCAAGATCAGCAAGGCCGATCAGGCGTATTTCGATGAGCAGATCAAACCCCTGCTCGCCCACCCTCTGGTGGAATTTGTGGGGGAAATATCGGAGCCGCAAAAGGGTGAATTCGTTGGCCGGGCCCGCGCGCTGCTATTCCCGATCGACTGGCCAGAGCCGTTTGGGCTGGTCATGATTGAAGCCATGGCGTGTGGCACCCCTGTTATCGCCTTCCGTCACGGTTCCGTGCCCGAGGTGATGGAAGACGGTGTTACCGGGGCCATCGTTTCAAATCTGGAGCAGGCTATCCGCGCGACAAAGAGCGTGCACGAGCTCGATCGCTGCCGGATCCGTCGCGAGTTCGAGCGGCGATTTTCGGCGCGGCTCATGGCCGAGCGCTATGTCGAGCTGTATGAGCGAGCCTGCCGGCGAGAGACGTCGCGCGCGCCACAGCGCATTTCGGGCAGCTGGGACGTGAGCGGCGCCGTCGCCGACGTAGGATGACAGAGCCCCGGGTGCGCTCGAACGTGGCCGAACGATTGGAGGAGCGACATGTCAGTTGCAGCAGTTGAAGAGGACAACCATCTCGCCGCGTCATCCGCGCACGAAACGGAAGGTGGTCGCGTCCTCAAACACGGCGATTCCTTCATCATCGTGGACCGCCTCGGAGAAATGCAACCGACTGGGCGGGGGGAACAGGGGTTCTATTATCGCGACACGCGCCACATTTCGAAGCTGCGCGTGCGTTTCGGCAAGCGCCACCCGATGGTGCTGTGCTCCAGCGTATCCGAGAACAATCTGCTCTTGTCCGTCGACCTCGCTAACCCGGAGCTCGGGGAAGGTGAGTCAGCCATTCCACACGGTACGGTGCACCTGGCCCGGCGGGCAATGCTCGAGGACAATACTTACCTGGAGCGCGTGGCGCTGCGCAACTACGGTCGCACCCGGGTACGGTTCCCGTTGCGAATCGAGTGGGCCGCCGACTTTTGCGATCTGTTCGAGGTGCGGGGCATCAAACGCGCGGAGCGGGGGCAGTTGCTCGGACCTGATGTTCAAGCGTCCGCGGTGAGGCTCGGCTACCTGGGGCTGGACGGTCGCGAACGCACGAGCGAGATCATGTTCATGCGGCAACCCGAGCGCCTCGACGGAGGGGAGGCGGTTTTCGAAATCGAACTCGGCGTCGGGCAGGAGCTCGATTTCGAATGGAGCATTGCCTGCCGGTTTGGGCAATTTGCGCGAGTCTCGCGGCCTAGCCGAGCGATGGCAAACTTTGCGGTTGCCTCGCGCAGCGCACATCAGGAGCTCGCCGAGCGTGAACGTTTCGAAACCGTGGTTCACACCTCGAGCCCCGGCTTCAACCGCTGGCTGAATCGGGCTCGCGCGGACCTGCGCATGTTGGTGACCGAGACGGCGTTCGGGCCGTACCCGTATGCCGGCGTGCCCTGGTTCAGCGCAGTGTTCGGCCGCGACGGCATCTGGACGGCCTTGCAAACGCTTTGGTTGGACGCGTCGCTGTCCAAAGGTGTGCTCAAATTCTTGGCGGCGCACCAGGCCACCGAGCACGACCCCGAAGCGGATGCGGAGCCCGGCAAGATCGTGCATGAAATGCGCGACGGCGAAATGGCTGCGCTCCGCGAGGTGCCTTTCGGTCGGTATTACGGCAGCGTCGATTCGACGCCGCTGTTCGTGATGCTGGCCTGCGCCTACCACGACGCGACAGCTGACCGTGCGCTGATTCGGAGCATCTGGCCGAGCTTGATCCGAGCCATGGACTGGATCGAACGCCACGGCGACTCGGACGGGGATGGTTTCATCGAATACGGGAAGCGCTCCAGCAAAGGCCTGATTCAACAGGGCTGGAAGGATTCGCACGACTCCGTATTTCACAGTGACGGTTCAGACGCCGAAGGTCCGATCGCGCTGTGCGAGGTACAGGGGTACGCCTACGCCGCTCGGCGCGGCATGGCCAAGCTGGCCGCGCTCATGGGGGAGGGCGAGCTGTCCTCCCGATGGGATGCTGGCGCGACCGAGTTGCAACGGCGCTTCGACGCGAGCTTCTGGTGCGAAGAGCTCGGCATGTACGCGCTGGCGCTCGACGGGGGCAAGCGGCCCTGCCGCGTCAAGACATCCAACGCCGGGCATTGCCTGTACACCAACATCGCGCTACCCGAGCGCATCGAACCGCTTGCGCGCCAGCTGATGAGCGACCAACTATTTTCGGGCTGGGGCGTGCGCACCCTGGCGGCTGACGAGCTGCGCTACAACCCGATGGCCTACCACAACGGCTCAATCTGGCCTCACGACAACGCGATCGTGGCGCACGGCCTCGCGCGCGCAGGTCACCGCCGGGCGGCGTTGTCCTTGCTCGAGTGTTTCTATGAAGTCGCATCCAGCATGGACTTCATGCGCCTGCCGGAATTGTTTTGTGGCTTCGAGCGGCGCGTCGATCAGGAGCCGATTCGTTACCCCGTGGCTTGCCTTCCGCAAGCCTGGGCGTCAGCCGCGGCGTTCTCGCTATTGAACTCCGCGCTCGGGCTCGAAATCGACGCGCTGACGCCTCGGCTCACCTTGCGCTCGCCGGCCCTGCCTGCGTTCGTGGACACGCTCTCGATCGAGCGCTTGCAGGTGGGGCCCGTGACCGTGGACCTGCGGCTCGTGCGCCATCCCGATGACGTCGGCGTCACGATCGTTCACACGAGCGGGCCGCTCGACGTCGTCGTCGTCAAGTGAGAGCGCCGGGCGCGTACCCGCCAGGATGTTCGCCCCTACGTGCCCGCGCAAAACCCCAGAAAAAGTGGATCGCGTGCGATCTGGGGGGCGCCGGTGTGATCTCGAAGATCCGGGTGTTCTGTCGCGTCGTGTGCGAGATCTCGCCGCCGCGGCTGCAGCGTTCCGGTCTCAGCGATCGATCTCGAGGTAATTGAACTTCCTGTTTGAGTGCGCTGCTGCGCCGGCGCCGAAATGATGTCCTGACGCGGATTGCCATGCTAGGTTGACGGAGCCAAGCACGCACGGCGTGTTCGCGCAGCGGAGTCCATCCCTCGTCAGAACATCTCGCGATCAACGCTCTCTCGGCGGAGCGTCCAGGTCGCAGCCGTGCGGTGGTGATTCACCTTCGGTTCGCAGGACGTTTCAAATGAAGCTTCAGACGCAGATCAACACCGGGCGGGCTGTACTCCAAACGCAGAGCCGCCGTTACCGGTGCGACGGGCTGTTGGCTGTCCTGGCCTTATCCGTATCGGCGTGCAGCGCGCCCGGGCCTGGCGTGAAGTACAAAGACACGGGTTCGGATGGTTCGATCCCGAACGACCCGAATGCGAACCTTGGTACCGGAGGTAGCTCGAACCTTCCAGGTTCGGGGCCGGACAATGTCCCGCCGCCTTCGCCGGGTGGTACGCGAACTGACGTGCTCCTCGATGACTTCAATGACGGCGACGGGGCGATCGCGACGGCGGGGTTTGCCGGTCGCTGGCGTACCTATTCGGACGGTACCGGTTCGGTCACCCCCGTCGAGGACGCCAATGTCGTTCCGGCGGAAGGCGCGATTCACGTGAGCGGCACCGGCTTCAGCGACTGGGGCGTTGGACT
>JAYWEH010000392.1:0-4039 GCA_043780025.1 Deltaproteobacteria bacterium
ATCCGCGTCGCTGGCGGCAATGACAGCGCCCTCGTCCAGCCGTTGATGCAAGGTTCGAATGCGTACGGTGTCTTGCGCCAGCACCGCGGGCACGATCTCTTCGCGAAAGAACCTGTCGGCAGTTTGACTTGCGTCCCGGATCCGGTCGATGCGCCATTGCTGCTCGACCGGTACCTGAGGGCGCAGCGCGGTCGTGCCGTCGTCGACCTTTCGGACCCAATCCCTGTAGTGCTCGAGGTGGGACGTGTCACCAAGGATCATCGTATGCGCGGCATGTATGTACTGCTCGCGAATGGCCATCGCGAGCTCGAGCCCCTGCCGGATCGCGCTCTCGTCGCGCTGCATCTGCCGGACCGACGCCGCCACTTGGCTGAGCAGGAACAGGAGCGACGCGCACACGAGGGTCGCAACGACAACCACGCGCGCGAACGATCTCCCGAGGCGGTGGGCCAGACTGCCGGACCCTCGACTGGAAGCGACGCTCGGGGGCAGTTCGGCCACGACAGATTCTGGCGATGCAAGCACGATGCCTCCTTCAGACCGTAAATTTTACGCGATTTCACGAGCAAAACTGTAACCCGGCCGGTCACGTGTGACCAAGTCGGTTACGCGACTGGGTCACCGGGTGACGCAAAAGGCTCCTGGTGAACTCGAATTCCCTTTGATATGTCGCGGTCGACCGTTGGCACAGGCGTTGCTCATGAAGGCGACATGGAGGGCGATCAACGTAGCCCTCGGCAAGCTGCGGGCCTAGGCCAGCAAACGATGGGAAACAAGGGACCTATGAAGATCTTCGCTACAGCATTCTCCATATTTCTGGCGGCTTGTTCTTCCGACCACAGCGGTGAATCGTCGGGTGTGCTCGAGGCTCCGATGTTGGTGGACGTCGCGCCCATGGAAGGCGCGCTGCACGTAATGTGGATGAACATGCAGGCCGATGCAGACTCGGTCGAAGCCGAACGAAAGATGGACACTGGGGATTTCGAGCTAGCCTTTTCGGTCCCAGGTACCGTCGACAACAAGATGGACGCCGCGGCGGTCGATGACATGCCTTACACGTATCGGGTACGAGCCAAGAAGGGCAGCGTCTACTCGGACTATTCGAACCAGCTGACCGCAAATCCTCGAGATACGCCGTAGTGGGAGCGCGCAGGTGGGGGCGGACTCACACGAGGGAAACCCGCCGTACGCCATGAAGTGTTCAAACCACGGTCGAATTTCGGCACCGCTCGTGCTCGTGTTGGCGTGCGGCTCCGGGCGGTCTCCAGTGGGTGTCGATGCAGAGCCGGTTCTTGCCGTGTTGAATGACGACAATTCAGACCCGCGGGTAGTAGAGGTATCGCTACAGGCGCGCGAGGCAGTCAAACACTACACGGGGGCCTCGGCAACGCCAGTCTGGGCCTACAATGGTACAATCCCCGGTCCGCTCATCGAAGCCAACGTCGGGGACGAGCTGGTCGTTCATTTCCAAAACAACCTGCCGGAGGCAACGACGATTCATTGGCATGGGCTTCGGGTGCCCGCGACCATGGACGGCACGCTCGCCGTGCAATCACCCATCGTGCCGGATGGCACGTTCGAGTATCGCTTCCGGCTCGAGGACGCGGGCCTGTTCTGGTTTCATCCCCACGTGAGGTCCGACGTTCAGGTCGAAAAGGGTCTCTACGGAGTGATTCGTGTGCGGGGTGACGAGGCACCCGCTCTCGGTGCCGGTCTCGATGAGGATCGCGTCATCGTGTTGGATGACGTGCGAGTGCTGGCTGACGGCAGCTTGCCAACTTACCTGGACGATGAATCCAAGATGCTCGGGCGCCAGGGCAACGTGTTATTGTTCAATGGCCGGTCCATGCCGACCATTCGCTGGCGAGCGGGGGCCCTCGAGCGCTTGCGCTTCGTGAACGTCGCAAATGGACGCTTCTTCAATCTAGCGCTCCCCGGTTACCGCTGGCGCGTCATCGGCACGGACGGGGGGTTGCTGCCGCGGCCTTACGATATCGACCATTTGCTGATATCGCCGGGTGAGCGCTACGATGTGATGCTGATCGTCAACGGAGCAGCGGGTAGCGAGGTCACACTCATGAACGACCCGTACGAGCGGGGGCACGACACGGGGAAGGAGCCGCCATGGCCGGTTGCAACGTTCGTGGTCACCGACGATGCCCCGCTCACGGGACGCCTGCTACCGAGTGTGTTCGCAGACATCGAACGTCTGCCGGACAGGCCTGCGGATGGCGATATCGTCCTGGATGAAGGAATACGGGACGGAGCACTCGTGTTCACGATCAACGGAGCCACATTTCCCGATGTCCCGAAGGTGGTTGTGCCGGCCGGCGCAGTCCGAACGTTCGATGTCCGCAATGCCTCCGAGATGGACCACCCATTTCATATTCATGGAACGTTCTTCCAGGTCTCGAGCCGTGACGGTGTCCCCACGCCGGCCGAGGCCCTTGCGAACAAGGACACGGTGATTGTTCCACAGATGGCAACGCTGAAGCTCGTGGCGCGTTTCGACGAGCCGGGGCGCTGGATGTATCATTGCCACGTGCTGGAGCACGCGGAGGGCGGCATGATGGGAGAGATAGACGTCGAGGACGTCTCCCAATGAGTTGCCCGAAATGCGAGCCTGATGCGAACTCCAAACGCTGGCTGTGGTGGGTGGGCGCACTGCTCTTGTTGTCCGCAGTGGGCTGGTTCGAAAGCTCCCGCGCTGAAAAGCCCGCGCGTCCTCAGGCAGATTCGCAACCGGTGGAGAATTCGCAGGAGAAATAGCCGGAAAGCTCGCGACGGCTGATGAGCGGCAGGTCGACGACGACGGAGACCGAAGTCGGAAGGGACTGCAGGTGACGGTATGGAAAAGAACGGATTGACGCGGCGAGAAGCCGTTCTGACGGGAGCTGCAGTGGCGGGGGCGGCAGCACTGCTGACCAGCAAACCTGCTCACGGCGCGACGGGAGCGGGAACGCGAGTTTGGGAGCAGAGCTATAGCGGGAGCCCATCCGGACAGACACGGCTTGCGCCGGGAAAGGAAGGGCGCGACTACGCACCCACGGTGACACCGGGTGGAGCGACCTTGCCCTGGAAACTCGTGGACGGAGTGAAGGTGTACCACCTCGTTGCCGAAGAGGTTTTGCACGAGTTCGCTCCGGGTCTGCAAGGCAAGTGCTGGGGATACAATGGGCGGGTGCATGGACCGACCCTCGAAGCAGTGGAAGGCGACCGGGTTCGCATCTACGTGACCAATAAACTCGTGGCGCCGACAACCATCCATTGGCACGGTGTCTACCTGCCGAGCGGCATGGACGGTGTAGGTGGCCTCAGTCAGCGAGCCATCAAGCCCGGGGAGACCTTCAAATACGAATGGACTTTCCGGCAGCACGGCACGCTCATGTATCACGCCCACCACGACGAGATGACTCAGATGGCGATGGGCCTCCTGGGCATGATCGTGGTGCACCCGCGGCGCCCGCCACCCGGGTACAGCGTCGATCGGGACTTCGTCATCATGCTCAGTGAATGGAAGATCACGCCCGGAACGATGCGCCCCGACCCCAATGAAATGAACGACTTCAATGTGCTCACCATGAACGCCAAGGTCTTTCCCGCTACTGCACCCCTGGTGTGCAAGCAGGGGGAGCGAGTGCGCATACGGTTCGGAAATCTGAGCGCGATGGATCACCATCCGATCCACCTGCACGGGCACTACTTCAAAGTGGTAGCGACCGATGGCGGCCCCATTCCCGCTGCAGGCCAGTGGCCTGAGACGACGGTGCTGGTCCCGACGGGCAGCACGCGGGACGTCGAGTTTGTAGCTGACGCTGCGGGCGACTGGGCTTTGCATTGCCACATGACCCACCACGTGATGAATCAAATGGGCCACGAGATGCCGAACATGATTGGCGTGAAGCCAGGCCACCTCGATCGGCGTGTAACGTCCCTCTTGCCGGGTTACATGACCATGGGGCAGACCGGCATGGGAGAGATGGGAGAGATGGGAATGCCGGTTCCCGAAAACAGCATCCCGATGGTCGGCGCTCGAGGG
>JAYWEH010000393.1:0-4038 GCA_043780025.1 Deltaproteobacteria bacterium
AGGCGGTAGGCGCGTTGGCGCGAGATCTCGATCTCCGAGCACGCTTTGGTCAGGTTGCCGCCCGCCCGACGCAACGCTGCGGCGAGCCGTGCCAGGTCCGTCGCGGGCCGATCGTCCTCTGCGACCGCGGGGCTCAGGATGTGTTCGGGCAAGAATCGCTTCTTGAGTTCGGGCTCGGCTCCGTGCACGGCCAGCAGGCGGCGGGCGGTGAGCTCGAGCTCGCGCACGTTGCCCGGCCAAGGGTAGAGGCACAAGCGTTCCACCAATTTGGAGTCGATAGCAGGCAGCGGGCGCTCTGCATATTTGGCCAAAAAAACCTGAAACAGCGCGGGAATGTCGGACACTCGCGCGCGTAGCGGCGGCAGCTCGATCTCGAGCCCGCGCAGTCGCATGTACAAGTCTTCTCTGAACTGTCCCGCCTGCACGGCGCGCTGCAACGGCGCCTGGGCAGCCACGATGATACGCACGTTGATCGGGACCGGCTGCGACTCGCCGAGCGGCACGACCTGTTGTTCTTGCAAGACGCGCAAGAGCTTCGCCTGGGTGCCGAGGGGTAGCTCGTTGATCTCGTCGAGCAGCAGCGTGCCGCGATCGGCGCGGCGAAAATGGCCCGGGCTGTTGCGTTCGGCTCCGGTAAAAGCGCCCTTGCGATAACCGAACAGCTCCCCCTCCACCAGATGTTCGGGCAACGCCGCGCAATTGATGGCGCAAAATTCGCCGCTGCGGCCGCTCCAGGCATGGATGGCACGCGAGGCGACCTCTTTACCCGTCCCCGTCTCACCGCACACGATGATCGGCAGATTGGACGTGGCCGCCTGGTTCGCCGGATCCATCGCGGCCGCGAGCGCGCTGCCGCCTCCCATGTTCGGCCCGAGCTCGAAGCTCCTCTGCGCGGAAGCACCGAGGGCGCGCAGCTCGAACAGCCCCACCCACGAGCCGATGCGCAACACCGAGCCTGGCGTGATGCGCGCCTCAGTCACGGAGTGGCCCTGCAGAAACGTGCCGTTGGTGCTCTGATTGTCTCGCAACACGAAGTGATCACCGTCACTTCGGACCTCGGCGTGGACACGTGAAACTCCGTCGCCGTCGAGCAGCATCAGGCAGCTCGGCTCACGCCCGATGCTGAACCCTTTCAGGATCGGCAAAACAGGGCGCTCCGCGTCGGGGAATAGCCAACGCAGCACGAGTTGGGTTTTGCCGGCCGCTAGATGCTGGGTATCGTCCGTGTTGAGAGTCGCGTCGAGCATGGGTCGAAGGGTGAAGCGTACGGTTCGAACCGAGCGCCGTCACTGCACGTCATAAGCATCCAGCGTATCGGATTTCTGGCGGGCCGCGGCCTTGGCTTTTGCTCGCGCCTTGCCGGACTTCGGGACAGGGGAGCGCGGCTTCGAGCGTGTGAGGGCTTTTTCTTCTTTTGCCGGGGCAAGCTGAGCTTCGTTCGGCTCGTTCGCGGTAGGAGCGGGCGCCGTTTCGGTGGGGATTGGCGCTGGCGCATCGGCTGGCGCGGCAGGGCGTTCGGCAGCGGCTGAAGCAGCGGGAGGCGCCGCCACGGTGGCCGCGGGCGCTCGTTTCGCGCCGTTGAACAAACCCGAATAGCTCGCGCCGAGCAGGCCCAGCCCGATCGCCGAAGCGAACAACATCCGGCGCCAGGCTCGGGGCTTGCCCTCGCCGACCGGTCGGGCCGGCACGGAGGCACCTCCGGCGGTCGTGGTGTGCGCTTCGGGGAAATCGGCCGAGGTGGCCTGCACAGTGAGCGCTTTCGACTCGAGCGTGGCCGCTAGTGCCAGATCGGGCTCGTGGCTCGACGTCGTCACTCGGCTAACGGAGCCAGCAATTTCATTCAAGGCTCTCGCCAGCTCACCCGCGCTCTGAAACCGTTGCGCGGGCTCCACCTGAGTGGCGCGCCTGAACCAGGCGTCGAAACCGGCTGGGACCGGGCCCAGGCGAGACGGTAGCTCGGCCCGGCCGAGCGCGATCTTCATCGCCAGCTCCGAGAGCGTCTGCGCTGCGAATGGCCGCTGCCCGGTCAAACACTCGCAGGCGATCACGCCCAGGCTCCAAAGGTCGGTGCGATGGTCGATGTGCTTGGCCGCGTTCACCTGCTCCGGGCTCATATAGTATGGTGTGCCGAGCACGCTGCCCGTGGCCGTGGCGAGCCCATCGTCCGTCTTGGCAACGCCGAAATCGAGGAGCTTGACCAGCTCGTCGTCATCGTTCTGCATCAGAAAGATGTTCGCCGGCTTCAGGTCGCGATGCACGATGCCTGCGGCATGAGCTTGCCCGAGCGCGCGAGCCACCTGTGTGATCACGCTCGCCACCCAAACTGGCGTCTGACGTTTCCCGGATTGAAGGCGCGTCGCGAGGCTCTCGCCCTCCAGCAGCTCCATCGCCATGAAGGCCAGTGCTTTGCCCGCGTCGGCACCAAAGTCGATGATGCGCACCACGTGCGGGCTGCTGAGGCTCGCCGCGGCCTTTGCCTCACGGCTGAAGCGTTCGAGCCCTCCCGGTTTTTGGGAGGCCTCGCCGTGCAGCACCTTGATAGCGAGCTGAGTGCCGAGGTCCAGGCGCGTGGCACGCCACACGGAGCCCATCCCCCCGCGTCCGATCTCACACTCCAGGCGGTACTTCGCGCCTAGGATGTCTCCAGACTCGGGCATTTCCCCACATTAACACCTTGCGAGCGCTGGCCACGCCATTTTCGCGGCAGTGCCGGTGCGGTTCAGCGGGCCCCAAGTATTGATAAAGATTGTTGAAACTGAAGCGCAGTCGCGGGTCTGAGGGCCGGCGTTCAGGCGAGATGCGCTCTAGGGCACCACGACGGCGTAGCTCTTCTTGTACTTGCCGTAGCTCCGCGAGCTGACGCCGTTCTGATTGCTGCCGGCGTATGCGGGGCGCCCCGGCTCGACGCGCACCGTGACGGAACCCCCTTCCGGGCGAATGGCTCCCGCGTGGATGGCTGCTTTGCAGATAGGCGAATCGGTCGTGTAGACGTCGGTGCCGTAGATGCCATGGCCACCCTTCTCGCAGCCGGGCGGGCAGGCGATGCGAAAAGTCGTCCCGTCTGGGCCGGCGAGTTGACCCCCGCCGTACGAGCATCCCGCCTCGATCAGGGACGGGTCCGATGCCGGCCGCGCGGCGCTCTCGGCCGTGATGACGGAAAAGCTCCGGCGATGCTTTGTATAGTCGAGGGACTTCACGCCGTGCTGGTCCTTGCCGCGGTAGGCGGGGCGCCCCGGTTCGATGCGCCCGCTGACAATCCCGCCCTTCTCGGCGATGGCGCCGGCATGAACTCCCGCCTTACAGATCGGAGTATCGGAGGTGTAGACGTCGGTGCCGTAGGCCTCGTGCCCAGCCTTCTCGCAGCCCGCGGGGCAGGAGACGCGAAAGCTCTCACCTTCCTTGCCGCGCAGCGTGTCCGCGTTGATCGCGCAGTCTCCCTGCGTGAGCGCGCCGTCGCCGACAGCCGGAGTTGCCGCCGGCGCTGCCTGTGCCGAAGGAGCGGGGGGAGTCGCCGGTGCCGTCACCGCGGGCGGCTCGGGGGTCTTCGTCTCTGTCTTGCACCCAGGAAGCACCAGCAACAGCCCTGCGATAGCGAGTGTCTCACGCATGCCCGTCCGTTAGGCGGACGGCAGTCACCGGTCAAGCACGCGCGCGGCTTGCCGGGCAGGCCCAGCGTGTGTCCCGGGTGAGCCGCTTCGGGAGTGTGCAAAGGTGCGCGGGGTAACCTGACGCAGCCAGTCGGGCTCGCGTCAAATTGCGCGAGGTTCGGCGCTGAACGCCTGCGTTTCCATCTTCAGCGTAGTTATGTGCGGGCGGCTGGTTTCGAACGGAACGCGGACCCGCGAGCGCGCATCATTTTAGACTCTTATCGTCTCTCATAGCTGCTGTCGGTGCTGCCGTATCGCTGTGAACGTGGTAGGGTCGCGACTTAGTGCTGTGACATTCGCCGTCACGCCTACAGGTTCCAACGTGAGCTTCTCCATCGCGAATACTCGCGAGTCAGCGAGCACGATCATGCCGTCAAAGGCAATGCGGACA
>JAYWEH010000394.1:0-9550 GCA_043780025.1 Deltaproteobacteria bacterium
GGCTCCGCCCGGCGACCCGAGCCGCCTGTTCTTCGCCGAGAAACGCGGCGTGATTCGCGTGATCAAGGACGGCGTTCTGCTGCCGGAGCCCGTGCTCGACATGCAGGCCACCGTGCTCGAGGGCGGTCCCTACGGCGCTACGGGGCCGGAGTTTGTCGGCCAGGGCAAGCGCGGCCTGGTCGGGCTCGCGTTCCATCCGAACTACGCAGAAAACGGTCGCGTGTTCGTCATGTACACGGCGGACCAGGGGATCCCTGGCTACGGCACCGTCAACTACAACAACCTCTTCGACGACGGCGACCTGACGTTTGCGGAATTCCGTCGTAGCGCCGCCAACCCGGACCGGTTCGATCCCGCGCCCGTGAGCGTGTTCTTGCAGTTCGACAAGGGCAACTGCGATCAGTGCTCTCAGCACAACGGCGGAGCTCTCCAGATCGGCGTCGACGGCTTCCTGTGGGCGAGCACCGGCGACCCGCCGCCCTACGACAACCCGGGCGCGGCTGACCTCAACAACCTCAACGGCAAGCTCCTCCGCTTCGACATCAGCGGCGAAGGTGTCCTCCCGGCGGGCAACTACCCGGGTGCCGATCCGTACGTCGCGAGCATCGGCATTCGCAACGCCTACAAGTTCAGCATCGATCGCTACACGGGCGACGTCTACGTCGGAGACGTCGGCGAAAATAGCTGGGAAGAGATCAGCGTCGAGCGCTACGGGGACGGGCACAAGGACCACGAATTCCCGAAGAAGGAGGGCTTCCAGAGCTACATGGCGCTCTCCTGCGATGGCGACAACTGTCTCCCGCCCGTCTTCGACTACGGGCACACCGGTGCCGAGGGCACTCCGGGTGCGGACAACTGCATCATCGGCGGGCAGGTCTACCGCGGTCAGGCCATCCCGGCTCTGCAGGGTACGTACATCTACGCGGACAACGGCTCGGGGAAGGTTCGAGCCATCCAGGTCGAAAATGGCCAGCTCGTCAACGACCCGCACGAGTTCGGCAACCTGAGCGTCTTCACCAGTTGCTTTGGTGAGAACGCAGCCGGCGAGATGTTTGTGTGTGACTACAACGGCGGCAGAATCCTGCGCGTCGATGCTCAGTGAGGTGACCGCCAGGTTTGGCGCGGTGCTGGTCGGCGCGGCGGCGCTGATCGGCTGCTACGTAGAGCCGTACCCGTACGGGGACGTGCCGCCGTACGCGGGGCCCACGCCGTGGTTAGACGGGGCCTCGGGATCCGGGGGCGACGGGGCGGTCGGCGCGGGGGGTACCGAGGGAGCCGTGCCCGACGCGCCCGCTATGCTCTCGCAGACGGGGCTCTTCTCGGCGCGCGGCGTCGATGGCGCGCTCGCGCTCGTCGCGGGTGTTCGAGAGTTCCAGCCCTTGTACCCGCTGTGGTCCGACGCTGCTGACAAGCGCCGCTACGTGTACCTGCCGCCGGGCGCGCAGATCGACACGAGCGATCCGGACCACTGGGTGATACCCGCTGGGACCAAGCTCTGGAAGAGCTTTGTCAACAATGGACAACTGGTCGAGACTCGCCTGATCGAGCGCACCGGCGACGGCCCGGACGACTTTCTGTTTACGACCTATTTCTGGATGACAGCGGATGCGACCGACGCGGTCAAGATGGACCCCAGGAACCTGCTGCTCAACGCTGCCGGCACCACACATGACATTCCGAATGGAATGATGTGTAACGCGTGCCACGGGCGGCTCAAAGATCGCGCTCTCGGCTTCAGCGCCTTACAGCTCAACCACGACCTGGGCGGGCTCAACCTCGCGACGCTCGTGAGTGAGGGGTGGCTTTCGGATCCCGTGCCGCTGGACATCGGTGTCCCCGGCGCGGATCCGGCGACGCGCAACGCGCTCGGCTACCTGCACGCCAACTGTGGCAATTGCCACAACGACAGTCCCGGCCTGGCCCTGGAGAGCGTCCCGGCGCCCCAGATGCTGCTGCGCCTCTCGGTGAACGACCAGGCCCTGGAAGACACGGGCACCTTCCGCACGGCCATCAATCAGCGCTCGACCGCGTCCAGCGACTTGTCGGTCGACTTTCGCATCCTCGGCGGTAACTCCGAGGACAGCGCGGTCCCTTTTCGCATGGGCTTGCGCCTGATTGAAGATCAGATGCCTCCCATCGGCACCGAGATCGTCGATCCCGATGGTCTCGCCTTGCTCGAGGCGTGGATCCAGACCCTCCCTCCCCCGGCGCCGTAATACGCCGCGTCCAATGAAGCGATGGGAAGTTCGAGTGCCCCGGCTGGAGCGAGGGCATCGAAATTCCCGCCTTTTTCCACCGATTTGAACCGTGCTCCCTCCTCTACCTTGGCCTCGATTCCATAGAATCGAGGCACTAGCACGAAAAGCTGAGCGCCATGGCGTGCCCACAGTGGAAGCCGGCGTTCCCTGCTGTTAGAAGCGCGCCTGAGGACTACGATGAGAAGCTTAGCGACTCTTGGCTTGATGGCGAGCGCCGTCCTGGCTCCGTCACTTGCATTGACCGAGCAAGCATTTGCCGAGGAAGGAAGCCTGGAGGTCTACGCCACGTTGCTACCGTTCTTCGAGAGCGTTGGAACGCAGGGCGCGACCCCCCTCGGCACCATGACTCAGGCCACCCAGGTACCCGCGTCGCTCTTCACGGGCATCAACCACGAGCGGCGCTTCCGCATGACGTCGGGAACGTCCAACTTCGGCTTTCGGGGCGACCTGCCCATCCACGGCAACTTCAAGCTGATCTGGCAGGTCGAGAGCCCCACGCCGATCGATGGCGAAGGGCCGTATAGCTGGGCCAGCCGAAATAGCCACGTCGGCCTCACGGGAGACTGGGGCACGCTCACGTTCGGGAACTGGGACACGCCCATGAAGTACGCGACCGCCACCAGTGTCAATCCCATCCGCGGCGGGTACGTGGCGGACATGATTCCGATCATTGGGTCGCCCGGGCACTCCACGCCGGCGCTCAACCCGGACCCGACCCTGGAAGCCACGTTCGAGATCTTCAAGAACAGGGCCGGCTTCTTTCGCCACGAGACCAACGCCGTCCAGTATTGGAGCCCCACCGTAGCGGGCTTTTCCGCTCGGCTGATGTTCGGCGCCAACGAGCGCAGGACGTTCGGGATCCCAGGTACGGAGGAGGGGCTGAACCCATACCTCCTCTCCGGATCCATCGGCTGGGACAATGACTGGCTTCGGATCCGGTACGCCACCGAGCTGCACAACGACTACTTTGGGACGGCCAACGTGGGAGGCAGCGGCCCCGGGCTCACGACCCCGAGCTCCCAGGACACCGCCCATCTGGGTCTCGTCTCGGTGAAGCTCAACGCCGGTTCCGATTACGAGACGCGCATCGTCGCGACCGGCGATTTCCTCAAGTACGGGACGGACGACGTGACGCCAGAGGGCGGCGGCTACATGAACCAATACTCGCGGGCCGCGTTCTACGCGTTGATCCAGCAGTCCTTCGGCAGCCACAACGTGTGGGGCGCTTACGGGCAGTCCAGCGAAGGGGAGTGCAACGTCACCGGCGACTTCGAGTGTACGACGACGGGCCTCAGCGCTTCCTACTTCACGGGCGGCTATCTTTACTCGTTCACGAAGGCCACGGGCGTGTACGCCATCGGCTACGCCGTCATCAACGACTTCTCGGCGCGCTACTCGCCCTTCCCCTTCCTCGAGTCGCGCAGCGCGGCCAACCCCAGCCTTCCGAACATCCTCGAGGTTGCCCCCGGTGCCGACACCATCGGTTTCGGGATCGGGTTCGTGCACTCCTTCAGCTACAAGATCTTCGGCGACAAACCGGAAGCCAAGTTAGAGCCGCAAAGCGCCGAACCAGAGCCCGCGCCCGTGAAGGCTGCGGAGGAGGCTCCGGACGACGAGGAGAAAGCGTCGGAAGAAGCAGAGGAAGTGAGCGACCCCGCAAACCCGTAGGTGTGCGGACGGCGCTAGAGCGGGTGCAGGGTGAGGGCGCGCGCCACTCGGTTCGCGGTCACGCCGACGAATGCAGAGCGCAGAGAGCCGTACGTCGAGATGCTTCCGGTCGCGGCGTTTACCTGCTTCTCGGGGAGCCGTAGCTATTGCAACGCTCAGATCTGCAAGCCGGACTGAGCGACGAATCCGGGCGCCGATAGGAGTTGGTCACGGCGCATTCCTGGCGCACCGAACGCCGACGTGAACAGCTCGGTACTCCGGCGAGTTCGAGTCGCGCGCGGACGAGCCGACTCTCGAAGCGTCGTCTTCGTAGCCGCCACCTCGAAACACCCTTTGCGCGTAGTCACCCACGCTGAAGTTCGCGCAGTCGATACAGGGAACGGGATACTGAATGGCAAAGTAGTCGATCGTCCACTCCCAGACGTTCCCGGCCAGATCGGCGTGCCCCCAGCGCCCATTGCCGCTGGGCTTCGTGCCCACGGAGACGAGGTCGGTTTCCCTGCACCCAGCAACCCCGTCGCCGCCGCAGCCGTAGCTCGCCTCGAGAGCACTGATACTCGTGCTGGATGGCGGATTCGACCAGGGGTAGACACGCTGCCCCTCGGCGTCACCCCCGCCAGCGGCCGCGTAGTTCCACTCGGCTTCGCTGGGTAGCCGTCCGCCATCCCAGACGCAGAACGCAAACGCCTCGTACCAGTTGATGCAATTCATAGGGCCGTTTTCGATGCCACGAGCCCAGGTGGAATTGGTGTCGCACACGACGGGCGTCGATGAGATGCTCGAGTTCCAGGCGACGTCCCAGCCGGGATCGGCGGCTGAGCCCGGATTCTTGCCCGAACCAGCCGCTGGCACCCAGCCAGCACTCAGGGCGTCTGCAAAGGCGCGCCAGCCCCCGACAGTGACTTCGTACAGATCGAGCGCGAAGCTGCTCACGGTCGCGGGAGCACTCGCATTGTCGCGAAAGAACGTGCCACCGGGGACGATCCCTGACGAGCAGTTTGCGCAAGGTGGAGGCGCTGGGATGGCGCCGGTGCCGTTGCCAGCACTTCCCGCGGCACCCGAATCGCCGCCGCCCCTGCCCTCGAGGGTGACGACATCAGTGGGAACAACATCAGCAGGGACAGCATCAGCGTCACGGGGCTCGTCATCTGGGCGCTCCGCTAACGTTCCATCATCTGGGCGCTCCGCTGACGTTCCATCATCTGGACGCTCCGTACTCGGGCTGACTCCATTCACACTTGCCGATGGGTCGGGTGTTTCACCGATTTCCGCACGGGGCAACCAGCAGCCCCAGAGCACCTGTGCCAGGAGCAGCACGTGAAACCCGAGGCGCCTCGCCAACTGAGGCGGGGGCAAGTTACTCCGACAGACTCCGACCATCACTGTCCCAACTTTCGCATCAAGCGCAACAAGACGTGGCGACTGCTCAGTCCGAGGTCACGCCAGACGCGGTCTTTGACGCCGCCGTGGCGCGCCAACGCCGCCTCTAGCTCGTCCGCGGTGATCTCGCCCATCGGACGCCGGGGTGCGGGTTCGGGCAGCAACGAACGCAACTCGTCCGTCAACTCCAACACGCCACCGCTGCTCGATTGCAGGCTGCGCCAGAGCAGGCCCGCGAGCTCGCGCACGTGCGTCGAATAGTCGTGCAGCACGAGCGAGCGGGCCAACCGAGCGCTGAAGCGCGGTTCACCGTTCTTGCCATCCCAATCCCGAAGATAGCGCTCTCCCAGGCTCGGATCCTTCTGGGCGATCTGCTGGATCAGATGCCGCGCGATCAGCGGCACGTCTTCGACCCGTTCGCCCAAGCCTGGCACGTGCACGCGCAACGCCAGGCGCGCCACGAGATCGTGCTTGAGCTCGGCCACATCGCGGTTGGTGGCCGCGATCAATCGAAGGTTTGCGGTGCGCGGCTTGGCGTCGCCCAGGCGCTGGTATTCACCGCCATCCAGCACTCGCAAGAGGTGGGCTTGCAGGTCCGCCGGCAGCTCGCCAAACTCGTCGAGGAATAGCGTGCCGGAGTCCGCCTGACCCACGAGACCGGGGCGCTCCGGCATACCGGCGTGCGGGTAGTTGGCCAGGTTGCCGAACAGCTCGGCGTCTATCAAGCCGCTCGGCAGCGTGGCCGCGTTGCGCGCGACCAACGAGCGCCGCTGGCGGCTGGAGCCGTCGTGGATGGCGCGGGCGACCAACTCCTTGCCCGTACCGCTCTGGCCGGTCACGAGGACGTGCGCGTCCCGGGCTGCGACGAAGGCCGTGCGCCGACGCAACTCCCAGGCGGCCGGGCTCTCACCGACGATGCCCGCGGCATCGACCGCACCGAAGTCGTGATTGACGAGCCCTACATCCATGCGCCGAGGCCGGCCCGTGCATAGAAAAGCGTATAAACCACTCAACTCGAACACTTCACCGCGCCGCAACGTCAGCTGCTCGAAGTCTCGAGGCCCGACACGCAGACGGCGTTTGCCATGGCAGCTGAGCGACAGTGTGTCTTCGTCAATCTTCTGAATCAGCAGGTGGCGGCGCGACAGAAAGGGATTGTCGAGCGGCGCCGCCGGTTCGTTGCTGCCAGGCCGCTGCCGAATCAGGCGAAGTCTCGGATCGGAGTTGGTGCCCGCTTCGCGCCCGAACCACGCCGGCTCGTCCGACGTGAGCAGCACCTCACCGACGCGCTCCGGTTCGTCCCTGGCCCACACCAGGACCAGCGCCAGTTGCTCGGGCTCCGCGGGTTCGACCTCGCCGGATTCTGGCGCGTCGAGTGTAGCGTCCCCGTCAGCCGAGATCGACATTCTTTCGCTTATACCGAATCCGCGCGCGGCATGTCAGCTCGAGCTTTCCTTTCGCGTGCCTTGCAATTTCTGCCGTAGCGACGTCTGATCACCGAGGTGATGAGCGGGCGCACAATGGCATGGTTTGGGGCGCTTTGCTGCTCGCTTTGGCTTACCGCGCCTGCGAGTGCAGAAGCCCAGACGCTGGACGATGGCACGCGCGCGGCCGCGCGCTCCATCTCGTACGAGGCGGCGCTGGCCTACGAATCCGGAGACTACGCTGACGCCGCGTTGAAATTCGAGAAGGCCTACTCGCTGGTTCAAGTGCCGACGCTCGGCCTCGCATCCGCGCGCAGCCTCGAAAAGCTCGGAAAACTGGTGGATGCCGCCGAGCGCTACCTGCAAGTCACTCGCCTGATCTTGTCTGAACCGGACATCAGGGACGGAAAGCTCGATGTGCAGGTTCAAGAGCAGGCTCGTGCCGACGCCGCGTCCGAGCTCGCGGCGCTCACCCCCAGGATCCCAACCGTCGTGTTGACCCTCGAAGGGGCGACGGCCGCGGAGGTCAGCCTCACGCTGGACGGTGTGACCTGGCGCTCGGTGCTGATCGGCGAACGCCAACCATTGAATCCAGGCTCGCACCAGATCGTGGCTTGGAAGGGCGATCAACACGCCGAGATGACGGTCAACGTGACACCGGCGTCGCACGAAAGCGTGGTGCTGCGCTTCGAGCTCCCACCGCCGGCTACACCGCCCGCTGCTCCGCCGGGGATTCCGCTGGCCGCTGCGCTGGCGAGTCCCGAGACCGTCGACAGCGTCTCCCCGCTCCCGCCAGCGCGAGCGTCTTCGCAGCACCTGTGGGGTTGGATCAGCCTCGGCACGGGCGCTGCGGCGTTGAGCACGGGTGCCATCATGGGGCTCTTGGCCGTTGACCAAAAAGACGAGATTGAGGACCGCTTCGGCAGCCTGGTGTGTCCCCCTGAACAGCCCGACAAGTGCCAGTCCTACAACACGCAACGCAGCTGGGCGACGGTCGGATTGGTCGCCGGTGGCGTGCTCGGCGCGGCCAGCATCGCGTTGTTCGCTCTGCCGGTCGCGGGCGACGACTCCGCAGCCGTCGAGTTGAGACTGCTCGCGAGCCCCGAGGGGGCCATGGGGGCCGTGCGCCTGTCGAGGTTCTGAGTCAAAAGCCTGGATTGAAACGCGGGGGTGCGAGCGGCGGGCTCGCCTCGGGCGGCTTCGGCGCTGCCTCTCGAGGCCGTTCCCGAGCGGCCCGGCGCAACACCGAACGCGGTCGCGCGCGCTGGGTTGCGCTCGCCGTACCCGCGTCAAGGGCCGTTACGGAGCGTGGAGCAGGTATTTCGCCGGACGAGGCCTCGGACACCGACGGTGCTGGTGTGGGCAGAACGACGGGAGGCTGGGCGCTGGCTACCGGATCGGCGCCGGCGATCTCGGCGCGAGTTGGGACAAACAGTAACCCCGCGCCGACAGCCGCAGCGCCCAGCGCGAGCAAAACGCTGATCGAAAAGCGGGGCGACAGCGGCGACCGTCTGCGCGAGTGGAGGTCGCTGTGAGCCGCGATCGAAGCCGACGCTGCGCTCTGCTCCGCTCGGGGCGCCGAGGGCTGCGCCTGGGTATCGGCCGGTTTGCCTGCGGAGTCAGCCTCCTCGCCGTCGAACGTGCCGTCGGCATCCGACCCTCGGACGATGCCCTGGATGCTGCGAACCAGAGGTCCAGCGTCGTCGGGAGCGAAAACGCTCAACGCGCGGGCGAGCGCGGCGATGTCCGGCCAGCGCGCGTCGCGCTGCTTCTCGAGGCATTTGTCGACGAGTGCCGAGAGCCCCTCGGGCAGCTCCGGCCGCAATGACGCCGCCGGAGCCTGCTCGGTGTCGCGAATCCTCGCCGCCAAGGCGAATACGGACGGAGCAGCGAAGGGCTTCTGCCCGGTCAATAGCTCGTACAAGACGATGCCGAGACCCCAAATGTCCGTGCGGCTGTCCACGTCCTTCGGATTGTCGAGCTGCTCCGGGGCCATGTAGTTGGGCGAGCCCAAGAGCTGGCTGGTGTGAGTCAACTCGGTGTTGCTCGGAAGCTTGGCGATGCCGAAGTCCAACAGCTTGAGGCGCCGTGACCCGTCGGTGCGTCGCTCCAGAAAGAGGTTCGCGGGCTTCAAATCGCGGTGGACGATGCCCAACGCGTGAGCGTGAGCGAGGGCCTCGCACGCCTGCAATGTCCAACGCAAAGCCATCGGCACGGGCACGGCGCCACTCTTCGCCAGGACCTGACCCAGGTCTTGACCTTCCAGGTACTCCATCACGATGAAAGGGCAGCCCTGATCGGTGCGACCGAAATTCAAGATCCGCACCACGTGATCGCTGCGGATCCGCGCCGCGGCTTTGGCCTCACCCAAGAACCGCCTCGCGAGCTCGGGAGTATGAGCGCGATTCAAGACCTTGATCGCCACCGACTCCCCCAGCTCCAGGTTGCGGGCCGCGAGCACCACACCCATGCCGCCTTCACCGAGCACGCGTTCGATTCGATAGCAGCCGGACAAGATTTCGCCGGGCAGCAAGACCGGATCGGAAAATGACGGGGTACTCATGGCGGAATCGCGACTCGAACGCCAACTGCGAGCGTTCCACGGACACCCCGGCTGTCCAGGGCGCGCGCCGCGCGGTCTTGCGCGCGCGCACGCCCCGAGAACATTACCGTCATCGCACCGGCAAAGCTCTGCAATTGCGGCCGGCGGCCTCCTGGGTCGGCCTGAGGTCCCGGCTCTGGCTTGCCGAGAGCTCGCCCGGGTGGATCTCGGAGCGCGCGCGCGGCGGGCGAGCGCGCGCGCGCCCCCGCGGATGCCAC
>JAYWEH010000395.1:0-4023 GCA_043780025.1 Deltaproteobacteria bacterium
GTGAAACGGACTTCGAACCATTGGGCCAAGTTGCCGCTGTTCCTGCTCGGAGCGGCTGCATGTAGTGCAGTGGACGATCGGGCAGTGGACTCCCTGCCCATTTTTCCTGGTGGCGAGGCAGGCGCAGGCAACCTCGGCGGTTCGGGCGCAGTGCTGCCGCCGGGCACGGGCAGCGGTGGAACATCCAATGCTCCACCGCCGGTTTCGGCAGGTGGCAGCAGCAGCGAAATCCCGGGCAACAATATCGACGGTTTCTCGGGCGCTTCGGGATCCACAAACGGCCCGAACCCCAACAATACGGGTGGCACCACGGGCAACAACGAAGGTGGCGCGAGCGGCAGCGGCCAAGAACCCGATCCGAACGAGCCGCCCCCGGAACCCGCGGGTGACGGCCGTGCGGGCGCGGAGCTGTGCCCCGACGGGCCGTTTGGTGCGCCGCTGCCGGCGTCGCCCCAAGTGAACAAGCTGTTCTCCGTGGGTGAGAACAATTTCTTCAACTTTGAAGGCCCGGTGTGGGTTGGTAACGCGCTTTACTTCTCCGAGATTGGCGGCGGCAACGCCCCACCCCCATCACGCATCAACCGCTTCATCCCCGCGGGCACCCTGGAGCGTGGCGTGCTCCAGAACACCGGCAGCAACGGCCTGGGCGTGGATGCTGACGGCAACTTGATCGCCGCCACGCACGACCTCGGCGCCATCTCCACCTTCGCGCTGCCCGGTGGAGCGCGCGGGCAACTCGGCGCGCAGACCTTCAACGGCAACCGCTTCAACTCACCGAACGACGTGGTGGAACGCAGCGACGGCAATGTCTACTTCACCGATCCCGCGTTTCAGGCGCCGGGTAATCCGCAAGGCGCCACGCGCGTGTATCGCCTCGCGCCCGACGGTACGGCCAGCGTGGTCGATGCCTCGCTCAGCAACCCGAACGGCATCACGCTCTCGCCCGACGGCAACACGCTGTACGTCACCGCGGCCAACGGCTTCTTCCGCTACGCGCTCGACGCCGCTGGCGCGCCCGGCGCACAGACGAGCATGGGCGCCAATGAAGCACTGCAAACACCGGACGGCATGGCGGTGGATTGCGCCGGCAACATCTACACGACAGAGCACTTTCGGCGGCTGGTGCGCGTGTTCGCGCCCGACGGCACAGAGCTCGGGCGCTTTGGTGGGCCCGGCTCGTTCGATCGCGACATCACGAATCTGGCGTTCGGTGGCCCGAATCGTACGACGATGTTCGTGACGTCGCTGACGCAGGGGCAAGAGGGTGGCGTGTTTTCGGTGGAGTTGCAGGTGCCGGGATTGCCTTACTGATTATGGATAGCATCAAGCCCCCGGGTAATGGAGACGCCGAGCCGGCGAACGAATCGGATTGGCTCGACGATCTCGAGCGTCGAGGGATCATACGGCGAGCGGCTCAGGCGCTACCGCGAGAGTGGCTCGCGTCTCGCCCTGAGCTGAAGGCGGACTTGCTCCAGGCGCTACTCGATGAGCGCGACGAGGGTCGATGAGGTTCTGGGACAGCTAGGCGATCGTCCCTCATCGTGACCCAGTCGATACGCCGCCCGGCGCGAGGGCTTTCGAGTCGTCCCAGAACCAACACTTCCACGTACCTGACGGTGGAGTGGAAGTGCTGGCGTGGCGCCGCGAGCCTACTTCGGCTCGAACGTCGATTCGGGCATCCAGCTCGGGTTGCGTTGGTCGCCGGGCATTTCGATCACGCATTCCTCGCCGGTGTCGGCGGCGATGATGGCGATGTCGCGCGGAGGCTCGCCGCGTTCGTAGGCGATGAGCACGCCGGGGCCCCAGCTCGGGTTTGTTACGGCCGGGGCGTTGGGTGGCGTGACGCGCCGGCCTTCGCAGGCGGGTGTCGAGATGGCGTATTGGCTCAGCCATAGGGAAGAATTGTCGTCACCCGGGCAGTCGTAGGCCGCGGCGAGCCATACTCCATCGGGAGACGCCGTGGGCTGGACTGCGCGGATTGCGGACTTTGGAACGATCGCGCGCCCCGCACCGGTCTCCAGTTCCAGCGCATTCATCAGATACAGAGACCCGTCCGAACTCACGCCTTCATCTGTGTAGATGATTTCGGAACCGTCCATCGACCAGGCCACGAATGGGCAGAAATTTCCCCCGCAAGACACGTCCCGCGCGTCCATGTCGTTCATCCGATCGAGGATGGTAATCCCGCCAAGATACGACGCTGCCAAACGCAAACCGTCGGGGGACCACGCCGGTTGCTCGTGGAACGGTGCGAACAAATCAGTGCTTTCGGCGTTCACATCGAGCAACTCGATTCCTTCGGCTGTTGCGTAAGCAAGCACATTGCCGTCAGGCGACATCGCGGGTTCGCGCGCGAGCACGCCGGCGCTCGTGATCGGCACGACTTCGGAGCCGTCGGCGCGCATCGAGTAGATGCGACGTTCGAGCTGGCCTTCATCAGAGTCGAACACGAGGCGGTGGCGCTCCAATCCGGGAATCGAGCACTGGCTCACGGGATCGGGGCCGCCGCCAGCATCGGGCCCGGAGCTCGTTCCGGCGGACCCAGCCGAGCCGACTGGATCGTCGCCCCCGTCGTCCGGGTTGGGCAGCGTGCCCACGTCCACCGCACCGGAGCCGCAGGCGCTCGCCGCGATGAGCAGCGCGACCGCATGCAGTGCTGCGCCGTTGCACGATGCAACAAATTTGGTCGAGCGCCGTCCGAGAGAAGTCAAAGTATCGAAAGTCATATTGTCACCTATTTGCGAATTGCCCTTCACATCACTGGTGACGTGAGCGCTCGATTTCCGTTTGTGCAGGCTCATCGCGACGCGACGGCGCGGCTCTGCCAGTTCGTTCGGCGCAGCTCGTGCGCACCTGTTCGAGGTGGGCCGAGTTGGGGAATTGGCGTGAGAAGGCGGTGATTTGCGCCGGGCCGTTCTTGCCGAGCACGCATTCGGCCATGGCGCGGGTGGCGGTTCTTTCTTCGAGCAAAAGCGAGCTCGCTTTGGCGCGATCGAGCTCGTCGAGGCGCGCGAGCGCCCAAGCGGCGTCGCCTTGGTGCAGGAGCTCTTGGGCGCGCCGGAGGCCTTCGAGCTCGGCCTTGAGAGGGCTGAGCGGGAGCGGTTGCTGCCGCGGCCGTTGCTGCTGCGGCTCCGGTTGCTGCGGCGGGGGCGGCGCCGATTGCTGCGGCGGTGTTTCGGTGGGACCTGGGACTGGCGCAAGTGTCGGTGGGAGGGCTGCGGTGCCGTAGGTTGGGGCGGCAAACAGGCCTGCTGCAAAACCCAGCGTGGCTCCGACACCCAGGGCGAGCAGGAGCTTGGCGAGCAGGCCGTTGGCTTTGGGTGTTACCGGGGTGGGAGCGATCAGCAGGGGTTCAGCGCGGAGGCGGGCGGAGAGATTGGCGCGGACGCGGGCGGCGTCGCGGGCGCTCGGGTCATGACCTTTGCGGGCCGCTTCGATCAGCTGCTGGGCTCTTGTCTGCGGCTCATTCATGGTTCACCGCCTCGTGCTGGGCGAGTAGCTCGGTAAAGGCCTGGCGCGCGGCGCGCAAGCGGGAGTAGACGGTGTTGAGCTTGACCTGGAGCGCGCTGGCGATTTCGGGGGCGGACATTTGCTCGAGCTCGGCCAGAATGAACACGTTGCGTTTGTCCTCGTCGAGGGTGGACAGAAGTTGTTCGATCACGCGCAGCGCCTCCGCGCTAGAGGCTTGCTCGAGCGGGGTGGCAGGGCTCGGCGGATCGCCGGGTGTCATAGGGGGCTCGCGTTCGGCGCGCTGGCGCTTGCGGCGGTATTCGTGGCTGACGTTGTTGGCGATGCCGAAGAGCCAGGTGCGATGGGAGGACTGACCGCGAAACTCGGCGCGGCGGCGCAAGAGCACGATGAAAACGTCCTGTACTGCATCGTCGACGTCCGCTGGGCTAACGCCGAGGCGGCGCAGGGTGCGCCAGACGAACTCGAAGTGTTCGCCATAAAGCCGGTCGAAGTCGTCGGGCAGCCCGTCCACGCGGGCGCCGCCGGCCGCGGCCGTAAGGGGGCTAGGCGGCG
>JAYWEH010000396.1:0-4020 GCA_043780025.1 Deltaproteobacteria bacterium
CGGGCTGCGGTGGCGAATCGACGGACACGCCACGCGAACCGATCGTGCACCGAGCGTCTGCACAGGCGTGTGACGATTTTCGGCCCGCCACGCAGGAGCCAATCTATTTCGTTGGCGAGTGTTCCGTCGACGCCGATTGTACCAACGGCCGCAATGGCCGGTGCGAACCCAACCATCTGTCCCCGTATTGCAGCTACGACCAATGCCTTGCGGACGCCGATTGCGGCGACGGGACGGCGTGCCACTGTGGCGCGGGCGCCGCCGCCAATTCATGCGTGACGGCCAGTTGCGGGACGGATGCTGCCTGCGGCGAGGGCGGGTTCTGCAGCCCGAGTTTTGGCGAGCGGGGTCTTTCGGGGGGAGTTGTCGGGTATTTCTGCCATAGCGCTAGCGACGCCTGTGTCGATGACGAGAGCTGCAGCGTCTCCGATAGCGCCGCCTACTGCGCGTATAGCGCCCAAATTCAACATTGGGCTTGCCGGGTCAGCATTGTCTTCGAGGAGTGACCCCATAGTGCGTGGCCACTCGCGAGCTATAGAATTTGCCGACGAGAAACATGGTAATGGAACCAACTGTGCAGACGCGTTGGGACAATTTGGCTAGGGCGCCCTTCGCCCCTCGCAAAGGCGGCCCGCTTGGCGTTGTGTTTCTGATATTCAGCGGACTCGCCCTAGTGGCGTGCGGCGAGGGCACGCTGTCGCGGGAAACGAGCGACGACTCGCTGAGCACCGTTCCAGAAGCGCCTGACCTCGCGGCCGTGGACCAAGATACCGGGCGCATCGACGACAATGGCGAGCTCCTGCTCGACGAGCTCGTCGACGGCGATGCGGTGTTTCTTGCCGGCGGCGTCTCGGGAGAGTGGTTCACCTATTCCGATGGTACGGGCACGCTGACCCCGCCGGATCACATGGGGTTGCCCGCCATTGGCGGCGAAGCCCACGTCGTGGGCGAAGGATTCTCGGACTGGGGCGCGGGCTTGAGCGCGTACTTCCGATCGACGGATCTTTCACCTTTTTCCCGGCTGGTGTTGCGCGCGCGAGGCAGCGGTGAGCTCGTCGTGGAGGTCGCCACACCCGCCACCTCGCCTGCGGCGGAGGGTGGTACCTGCATCGGCACCGGATGCTTCGGCCACTTCTCGACGTCGATCAGCTTGTCCCCCGAGTCCCAGGATTTCGATCTGGCCTTCGCCGAGCTCACGCAGCCAACCTGGGCGCAACCGGCGGAGCTATCACTCGCGGGTGTGATCTCGATCAACCTGGTCGCCAAGGTCGTCGCGGGCTCGGCCAGCATCGACCTGTGGATGGATCGCCTGGCGTTGCGCACGCGGGACGTGCCGTGATCCAGGGCGCCATCCAGGGTAATGCCGGTTTGGCGTGCCCCCGCCCCGCCATCGCCTTGCAGGGTCTGACGCCCGAGCAGCTCGTGCTGCGCATACCGGAGCTGCGCCTCACTGAAGCGCGCCGGATCATCGCGACCGTGCATACTGGAGGGGACGTCGCGGAGCCGCACCCGCAGGTCCGGCGCGGCGCGCGCGAAGCCGTGGTCGCGCTGGGGTGTGTGCCGGAGCTCTCGCTGATCGAGCGGAGGCAGAGCGACTACGACGCCTTCCTCAAGCTGGTGTTAGGGACGCCCGACCGACGGCGCATCGAGTGCGTTCGCATACCGCTCGAGCGAACAGGGCGCTTCAGCGTGTGCGT
The DNA here is from genome assembly GCA_043780025.1 of Deltaproteobacteria bacterium. Lineage (GTDB taxonomy): Bacteria > Myxococcota_A > Polyangia > Polyangiales > Polyangiaceae > SZUA-265. The sequence continues at coordinate 1,698 of JAYWEH010000396.1, forward strand.
CAGCTCGCAGGTGGGCTGCGCGCTCGCCTGCGCGTTTTGCGCGACCGGGCGGCTCGGTCTGGGCCGGAACCTGGAGGCCTGGGAGATCGTGGAACAGGTGCGGCAGATCCGGCACACCCTCGATCGGAGCCGCGGCGAGCGCGTGCACGGCGTGGTGTTCCAGGGCATGGGTGAGCCGCTCGCCAATCTGGATCGCGTGATCGCGGCTGTGCGCGTGCTCAGCGATCCCAACGCACTCGCCATCGATCAGCGCAAGATCACGGTGAGCACGGTGGGTTTGCCCGCGGGCATCCTGCGCCTCGCCCGGGAGCTGCCTCGCGTACGACTGGCCTGGTCGATCGGCAGCGCGCGGCCCGAGCTCCGGTCGAGGCTGATGCCGATCGAACGAGCGCATACTCTGGAGGAGAGTTATGCCGCCTCGGTCGAGCATGCGCGCATCACCGGGCAGTCGCCGCTCTGGGCCGTGACCCTGCTCGACCAGGTCAACGATACGGAGGACGATGCCGCCGCGCTCGCCGCCCTGGCGCGGCGTTTTGTGACCGACGCGGGGCGCGCCGCTCGCATCAGCCTGATCCCGTACAACCCCATCGCCAGCGACGGCAGCGACCCATTCCGTCGTAGCAGTGACGTCGCCGAGCAGAGCTTTCGCGAATTGCTGCAAAGAGCCAACATTTTCGCGCATCGTCGGTACAGCGGTGGCGCGGACGTCGCTGCGGCATGCGGCCAGCTGGCGGCGAAGTAATCCAGCGAGCGCTCCTTACGCTCTGACGAAAAATTTAGGCGGGCTGGCGCCGGGAAACGTTTTCACGGTAGGGTTTGCCGCTTTTTTGTTGAGAGCTGAACATGCTTGAAAAATCTTTCGGGTGGGCCCCCGCGGCCCCTGCATCATTGACCTTCGTGTTGGCAGCGCTGCTGTCCCTGGCTTGTGGCGGCAGCGAATCGCCGCCGGACGAGCTGACGGGCGGCAGCGCCTCGGTCGGAGCAGCAGCATCAGGCGGGGCGGCGGCGGGTACGGCCGGCATTCCGGGCATTGGCGGCACGGGCCCGGGCATCACGGATGGGGAGTGGTTGCCTTCCTGGGCGACTACGATTCAAAGCACCGAGGCCAACAACTTGCCGCCGCCCTTGGCAAACAACACCTTGCGTCAGTTTGTTTGGCCCACGGTGTCCGGTTCCGAGATCCGCATCCAGCTCAGCAACGAAAAAGGCGCCACGCCGCTCGACATTCTCAAGGTCGACATCGCCATGGCGAAGACCGCCGCCAATCCCGGTAACAGCGGTGGACAGATCGACGCCACGACCGACATCGCCTTCACCTTCAGCGGCATGCCGAACGTCACCATCCCGGCGGGCCAAACCGTGTGGTCGGATGCCGTCGCGTTTCCGCTTCAGGAGATCAAGCTGACGGCGGTCAGCATGCAACTGGGCGCCGGCGTTCCGACCGCGATCACGGGCCACCCGGGCGCTCGCACGACCTCCTACGTGGCGAGCGGCGATGCGGTATCGTTGGAAGCCTTGGACGCCCCACAGACGCGCGACCGCTGGTACTTCATCAATGCCATCGAGGTCATGGCCCCCGCGGACGCGTTTGCGATCGCGGTGCTGGGCGATTCGATTACCGATGGCTATGGCGTGCTGAACCAGTTCGCTCGCTGGACCGACTTCCTCACGCTCGCCGTCCAGAACGACGCGCAGCTCGCCGACACTCGCTCGGTGCTGAACTTCGGCATGGGCGCGAACAACCTGACCGTCGGCGGCCCGTTTCAAGATTCCGGTGTGGTTCGCTTTGGGCGAGACGTAGTGCCGCGCGACAAGATCAAGTGGTTGATCGTGCTCGAGGGCATCAACGACATCGTCTATAGCAACGTGCAGGCCCCAGCCATCATCAGCGCGTACAGCCAGATCATCCAGCAGGCTCATGACGAGGGCATCCTGGTATACGGCGCCACGATCACCCCGACGAATCAGGGCAGCCCTGTCATTCGCAACGAGGTCAACACCTGGATTCGCACCAGCGGAGAGTTCGACCAGGTGATCGATTTCGAAGCCACCATCGGCGACCCCAGCACCCCGAACACGATCCTGCCGATGTACAACAACGACGGACTGCATCCGAACGCCGCCGGCTACGAAGCGATGGGCAATGCGGTGGACCTCTCGCTGTTCTACGAGTTGATGGCGACCGCGGGCTGAGCCGTTACTGGATCTCATATTCGATCGTGAGGCTCCGGGGCTCTTCGCCAAGCTGACAACCCGCACCCCGCGCGGCCGCTCAGGTCCGGACACCCTGACAACGAGCGGGGAAAGGCCTCCGGAAGATCTC
>JAYWEH010000397.1:0-21864 GCA_043780025.1 Deltaproteobacteria bacterium
CTGACTCAGGTCCTCTCTCCTGTACGCCCGCGTCGGGCGGACAATCAGGGGAAAAAGAAGCGGCCGTGTCGGATCGCGCAGCCGTCAGGTTCCCCCCGGGGGCCTCAGTCCAGGCCCACTTCGCGGAGCAACGGCGCGGAAAATACCCGCTTGGCTTCCGGGCTCGGGAGCAGCCGGTCGCGCGCGGCCATCCAGCGCTTCGCCCGGTCGCCATAGAAGCGCTGCACGCGTTCAGGGTTCATGCCGTGCATCTGCCCCCAGTGGCAGCCGAAAGGAATGCCCGCGCCGTCGAGCGCGTCCCAGAAGGCGCGATAGATCCCGAGGACCTCGTGTGTGTGGACACTGGGCAGCTCGATGAAACAATTCGTCGCGCCCTGGTTCATGCCCAACAGAGAGGTGGTCTCAGGTAGGAAACGCAGCGCCACGGGGCCGAGCAAGTGGCGCCCGCGGACGGCCTCCGCGTCCAGAATTCCGAAGAGCAGCCCGAGCGTGCGGCGCACGTGCTCGAGCGCCACGATCACCTCGGTGCTCGCGCCGCTGCCCGGGGGCAGCCCGGTGGGTCCAAACATCATGCCCGGCACTTCGGCGCGGACCTCGCCAGGACGGTAGCGGCTCTCGAGCTGCGCCGAGATGAGCTCTTGCAGCGCCAGAGTGGCCAGCGAGCCGCCGAGCGCTCCGGACAGGGTCGAGATCAGTCCCATTGTATCCGACGCGAGCGCGGGCACGCTCGGCATCGGCGATTCATGCACGGCCGCGCCGCCAGGGCCCTTCCATAGCATCCGTACAAACGCACCGGGTTTGCCGGCGCGGGGGTAGGGGTGGAACACGACTTCGAAATGAAAGGGCCGCTCGGCGATGTCGGGGTGGAGCCGCGACGTGTCGAGGTCTTCGAGGGTACTCCAGACCGCGGGGTCGTTGCCCGGCCGGCTCAGAACCCGCCCGCTCAGCGAATAGATAGGCACCGTCTCCAAAACCACGCCCTGCACGAAGCCGAGTGAGCCCAGTGCGACCTGGGCGGCTCCGAAGAGCTCGTTGTCCGGTTGATCCAGAGTCGGAATTCCGGTCTCGCGTTCCAGCCACGCGGCGACGTCCGGCGTGAACACACGCGGCGACGGCTGCACGAACACGCTCTTTCGAGGCGCAGTGAGCAAATGAAGACCGAGCAAGGTGTCGTGCATCGCACCCACGCCGAGGGCGGAGCCATGTGTGCCGGTGGCGATGCAGCCCGCAATTCGATGGCCGTCACCCGACCCCGACGTCTGCAGAGCCAGCCCACTCTCCAGCAGACGCCGGTTGATGCTCGCGATGCGCGCTCCGCCCTGCACGAACATGGGCGTGAAGCGCGCGGCGGGCCTTCGCTGCCGGTAGCCAGGGCTGATCCACGGCGCAGCGACCCTCGACATGGCGTTGAGGTTGGCGGGATCGACGACCAGGAGCTCCGGTTGCACGATGTTCGAAAATGACCAACGCGAACCGATCGCACGCAGCGAGCTCGCCGGCGCGCGAAAGCAGTGTTCGAGGATGGCCGTGAGGGCGGCCCCATGCCGGCGCAGCTTGCGCGGAACCGCTTCGCCCGCCACACCGATCACGTCGGGCGTGCAATACAGGGGTACTTCTCGCTCCGGCAGCGAGCCGCTGTAGTTCGTCCAACGCCGCACCGTCTTGACTTCGGTAAACGGAAACTGGGGCATATGGCTCGACTCCCCTTGCGTTCAATGAGGCTTAGTTGATGGGTACCGCGGGCCCCATCGTGTCAATGGGCTCCTCAGCGGGCGCGCACGTCACGTCCACCTTCGGCTCCGACGAGTCCGCGTCGACGAGCAGGATCTGGTGAATCTTGCCGGCGCATTGCCGTGGCAGGTTGATGGAGGTGGTGCCGGACGGATTGCGTTCCGAGGGCACATCCACGTCCGCAGGCTGACACCCGCCCTCGCCGCAGACGTAGCGAGCCCCTGGATCGGTGTCCGGAGTCGTCAAGCGCACGTGCCGCGCGCAAGCCACTGCGCCCAGGACCAAGAGCAACCAGAGCGATCCGAGTCTTTGCACCCCACCCCCTCCTTCCCATCACTACTACGCGAGCCAAAGGACAATGTCGCAGACAATCCGAGATTTGCGCGCCTCACGGCTGTGACCAGCGGCGCAGCAGCTCCTCCAAGATGTCACGTTTGGCGCGGCAGCGCCGTTCAGCCCAGCAAGGGGAAAGCTGTAGGCGGCGAGCTGTATCGCCGGCAGCGGGGCTTTGCCTTTTCTGCTCGGGTAGTGGATCAGCGGCGCGTTGCCAGAGCGTCCCGGCGCGGCCAGCTGATACTCTTGAAGTCGTCGATCAGCAGGCGTTCGGGGAAAGCGGCATCAAACACGTGGCCGAGTTCGTGCACCAGCAAGAACTCCATGAGCACGCGCCGTGATCTGTGCATCGCGTTTTCTCACCAGACGCGTCGCCAACGCATCGTCATATTCAAACGAAATGGCAGGGCGCTCGGCTTGAGCGGGAGCCTGTTCGAGCTGGGGAGCGCCTTCCACCGGAAGGGCCGGCTCGGAGGGTCGATCCGTGCAGGCACAGCTGAGGAGCAACCCCAGGCTCGCCGCCCCCCCCATACGCCTTGCACGCTGGCGATTCTACAGGCTTTTGGCCCTCGGTTAGACGAACCGCAGGCCCGAACGCAAACGCGTGCCAGTGCCGAATCATGGAGGAAGTGCTTTTTCACGCAACCGGCTCGAGCGCTCGTCCGATAGGGGGGCTATTGGGCGCGCGATTTCACCGCACGGCGTCCACGAGGCAGAGATGCCATGGCAAGGAACGAGGTCGGCTTTAAAGGCCCATGGGGCAACGAGGCGGGGCAGGCGGCGTTTCAGGCCGTCTTACCGGAGGTCAGCGTGCTGTCGCTCGGCACGACGGCGCACGTGAACCTGGACGTGGTGGCGGCGGCCACGGCCGTGATCCATCGCTTGACGGAGCTGGAGCACCCGGAATTGCTCCACGAGCTCCGCGTCAACATCATTCGCTCCGACGTGCTCGGGCCGTGCGCGTTCGGTTCAGGCCCTGCCCAGGCTGTGCGCACGCTCTATCGCCATCCATGAGGGAGCCATTGCGCTCGGCAGTGGGCTCGACACCGGGATCGAGTCGGGTTGCCCGCTCGCGCGTGCATGGGGCACGCTTCCCATTTGGAACACGATGGTCATCTGGCAGCAGTTGCAATCGAGATGATTGACCGAGCATGACGAGAGGATTAGGCAGGTGTCGCATGGGACGGTGCACCTCACTATGGGTCGTTCTGCTGGTGGCTTGCAGCCGGGATTTTCCGCCCACCGAGTCGTATGACGGGGGGTCGGCGTCCGAGGACGCGGGGGTCGCCCTATTTCGAGGGTCGCCGATGTCTTGCGAGGCCGAGGACGTGCGTGGAGGGGAGCTCGTGGTCGTGCCGGCCGGTGGCGTCTCGATTGGGGCCACTGACCTCACGGTGAACAGCCTGCCGCTCACCTGGACTGAATTCGAGGAGTTCCGCATCGATCGCACGGAAGTGACGGTTGCGAACTACCGGCAGTGCGTCGAAGCCGGAGTGTGTGTCACTCCGGACGTTGAGGTCATGCCGAGTTGCAACTGGAGCATGGAGGGGCGCGACGATCACCCGGTGAACTGCATCGATCACACCCGGGCTCACGCCTTTTGTGCCTGGGCCGGCAAGCGGCTACCGACGGAGCGGGAGTGGGAATACGCTGCGCGGGGCAGTGAGGGGCGGCGCTATCCCTGGGGTGCTGAAGAGCCGGGGGCGAACCTGCTCAATTGGAATAGTCTGGTCGAGACGACTACGGTGGTCGGGTCCTACCCGGTCGGTGCAACTCCCGATACGGGGTTGTTCGACATGGCCGGCAACGTGTGGGAGTGGACCGCGAGCATATGGTGCAGTTCGCACGCCGCCACCGCCGCTTGCGATCCCAGTCGGTACGTAACCCGCGGCGGCAGCTGGTTTAGCCTAAGCAGCAACTACGTGCGGCCGGCTTATCGCGATGAGACGTCGGACGGGAGCAACCGCCGCGGCCTCCGCTGCGCCTGCGGGGCTGGCGAAGTACGCTGAACGCCGCGCTTCGGCATGAGCGTCATCCCTGGGATCGAACAGTGCCACGAATGGCCCGGTAGCCATCAAGATCCGCTGAACGCTGGCGCGCTCGCGCCGCCTCAGGAGCGCGCCAGGAGGCGGAGCGCGCGAAACCACGACAGCACCTCCGCGCGCCAGCGCTCGAGCGAGCGCGCCCAGGCGTCCACGTGCTGTTCGAGCCGCTCGCCGAATGATTCGCGAGGCGGCGGAGGCGTCACGCTCGCGAGCAGCAGGTCGTTCGAGATCCGCGGCGCATCGGGCTGACGCGGAGCAAAGGTGGGTGGAAGGCTGGGGTACTCACTGGCCCGGAACCTTGGCAGTGCCATGTTCACTGGTATTTTGCAGTTCGAGTTGATCGCTCGCCTGCGCGGTGGCGGTTGGCTGCGCCGGGTCAGATCCGGGAGACGCATGGCGTCGAGGCGCGCTGGAGCCCGAGCCGTCCAGGGCAGCGGCGGCGGCACGGGTACGGGCCGCTTCGAGGGCTTGGGGGTGGTTTCCCGCCGGATTGGCGCCGGCGCCAGCGCGGGTCGAGTTCGGTTTCCCACTGAAGATCCAGCCACATCAGTTTGGTGTGTACGGGGCCCGGATTTTATTGCGGGACGATCCGAAATGGTGACGGCAAAGCAACATCTCGTCGCCCTGCTCGCGCGGTGAGTGTGCCATCTTGGTTGCTAGCTGCGGCTCGTGTTAAGGACCCGCCGTGTCCACTGGCGCGGCGTGCGAGAGGCGAGCGAGGGGGTTCGGACGAGTGGGCGGTGTGTTGCTCCTCTTGGGCCCCGTCGTCGCGGCAGGTGCGTGTGGAAGCGACGCGACGCACCTCGGTCGGGTTTCTCCGCTCGGCGTCGGCATGCTCAGCGTACCGCTCGACACAGTCGGCAGCTCGGAGCTTTCGCTCGGCGTAAAGCCCCTCGTGTGCACGGAGTGCACGACGGGTTGCCCGCTGCGCTGCAGCATCGCAGAGTAGCTAGCGACCCGCGCGCCCGAGCTCCCGCCAGCTCGAGAGATCGAGCTCGAGGCGGGCGTATTGGGCCGGCGCGAGGCCGCTCGTCTGGCGATCGAGCTTGCGTGCGAGGCTCGAAAGGTCGGGGTTATGGCCCACGAGTAGCAGCTGCCGCGTGCCTTCGAGGGCGTGCAGCGCTTCGAGGTACTGCGCCTCGGTGGCGAGATACAGCCCGCGAGCGGCGTCGATGGTCCCCAGAAAGCCGCACGCGGCGGCGACGATCTCGGCCGTCGCGAGCGCGCGGTGCGCAGAACTCGACAGCACCGCGTCCGGGACGAACCCGGAGCGGGCGAGCTCGGTACCGGCGCGCCGTGCTGCGAGGCGCCCCTCGCTGGTGAGCTGGCGCTCGAAGTCGTTGTCGTTCGCTTCGGGCTCCGCGTGGGCGTGCCGCATCAGTATGAGTTGGCGTTGCATCGCGAACCCCCTCGGAACGGTTACTTCACGTCGAGCGCGACTTGCAGGTCGCGCTTTTCCACCAGGCAGCGTTCATCGGTGCAGACCGAAAACGACAGCGTGCCGGAGACAGTGCTCGGTCCGGCGCTCTTGGCCACCACGGGCAGGCGCAGCGCGCCGCGTTCGGGAGTGATCTGCATACCGCGCACGGTTTTCTCGGGGTACTCGAGGCCTGGGGGTGGATCACTGAACGTGAACTTGTGCGGGTACTCTGCGTTCACGTGGTACGGGGGTTTGGCCACCAGCACGGCCTCTAGCTGTGCGGGACCGCTCGGCATGGGTGAGCTTCCCTGCAGCCACGTGGAGAACGCGGTGTCGCTCACGACGGCGCCCTGGCGTGCCGCGGCGGGCTCCGGCTGCGCTGCTGCGGTCGCGCTCGCCGATGTATCGTGGGCTTTCAACTCTAGCTTGGCGGGAGCGGGCGCCGCCGGAGGCGACAACGCAGCCGATGGCGATAGAGCGGGGGCGGCTTCTGGTTTCAGATTGGCGCTCGACTCGCGCGCTGGTTCTTTGCGAACGTCGACGCTGCCGGTGCCCTTGTCCGCTCTGGACTCACAGGCGAAGAGCGGCAGTGTCAGGCAGGTTGCGAGCGTAATTCGAACGAACTTAGATTTCATTTGGAGGCGCTCACTTCCTCTGGGGCCGCTTCGAGTAGCGCGGCGCGCCGATCGGTCAATATTTTGAACAACGTATCGAGCGAACCGGAGAACGATTTGACGCCGGCTTCGAGCAGCTGCTCGCACGCCTTGGGCACGCTGATGCCGAGATGGTCCAGATCCGCAAACACGCCTTCGGCCGCGGCTAGATCCTGGTCGACCGTGCGGGCCGGCTTGCCGTGATCCTGAAATGCAGCGAGCGTCGCGGGCGGCACGGTGTTGACCGTGTCGGGTCCGATCAATGCGTCCACGTACAGGGTGTCGGGGTAGCTCGGGTCCTTGGTGCCCGTCGAGGCCCACAAAACCCGCTGGGGTTGTGCCTTGGGCAGCGCCTTGAAGCGGGCGCTTTCATAGATCTCCCGGTAGGCTGCGTAGGCCCGTTTGGCGTTCGCAATGGCCGCCTTGCCCAGCAGCTTCTCGCAGCTGGATTTCTGCGCGGGATCCGCAGACGAGCGGGCACGGAGCTGGGCGTCGATCGTCGAATCCAGGCGGCTCACGAAGAAGCTCGCCACCGAGGCTATGTGACCGAGTGGCAGGCCCGCGCGCGCGGCTTGCTCGAGCCCAGCGATGTGCGCTTCAGCCACGCGCCGGTACTGGTCGACGCCGAAGATCAACGTGACGTTCACGGAGATGCCGCGCCCGATCAGGGTGCTGATCGCGGACAAGCCGGGCTCGGTCGCGGGCACCTTGATCATCAGGTTGGGGCGAGCGATGCGCTCGACGAGCTGCAGCGCTTCGGTCACCGTGGCCTGGGTGTCCGTCGCATAGCGCGGCTGAACCTCGACGCTGACGTGCCCGTCACGCCCGCCGGACTGCTCGTGGATGGGCCCCAATACGTCGGCTGCGGCCTGGATGTCGGCCACGACCAGGTCGTAATAGATTTCGAGCACGTTCTTGCCGGCCCGGACCAGGCGGCGGAGCGCCGGATCGTACTCTGCGGAGCCGGAAATGGCCTTCTCGAAGATCGTGGGATTGCTGGTGCAGCCGCGCACGCCCGCATCGATCAGCTTCTGAAAGTCTCCCGAGCGCAAAAGCCCGCGCTCGAGGTTGTCGTACCAAATACTTTGGCCGAATTCGCGGTGTGCCCGCGCGGCATTCGTCATCATGTTTACTCTCCGACTCTGACCGGCCTATAGCAGATGCTGCGCGCTTCGGCGCGAGAGTGTCGCCCCGCGCCAAACCTCGAGCCGCATGCCGCACGCCCATTCTGCCCCTGCTCACGGCCATGGTCACGCCCATGGGGGTCACGCCCATGGTCACGGTGGAGCGGGCTTGACGCCCCCCGCCGCACTGAAGCTCAGCCTTGTCCTGACGGCCGGTTTCATGCTGATCGAAGCCGCCGTGGGTTGGTACACGCGTTCTCTGTCGCTGCTCGCGGACGCCGGCCACATGTTGAGCGATACGGGCGCCCTGGGGCTCGCCTTGTTCGCCCAGGGTGTTGCATCGCGGCAACGCACCGCGCGGGCCACTTTCGGCTACCGGCGCGCAGAGGTGCTCGCCGCGTTCCTGAACGGGATAGCGCTGGCGTTGATCAGCGTGTGGATCGGCGTCGAAGCCGTGCGCAGGTTGTGGGAGCCGACACAGCTCCGCACCGAAGGCTTGCTCGCCACCGCCAGCCTGGGGCTTCTCGTCAATTGCATGGTGGCGTGGATCCTGACCCGCACGCAGGGCGCGAACGTCAACGTACGGGCGGCCCTGGCGCACGTGCTGGCGGACCTGTTCGGCTCGCTCGGAGCCGTAGCGGCGAGCCTCGCCGTGGTGTTCTGGCAAATGTACCGTGCTGATACGGTGCTGTCTTTCTTCATCACCTTGCTCGTGGCGCACAGCGGCTGGCGCATCCTCCGCGAGACCAGCGTCGTGCTGCTCGAGTCGGCGCCGTCGGAGCTCGACACCTCCGCGCTCGCCAAGACGATCTCGGAGACGGACGGTGTTGCATCGTTTCACGACCTGCACGCCTGGCGCATCTCCGATGGCTTCGACGCCGTCACGGTGCATGTCGTGCTCGCGCCGCGTTGCCACGGCGTGGAAGTGAGCCAGCGGGTGTGTCAGCGCGTGGAGGCCCTACACGGTATCCGACACGTCACCGTACAACCGGAAGCTCCGCCTCCGCAGGTCTTGGTGCAACTCGGTCGGCAAAAAGGCTCGTAGAGCGCTTTTCTGCTGCCTCGCTTCTGCTCCTCGATTTGCAACGGCGCCGATACGAGGGGGGCCGCCCAGGTTTAACCCGGAGCCGCGTTAAGGTCGACATTCGGACTGGCTCGAGCGGGTCGCAGCGGGTGCTTCCTGGCCCAGTTAACGAAGCACTCCGTAGGAGCGTTCGTGCGCGATACGGTCGCCGCAACCATCGACCGTGATTTGCCATATCCGACGTGAGGCTCGCTCGATGCTGCAAGCGTCTCTCGCGTTAACAAACGTTCCAAGACTGGAGTGCGCATGGCTGTGCAGGCAAGCTACGCCTTCCACATATGGACTCACTTAACCCATGGTGGATTTTTATCGCTTAGCTTGATTCGTCCACACCCTCAGGCATGTTTTTCAAACGCACTCAGACACCCGGCGTCGTGGTACCGAGCAGAGTCCCAGCGACCACGACTGACCGATGTCCTGATGCCGCGCTCGAGTGAGCGTCGGGAGAGGTTCTAGTGCCGCACGATCGAGCGGAGCTCAGCGCTACGCCGATCGAGCGATCTACCCCCAGCGTTTTTTGGAGAATGTCAGATGCGCGTGTCCATTTGTAAGAGTCTGTTGGCGGTCTTGGTTCTAGGTGCTTTTGGTTGCGAGGGCGGCGAGGGCGAAACCTTCATGGAGGAGGAGCTTGGTCAAACGACGCAAGCGCACAGCTCCTGCTGGTGGTGGTGTCCGCCGAGTGGCGGCACCGGTGCAACGGGTCCGACGGGCCCCGCCGGTCCGCAAGGCCCCGCCGGTGCTCAGGGCGCCCAGGGCGCGCCCGGTGCGCAAGGCGCGCAAGGCGTGCCCGGCGCTGACGGAGCACCGGGTGCCCCGGGTGCTCCCGGTGTCGACGGCGCCCCAGGCGCCACGGGTCCTCAAGGGCCGCAGGGCGAGCCCGGTGCCAACGGCGCTAACGGTGCCAACGGTGCTACTGGCGCAGACGGCGCGACGGGAGCCACGGGCCCCGAAGGCCCGCCCGGTGCCGAAGGCCCCGAAGGTCTGCAAGGCCCGCCCGGCGTGGTCGACACCTTCTCCACCAACGTCGACGCCGACCAGGGCATGATTGGCACGTCGCTGCTCGTTTCGGGAAACCCGCAGTGGGCTCCGACGCCGATTCCCGTCACGTTGACGGTCCCCGCCGCCGACGCGGGCACTTACATGATCAACTTCTACTCGGAGGTGATGCGCACGACCGCCGGCGGCGCCGGCAACATCTTTGCTCGGTTGCGGGACACCACCACCGGCACGACCGTCGCATTGCTGCGGCACACGTCGGGCACGATTCAGAACGGTCCCATCGGCGGCATCCCCACGGATTTCTTCAGCGCTGGTGACATGCACAACTTCGCGGGTTCGGCGGTCGTGACGCTGCCTGCGGGCCCGCGACAATACCAGCTCGAGTACAGCATCTCCACGGGCAACACGCTGAGCGCCGTGGTCCTGCGCGCACAGCGCCAGCGCATCTCGCTCTTGCGGCTCGAATAGTCGAGGTCGACCGCTCGGGGTGCCGGCGCATGCCTGCCGGCTAGCGAAAGAGGCGGCCATTATCGCGATGGCCGCCTCAGCGCGTTTGTGGACGCGCTCGCGCTCAATAAAACGAAACGTCGTCGAGCTGGATCTCGAAGGGGTTCGGGCCCGGCGCTTCGAATTTCACGTTCAAGAGCTCGGCGGGGTTGAACGGGGTGCCGCCTTGATAGTCGCGCCCGAGCACGGTCCAGGCAATGGAGTGCTCAGTCCAGGCGTCGGTGAGCGGGATATCCGCCTTGTAGTAGATCCCGCAGTCGAGGCTGGCAGCGGGACATGTCGCGCAGGGGTGGCTGTTGGTGAGGTTGGCCTGAGGGAAGATCACGCGCAGCGCGCCGATGCCCCGCGCCCAGAATCTCAAGCCCTGATGCGCCGAGGCGTCATACCTGAGCGAGTTCTGGCGCAAGTCCAGGCTCGCACCGGCACCCCACTCGGTGAAGCCGCTGCCGGACACGAAGAGCGAGTGCCCGCTATCACCGGCGCCGCCCAGCGTGATGAGTGGGTTCAGCGTGTCGAGCACCCCGGTGCCGTCAGTGATGACGTACCAGCCGCCGTCGCGCCCGTCGTTCGGCAAGACGATGGCGTTACTGTCTTCGAAGTCATCGATCAGCGGCGCCGAGCCGCTCGCCGTGGCGCCTTCACACGTGCCCGGGCCTGGGCCGGGCGGCACGGTGATCGGCCCCATCCCGCCGCGCGCCGGGCCGGTGCTGGTGAGCACATCGGTGAGGCTCGCCTGAATGGCGCTCAGGAGGGTAATGGTTTCCGCCAGGCGAGCTCGCTGTTCCTGGGTCGTGTAAGTCGTCTCTGTCAAACGTTCCGCGAGCCGCGAGGCTTCGTCGAGCAAGTAGCTAGCGCGCATGTCGCGAGCCCGGACGAGCGCGGGTAAGGACTGCGCGATCGTGGCGGCGCGCACAGCCGTGAGGGTCGGGTTCACCAGCACCCAGGCAGAAGCGGAATCACACTCCGAGTTGACGCGGCCGATCGCGCTGCAGATGCCTTCACAGCCGGGTTGACAACCGCTCGTCGCGAGCCCGCCGTCGCAGGCCGCGTCGGTGTAGCTGCCTTCGCAACCGCCCATGCAGCGAGCGCCTTCGGCGCAGGCCGCCGCGGCCAGATTGGGGTCGCCGTCGCAGCGCCCCACGCAGGCGCCGTCGCCGCGGCCCTGGCACAGCCCCGAACAGATGCCTTCGCAAATGCCATCGCAGTAGCCGTTGGGCGAGGGCGTCGAGCAGGTGCCGTCGCACACGCCCAGGCAGTTCCCCTGGCAAGTGCCGCTGAATTCGCCGTTGCAGGCGCCCTGGCACTCGACGGCTTGTGCGCCTCTCGAAAGGCAGACGCGCGAGCCGCACACACCGTCGCAGTCGCCGCTCAGGCGATTCGATTCGCAGCGCTGTTCCACCGGGAGCGGATCGCAGGTGGCGTCACATTCACGTTCGCAAGCGGCTTCGATCTCATAGTCGATCCGGCAGGTGGTCGGCGTATGATACCAGGTGAGCGGAAGCTGGCCCGCGAGCGATTGCACGGCCAGGTCACAGCTCGTGTCCACGTCGGCGCCGGAGAACGTAGCAGGCGGGCTCACTTCGGCCAGGCTCGCGCAAGCCACCGCGATCTCGCGCGCCAGCGTTTGGCTGGCGCTCTCGAGGTTGTCGATGAGCCGCGCATCGGTCGCGATGATGGCCACGTCATTGGGGGGAAGCTCGCCGTCCCCGCCCGGGTCGCTGCCCACCAGCGACCACTGGCCACACGTCGGGGTGCCCGGTGATTTGGGAGCGCAGCGTGTGCTGGCTCGCACGCTGGCCGCGCCGGCGCTCACGTGCGAGCACACCGCCGCCGGTAGCGCAATGGCTTGGCCGCCGTCCACCGCGGCCCAGCCGCTCAGTTCAGACTGATCGAGCGGGATCCAGCACTCCGTGCTCGTGCAGTGGCCGTCGCCACCGCTCGGTAACACGACCGCAACGTTCAGATCGCCCGCCAGCGGTGTGTTCAACCGACAGCTCGGCAGATCGAGCTCCGGCTGCCAGCTATCCTCGAAGCAAGGCAAGGTGTCGAAACATTCGCCGCCGCCGGTTGCGTCGCCGCCCCCAAAGACATCTTCGATCACGTAGTCCGGCAGCGCGGCCTCATCCACCGCGTCCGGTTGGCAGGCGCCGGAGATGCAGGTCTGGCCTTCCTCGCAATCGGAGTGGTGGAGCTGGCCATCGGCGCGCACCTGGCCGTCGCACAGCCACTGAATCGGCATGGACAAGAGCGCAGTGCGTTGTCGCGGCACGCGCAGCGCCGACTCGCGCACGACGCGCACGCGGCTGTCCTGGCGCGCGATGATGCGAACGCGCACAAACTCCCCGGGCTCACTGCCCTCGATGATCGAGAACGTACCCGGCAGGAATTGGCCTTCGAGCTCCGGAAACAGGTTCACCTGGGTCGATTGGAGCGGCCCTCTCTCGGGTTGCACCACGATGTCGACACGGCTCACGTCTTTGTCGACGTACATGTCCGTGGAGATCGCCAGCATCAAGCTGCCTCGGTCGTCCGCGGTCTCACCGCATCCGGCGATGGCCAACAGGCTCGCGGAGAACAGCGCGCAATAACGGCGATTCACAGCTCGAACCCTCCCCAGGTGCCGAGCTCGGGTTGGCTAGGTTGTTCGTCCTCGCGCAGAATGAAAAACGCGCCCACGCCAGCGCCCGCGGCCAGCGCCACGCCACCGAGGACCCACCAGAGCGCGCCGCTGCCCTCATTCGAGCGAGCGAGTAGCGAAGGCTCTGCTAGCAGGTTGACGTGCAGCGAGCTCGTGTCGTTGTCCTTGATCACGACCTCGGTCTTGTGCGGCTGCTTACCGGGCGCGTTCACGTGGATGCTGTGCGAGCCGCTCGATAGCTGGCCCACCCAGGTTGCCGTGCCGACCACGCGCCCATCGATGCTGATCACGGCGTTCGTGTCGGAGATCACACGCAGCGTGCCTTCGTGCAGCTCTGGCATCAGCTCGATTGCGAGCGTGAGATTCTTGCCGCCCACCAGATCGAGCTCGGCTTCATGCGGTAGGAAGCCCTCCTTGCGCAGGCCGAGGCGGCGCTTTCCCATGTCGATGCGCAACGGGTGTTCGAGCGGAGTGGTGCCGACCTTCACGCCGTCGATGGAGACGTCCGCGCCCGCAGGATCGGTGCTCAGCGTGAGCTCGTTGACGAAGGCGCGCACGGTCTCGACGAGCTGGCCTGTGGCGGCGCGCTCTTCATCCGTGATTAACGCTGCCCCTTCTCGAAGGTAGCGTTCGAGCAACGCGATGACGTTCGAGTAGTGGCGCAGCTCCTTTTCGCATGAAGCCATGTTCCAGAGCAGGCGCGGATCCTTTGAGCCCTGATGAGCGGCCTCGAGCTTGGTCAGCGCGCCCTGGAAGTCGCCATCCTCATACAGGATGCGGGCCGCCGCATAGTCCGCTCGCGCCATCCCGCGCAGCGACTCCCCGAGCGGGGCCGGGGGCGACGCCGACGGGGCCGGCGCCGTAGTCGGTGCTCGAGCGGGTGCGGGCTTTGCTGCGCGCGGCGTCGGGGCAGCCTGCGCAGCGGCCAGCGTCGGCCACAGTTGCAGCACGACGCACAACATAGCTCCGATGCGTCTCAACTGCGCGCGAGCGCCAACAGAGCGCAGAACCGAGACGAGCCTTGGTTCAGCCGACGGCCGATTTTGCGACGCTGAGCCGCGCGACCCCATTTGTGACACACGGCCCAGGACGGCTCACTTGAACTCCAGGCTTAGAGGCTTGCTGCGAGTGGGAGCGGCTTTGGGTGCGGGCGGCGGCGCGGCAGTAGGGGGATCTGGGCGTGCAGCAGGCACAGCAGTGCGCGGGCGTGCGGCAGGGGCGCGGGCAGCCTGGCGCCGCGCACTGGCGCGGGGCTTGGGGAGGGCCTCTGGCGGGGGAGCAGCGCTCACGGGAGCGGCTGGCACCACGGCGACCATGGGCGCCGCAACAGCGACGGGAGCCGCAGCTGCGCTCGGTACAGCGGCGGGCAAGGGCTCCGGCGCGGTTCGGGCAGCAGTCGGTGCTGTGCTGACAGGCGCAGCCGCTGTGGTGGGGCTGACGGGCGTTTGGGGGTCGCTCCTGAACAGCGTCAACATGCCGGCGGCGCAGGCGGCGGCGCCCGCGATCAGAGCGACGCGCACGGGCCAGCGCACGCTCGCGGGTTTGCGAGAGGGCGAAGAGGCATCTTCCCAGCTCGTGTGCGTGCCGAGCGGTAGCTGCCCAGCGCCCGCGGCTGACGCTTCGGCGCCTTGGCCCCGCGACGCCAGCGTACCTGCGGCGTTTGCGGCGCCGGCCCTGCCCGCGAATGGCAACACCGGCGCGGGCACGCCGGCTTCGATGCGGGTTTCCCCGAGCGCACCCGCCTCGGGGCCCGCCAGCTTTGGCGGCTCGCTCAGGCTTTGCCTCAGGCGGCTCTGCAGGCTCAGCGTGCGCGCCGAGGCGAACGGGCTGAGCGCCACGGCCAGAGCCGCCACGGACGAGAAACGGTCGGCGGGCGACTTCGAGAGGCAGCGCGACACCACGGCTTCGAGCCCGGCGGGCACTTCGGGCCGCAGCGAGCGGAGCCCGGGCGCGGCTTCCGTCATCACCTTGACCAAGACCTCGGGGAAACCCGAACCGGAGAACGGCACGTCGCCCGAGATGAGCTCGTGCAAAATCACGCCGAGCGACCACACATCCGTGCGCCGATCGACGTCCTTGCTCGAGCGCATCTGCTCGGGCGACATGTACAGCGGCGACCCCATCATCGTCTGCGTGCGCGTGAGGCTCAACTGCACAGCTTCGCCCGTGTTGACCTTCGAGATGCCGAAGTCCAAGACCTTGATGATGGGCGACCCATCGGGGCGCTTCGTCAAGAACAGATTGGCGGGCTTGAGGTCGCGGTGGATGATGCCCGCGTGATGCGCGACGTTCATGGCCTCGCAACACTGGATCACGTAGTCGACGGAATCTTCGATGGAGAGCCGGCCGTGCTCCAGCCTCTGAGCGAGGTCTTGACCCTCCAGGTACTCCATCACCATGTACGGTGAGCCCGAAGCCAGGCGCCCCACGTCGATGATGCGGACCACGTGCTCGCTCTTGATCTTGACCGCGGCGCGCGCCTCTCTAAGGAACCGCTCCGCGAGCTCGCCGTCCGTCGCGGCATCGTCGAGCAGAAACTTGATTGCGACTCGCTCGCACAGGTCGAGGTGTTCCGCCGCGACTACCACGCCCATGCCTCCGACGCCGAGCACTTGGTCGACGCGGTACTTGTCCGCCAGGATGTCCCCGGGCCGCACACGGCCGGAGACTTCAGAGGACATGGGCGCTGGGAGAGGAGGATCGGCCGTGGGCATGGCGATGGGAACGGCGCCTCCGAAAGGGAGCCGCGTGGAGCCAGAACGGCAGCAGCGACAGGCGCTTAATGTGCCCGCTGGCCGCACAAAGGCGCCCGGCCGAGCTGGCCACCGCCAACCGCGGCCGGCCGCCTACCCACCTTGCGATGCACTCCCCGATCAGGAGTCAGCGAAGCCGCGTTGAGGGCCAAGCGATACCCGCGAGGATGACGCCGAAGTTCGAACCCGCTTCGCAGGCGTCACCCGAAGTGAACGCCACTCGAGCGGGCCAGACGACTTGGCATGCTGGATCGCGTGGCCCGCCTCGTGCGCCGCCACACCGAGCGCTGCCAGCGAGCGGTGGTGATACACGTCATGGGACAGCCGCAGCACGAGCCGAAACCGATCGTAGTGCTCTGACAGCGTGTCGCTCGTTTCTTCGATGCGCGCGCCCTCCACGCCGCGGCGCCGGATCAACTCAGCGGCCAACTCGGCACCGGACATGCCGCTCTGCGCGCGGATCTGGGAGTAGTGGGGTAACCCGAGGACGCTTCGTCGGCGCACAAGGGCTCTTCCTGGCCATTTGGCGGTGGCTCCGGGCGCCGTCAGCTGCTAGCGACTCGCATGTCCAATCATTCGGTCGGGTATTTTGCGCGGGCCCGGCCAGGTTCTTCTAGGTTCTATGCGTTGGTTTTCGCGCTCGTCGCCGTGCTCGTGGCCTGCAGCGGACCCCCGCCGCGGGCGCGCTCGCCGCGCGCGCGTGCGCCGTTGCCACATGACATCGTAGCCCGTTCCGCCCGACCGCTCCGCGCGCTGAGTGGCAAGAACAAGTGGCCAGAGCCGCAGCTCTGGGAGCACCTATCCCGAGCGCGTGTGATCTGTTTTGGCGAGCAGCACCCGAGCCCGGAGCACCACTACGCCCAGCTCCGTGCGCTCCAGGAGCTGGCGACGCGGGCCGCCGCGACGCAGCGAACCCTGGCGGTCGGCTTCGAGATGTTCCAGCGCCCATACCAGAAGGCGTTGACGGCGTTTGTCGCCGGCACCGTGCCGGAAAAACACTTCCTCGAAGAGAGCGACTACTCGGAGCGTTGGGGTTACGATTTCTCGCTGTACCGCCCGCTCTTGCAGACCGCGCGCGAGTTTAGCCTCGAAGCACTCGCGCTCAACGCGCCCAAAGAGGTCACGCGCAAGATCGGCCGCTTCGGTTTGAAGTCTCTCGATGCCGCCGAGCGCAACTCGCTGCCGGAGCTCGATCTGCTCAACGCGGAGCACCGGGCGTATTTCGAAGAGGCGATGAGCGCGCACCCCATGCCGGACGATGGCCCCAAGTTCGACGACATGTATGCCGCTCAAGTCGTCTGGGACGAGACAATGGCGGAGACGGCGGCGCGCTGGCTGGAGCACGCAGGGCCCACCGCGCAGCTGATCTTGTTCGCGGGCAGCGGGCACTGCCACGAGAGCGCGATTCCGGGCCGCATCACGCGCCGCCTCGGTATGCCCGTGCTCAGCGTGGCGCCGGTGTTCCAGTCGGAGTTGTCGACTTTTGCCGCGCGGCGCCGCTACGACTGGCTGGTCGTGATCAAGAACTGAGCGTGGTCGAGGCATGAGCGCCCGCCATCACGAGAATGCCGCGCGCTGCGACGCCTCGGGCGCATGCCGAGCTCAACACGGCAGTTCGGTCGGCCCGGCAATTTCATTTTTCTTTGCTCCAGGTGACCCCACTCGCTCAAAAGGTCTGAAAAACGAATGGTGGGGCGCGTCAGAGGGCCAGCGTGGGTGGCGTGCGGATGGCCATCAAGCGGATCTCGCTCATGTCCTCCATGGCCCAGCGAATCCCTTCGCGGCCGAGGCCGGAGTTCTTCACGCCGCCGTACGGCATGTGATCGACGCGCCAGGACGGCACGTCTCCGATGATCACCCCTCCCACCTCGAGTTCGTCCCAGGCTCGCTGCGCGCGATACAAGTCGCGCGTGAAGACGCCCGCCTGCAGCCCGAACTGACTATCGTTGACCTCGGCCAGGGCGGCGTCGAAGTCGTCGAAAGGGCTGAGCAGCGCGACGGGTCCGAACGCTTCCTCTTCACGCAGCGGCAAACCGCGCGGCACGCCTTCGAGCAGGGTCGGCTCATAAAATGCGCCGCGGCGCCCGCCGCCGCAGAGCAGCCGCGCGCCCGCTTCTCGCGCTTCTTCGACCCAACCTTCCAAACGTTCGGCTTCGGCCTCCGAAATCAACGGGCCGATCGAGGTTTCGGGATCTTTCGGGTCGCCCATGCGGAGCGCGCGCGTCGCCGCGACCAGCCGCTCTTTGAACGCGTCATACACACGGCTGTGCACCAGGATGCGCTGGACGCTGATGCAGCTCTGGCCGGATTGGTAGAAAGCCCCGAACGCGACGCGCGTGGCGGCGTCGTCGAGATCCCAGTCGCTGTCGACGATGCAAGCGGCGTTGCCCCCGAGCTCCAGCACCACCTTCTTGTTGCCCGCCCGAGCCTTCAGCTCCCAGCCCACTGCTGGCGAGCCCGTGAAGCTCAAGAGGGCCAGGCGCGGGTCTTCCGTGAAGGCCTGGGCTCCCTCTCGACGGCACGGCAGGATCGAAAACGCACCCTCGGGCAGATCGCACTCGGCCAGCACCTCGCCGATCGTCAGGGCTCCGATGGGGGTGAGGCTTGCCGGCTTGAGCACGAAGGGGCAACCTACCGCGAGTGCGGGTGCGATCTTGTGCGCGGCCAGGTTGAGCGGGAAGTTGAACGGCGAGATGAATGAGCAGGGGCCGATCGGCACTCGCTTCCACATGCCGGTGTAGTCGCGAGCGCGATCCGACACGTCGAGCGGCAGCACTTCGCCCACGACGCGCGTGGATTCTTCGGCGGCGATGCGGAAGGTGTCGATCAGGCGCGCGACTTCACCCCGGCTGTCCTTGATCGGTTTACCGGCTTCGATGCACAAGCTCAGGGCCAGCTCTTCAGCGCGTTCCCCGAAGCGCCGCACGCAGTGCTCGAGCACCGCGCGGCGCTGGTAGGCTTTGAGCGCGCGCATGGGCCCCACTGCCGCCACGGCGCTGGCGATCGCCTGCTCGATGGCTGTGGCGTCTGCGAGCGCCACCCGGGTGGCCACTTCGCCGGTGTACTTGTCGGTGACGGCCAGGTCCGTGTTGGCGTACCGGGCCTGGTTGGCGACGAAATAGGGGTAGGCTTCCTTGAGCATCATAGGACCTCGATGTTGCGCTCGAGCCAGCCGACGCGGCAAGAGCCGGCGCGCACGCGCAAATGGCCCCGGCCGTTCGTCAGATAACTCACGTGGGCGCGGTAGCCGCTGCCCGAGGAACGCAAATAGTGTGGCGAGCTCTGCGCGCCGTTGCGCCCGCGGCCCCAGCCTTCGAGGTGGCCGAGCACGACGTGGCGCTGGCCCGGGTCAACCAGCGCGAGGCCTTCGGGTTCGCAGCTCACCGATACGGGTTCGTTGAAGTCGAGCTGCTTGGCGGAGCTGAGGATTACGGTGGGCAGGTAGCCGTGGTTCTGCACGGACACGTCGACCCGGCATAGCCCGCCACCGAGCGGTGCCAACCGGTGTTCGATCGACAGCGCAGGCGCCAGCGCCGCCACGCGCAGGAACGCCTGGCTCTGCGCCTTGCACAGGCCAGCGAGCTCCTTTTGTGGAGGATTCCACAGCCCGATGCGTGGATCGAGACCGCCGACCTCGAGCTCGCCCAGCTGCGGATGCCGAATGGGCCGCCAGGGCGGAAACAGACGACCTTCGTTCTCCAGGCGGTCCCAGTGCGCGAGCTTCAGAAGCTCTTCGCGTCCGAAGTTTTGATAGTAGTCCACGAAACGTTTGGGGCGCGGCAGGCCGAGGCGCGCGAACAGATCCCAGAGCTCGATCACATAGGCGAGCGCGCCGCGCTGGTGATAGGCGTAGTCGCTGAGATCTCCGCGCAACGGTTTGTCGGGCTCGTACAGAAATTCCTCGAAGCCCGAGACGGTGGGGTAACCGGTAAACTCGCTGATCCAGGCCTCGACCTGGCGAAAGAGCGCGAGGTCGCTCGGGTGCATCTTCGTGTCGGGAGCGTCACCGAGCGGGCGAATCGCGACCCCGCCGTACGTGTGCAGATTCAACCACGTAAAGATCTCCGGGTGGCGCGTGGCAAATTGCGTGATGGCGCGCGTCTCGGGTTCGCTCGTGGCGAACGGCCCGGCACCGATCTGCTGGTGGGGAGGCGCCCAGGAGGACGAGAAGTTGCGATTCAGATCGATGGGGTTGTCATCGAGGAAACGCGGCGCCGGCACGTTGTGTCCGTCAAAATGCTCGATCACCCCCTCGGGAAAGATCTTGAAAAAAGGCCCGGCGTCTTCGATCCGGCGCTCGAGCATGACGCCTGGGGCCTCCTTCGACTCCACGAACTCGCCGCCCGGATCGCGGACGCGCATGAGCAAGCTGAGGCCGTCACCGTCGATATCCTCCGAACGCCAGCGCGGCTCGGCGCGGTTCATTCTCTCATCGCGCGGCACCGAACGGATAAACCGCCCGGTTTGCAGCACGCCTTCGGCTCCATCCGGCGAGATCCGGGGCATGGCGTAGAGGAGGACCTGAGCGAGCCGCTCGGCCACTGGTCGGGGCAGGCCTTCCAGCTCGCCCGTGAGATGCAGCCGCAACATGTCTTCCGCGATGGATAGCGCCACGCTCGAGCCGGCGAGCTCGCTCGCATGCAGGTTGCCGTCGACCCAGGCGGCAGGACGGATCCGTTCGGGATCGGGGCCGATGCGTAGCAGCCACAGCTCGCGGCCTTCCGGGGTCTGGCCGAGGCTCTCCAGTTGACACAACTTCGGGTAAGCGGCCGCCCAGGCTTGGACCTGGGCGGTCAACTCGGCGTAGTCCAGATAGGACGAGCGAAAGCCGCGGTTCACGTCATCGAGGGACATCGCGCGGACGATAGCCGATCCGCGCACCAAAGTGCTCAGGCCCCGGCGCGCCCGTTTGCGATCGGATGACGCCGCTGTAACAATGGCTCCGTGGTACCCAAACTCCGCGTCGTGATCGCCGTGATCCTGGGCACGGCACCTTTCGCTCGTCCCGCGCCGGCTCAGTCGCTGCATCACATCGGCGTGTCCGCCGGGCTTGGTTATACCGATCCGCTGGACTCGGTGCCGGGCAGCGGCAGCGGTGGATTTGCCGAGGTCGAATACACGTATCGCAGCGTCGAATGGCTGACTCCGCGTGGCTACGCCGGCGCGTTGATCACGAGCTCTCGGGACGATTGCGGGGCCGCCGTCGCGCCGTGTGACGTTTCGGCCAGCGTCGGTTTGCTCGGGGCTCGGCTGCGGCTGATGGCGCCGGTGCCGTATGTCGCGCCGTTCGTCGAGGGCGGCGCCGGGGTTTCGCTGGGGTCGGTCGAGACGCGCGTCGGTGAGGCCGTCAATGAGTCGTCGAGTGGCGTTACCTTCCACATACCGGTCGCGTTCGGCCTCGCCCTGGGCGAATTCCACGAATTCGAACTCGCGCTTCGCTATCTGTTTCACCCGCGCGAGCGGCAGGTCGGCAGCGCTTTTGCGTTGGGTTTCGGCTTCGCTATCGACTGATGGCGAGTGGAGCAGAGAGCGACTATAGCTCAGCCCATGACCGATGAAAACGCCATCATCATCCAGGCCTGGAACACCGTCCTGTTCGAGAAGTTCACGCGCTTTCGTTACCTGCTGACGCACGGCTTGTCCGGCCACAGTGACGAGGCGTTCCGCCGCCAGCCCATGGAACGCGGCTCGAAGGTGCTCGACGTGGGCTGCGGTTTCGGCGACACGTCGTTGCGCATTGCGGAGATGGTGGGCCCGAGCGGGCACGTGACGGGCGTGGATTGCGCCGAGAAGTTCGTCGAATCCGCTCGAACCGACGCGCGCGTGGCGCAGGTCGACAACGTGACGTTCGAGCTCGGAGACGTGCAATTCAGTGATCTCGGCGGCCCCTACGCTCACGCATTTTCTCGCTTCGGCACGATGTTCTTCAACTCGCCCGGCGCGGCCTTGCGCAACATCCGGCGCGCGCTCGGGCCCGGCGGGCAACTCACCATGATCGTCTGGCGCAAGCGCGAGGACAATCCGTGGCTGCACGAGGCGGAGCTCTGCGTGCGAGCGCTGGTGCCGGTCGTGTCACACGAAGACGCGGGGCAGGTGCACTGCGGCCCAGGCCCCTTTTCGATGTCGGGGCCCGACATGGTCAGCGACATGCTGCAAGGTTCTGGATTTGGCCGTGTCCGCTTCGAGCGCTTCGACACGGAAATCTGTATCGGGCGAAATCTGGATGAAGCGGTGGAGTTCGCGACGGCGCTCGGGCCCGCCGGCGAAATCCTGCGACTCGCGGGCGCTGCAGCCGAAAAAAGCCAGGACGCGGTGGCGGATGCCCTGCGCTCCGTGCTCGGCCAATTTCAGCGGGGTGACGGCAGCGGCGTGTGGGCGCCCTCGAGCACCTGGTTCGTGCACGCCTACGCGCCGTGATACCACGCGCGGGCGAGCGCAGTATGAGCGTACCCAGCCCCACCGCAAAGCACGGTTCGTGTACGCTCATCCATCAACACGGCCAGGGCTGAAAACTACAGTCTTAAAATAATGCGATTACGGGGGCTTGCGATTGAGGGTTCCCCGATGGCCGACGCCA
>JAYWEH010000398.1:0-9524 GCA_043780025.1 Deltaproteobacteria bacterium
AGGGCTCGACCTCGGCACCACCAAGGTCTCCGCGGTCGTGGGCGAGGTAGACGACGATGGGATCACGGTGCTCGGTGTGGGAAATGTGCCGTGCCGCGGTCTGCGCAAGGGCGTCGTCTCCAACATCGAATGGACCGTCCGGGCCATCCGCGAGGCCATTGACGCGGCCCAGACGATGGCGGGTGTAGAGATCACCACCGTTTACGTGGGCGTTGGGGGTAGCCACGTGCGCGGCCAGGTCTCCGACGGGGTGGCAGCGGTATCGGGTCGCGAGGTGACGCAGGCCGATCTCGAACGCGTGCTCGAGGGCGCGCGCGCGATCCCGGTCGACGCCGATCGCATGATCCTCCACGCATTGCCGCGCGAGTACCTGGTCGACAACCAGGACGGCGTCCGCGACCCCATCGGCATGAGCGGCGTGCGCCTGCAGGTGCGCGTCAACCTGGTCACCGCGGCGACGTCCTGCGTGCAGAACGCGATCCGCTGCGTGGAGCGCGCCCAGCTCGAGGTCGCCGACATCGTGCTCAGCTCGCTGGCCAGCTCCGAGGCCGTGCTGAGCGACGACGAAAAAGAAATCGGCGGCGGCGTCATCGACATGGGCGGCGGCACGACCGACCTGCTCTTGTACGCCGACGGCGGCATCGCCCACGCCAGTTCGATCCCGGCGGGCGGCAACAACGTCACGAGTGACGTCGCTGCCGGCTTGCGCACACCAGTGGCCGAGGCCGAGCGGCTCAAGCGCAACTATGGTTGCGCGCTCGGGCGGATGATCGCCGAGCACGAGGAGATCGAGGTTCCGGGCGTTGGTGGACACTCCCCGCGCAAGGTCTCGCGTCGGATGCTCGGCGACATCATCGAGCCGCGCGTCGAAGAGCTGTTCAGCGAGGTGCGGCGGCGCATCGAAGAGGCGGGGCTACTCGATCATCTGAGCGCCGGTATGGTGCTCACGGGTGGGGCCGTGCAGATGGACGGCATCGTGCAAGCGGCCGAGGAGATCCTGGGCATGCCGGTGCGGCTCGGCGTGCCGGTGGGGGTCAAAGGCATCGTGCAGCTGATCCAGGGCCCGCAATGGGCGACCGGGGTCGGACTGGTGCACTACGGCGCCCAACGCCTGGCGGATGCGCGCCACTTCGTCAGCGCCGGCGCGGCGCTGACGAGCCATGCCGAGGAAATTTCGCGCCCGCGCGCCAAGCCATCGCTCGGAAAGGGCGTGCTCGGCTGGCTGCGGGCAGCTTTTTGACGGCAGCCAGCGTGGGCTGGGCGCCGAGGTGATGAATCGCGCACGCTAGTGCCGGGATAAGGACGACGACAGATGGGCTTTTCGATCGAGTTTGCGGAGGAGACGCAGCAATACCAGGCCAGGATCAAGGTGGTGGGTGTGGGCGGCTCCGGCGGCAACGCAATCAACACGATGATCGCGTTCGGTCTGGAGGGCGTGGAGTTCATCGCGGTGAACACTGACGCGCAAGCGCTCAACGCCAACAACGCGCCCACCAAGATCCCGATCGGGCAGAACGTCACCAAAGGCCTCGGCGCTGGCGCTGACGCTGAAGTGGGCCGCAAGGCTGCGCTCGAAGACGTCATCCGGCTCAAGGAGGCGATCGCCGGCGCGGACATGGTGTTCATCACCGCGGGCATGGGTGGCGGCACCGGCACCGGTGCGGCTCCCGTGATCGCGCAGCTGGCGCGTGAGGAAGGCGCGCTCACCGTCGGTGTCGTCACAAAGCCGTTCCTGTTCGAAGGCCGGCAGCGCGCGCGCCGCGCGGAGCTCGGGCTCGCGACCCTGGGCGATCAGGTGGACACGCTGATCACCATCCCGAACCAGAAGCTGCTCACGCTGAGTGACGAGGAGCTCACCTTCGTCGAGGCGTTCCGCAAGGCCGACGAGGTCTTGTTCCAGGCGGTCCAGGGCATCAGCGACCTGATCACGCAAGAAGGCATCGTCAACGTCGACTTCGCGGACGTGCGCACGGTCATGGACAACATGGGCCGCGCGTTGATGGGAACGGGTTGCGCCAAGGGCGAGGGCCGCGCGCGAGCGGCCGCCGAACAAGCCATCACTTCGCCGCTCTTGGACGACATCTCCGTCGAGGGCGCCACGGGCGTGCTCATCAACATCGTGGGCGGGCCCGATCTGAAGATGCGCGAGATTGAAGAAGCGGCCACGCTGATTCAAGAGCAGGCACACGAGGATGCGAACATCATCTTCGGGGCCTCCATTGTCGAAGGCATGGGCGACATGATCAAGGTGGCCGTGATCGCCACGGGTTTCAATCGCGCCGAGACGGAAGCCGCCGATCTGGTGCGTCAGGCCAGCCGCCAGCCGCTCGAGCAACCGGTGGTCCGCGAACATCGTGGTGTCTCTGTCGCGCAGCGGCTCGAGCCGCCGCCGCTCAGCGTGCCAGTTCACGTGCACCGCGCGCCGCTGCGCCCGGCCGCCGCGCGCTTGCAACACACCGTGGTGCGACCCGGAGCTCTGCCTCCGGTGCGCGATCAGATTGTATTCCCGGCGTCGCCGTCCGACGCGGATTGGGACGTGCCGGCCTATCAGCGTCGCAACGGCGGCTGAGCCGCACGGCGCGCAGCAAGACAGAGCGTAGCCGCCGGCCCGCGTCAGGTGCCGGAGTCGGCGGCCGCGTCCGCAGGGAGACCCGAATCCGCGTCGCCGGGGTTGGGTGCCGGTCCCGAGCCGCCGCCTGACGGGGGCGGAGGGGGCCGCAGAGGCTCTGACCCGCCCATGCCGTCTGCGTTCGACGAGCCACCGGCGCCGCTATCGAGCGCTTCGCTCGATGCGTCCACGCCGGAATCCGCGCTCAGATCGAGGAAGACGAGGTCGGCTTCGCGGATCGGCGTGCCCTCGGCACAGGCCCACGCGGCGCAGCCCAGTCCGAGCAGGACCGGCCGCAACATCAGTTTTTTTGCGGAGTGGGCGATGCCGCGGACTAAAGCGCACATTGACCCACTGGTCAACGCCGAGTCTTTGGAGCCGGCCCGAGGGCAAGCCCGCCTTCGCGGGAATCCGGGTGCCCGTAGGCGATCCCGTTCACGACGCTGATGGCGTGTGCGGCCCCGAGCGGCAGCGGGTTCGGGCGCACGACGTGACCGCGCGCCGAGAGACCGTCGAGCAGCGCGGAGGGGAGCGGCCGCTGTTGCTCCACGCGCAACTCGTCGGGAACGAAGCCGTGGTGGAGCCGCGGCGCCTCGATCGCGGCATCGATCGGCAAGTGCTGATCGACCAGATTGCGCAGCACGGCCGCCACCGTGCTCGGGATCGTGTCGCCGCCGGGCGAGCCGAGCACGGCAGCGAGCTCAGAACCTCGAAACAAGAGCGTCGGCGCCATCGAGCTCAACATGCGCCGCCCCGGCGCGGGCAGGTTCTTGCCGACGCTGCTGAACGCAGCGAGGGAGTTGTTCATCACGATGCCGGTGCCGGGCACGACGTAGCGAGCGCCGAAGCCGGCGGACAAGGTCGTGGTGAGGCTCACCGCAGTACCGGACGCATCCACGACCGCGAGGTGCGTCGTGTGCTCGAGCTCGCGCAGCGCGGCCGCGAAGAGCGGGTGCAGTTGACTCGCGGGCGTGGCGCGATCGCGGTCGATGCTCGGAAAGGCGGTGAGCAACGCATTGGGCGCGAGCCGGCCTTCGAGCTCGCAACCGGGTACGGCTTCGGGCGCGTCGGGATCCATCAGCGTGAAGCGCCGCTCCGCCTGAGCCCGCTTGGCCACCTCCACGAATAGGTGGGTCGCGTTCAGCGAGTCCTGCGCCGGGCCCGCTCGGTCGAGTTGCTCGAGGCCGAGCAGGATCTGCGCTACCGCCAAACCGCCCGAAGACGGCGGCGGCATCGTCTCGACCCAATACCCGCGATACGAAAACCGCAAGGGTCCCCGCACCTGGGCTACATAGCTCGTCAAATCGGTGGTCTGAATCAGCCCGACCGAACCCATCGCGCGCGCGATCGCGTCCGCTGTCTCACCGCCGTAGAAGCCGGCGTCGCCCGCGGCAGCGATGCGTTCCAGGGTGCGCGCGAGCTCGGGCTGCACCAAGCGAGCCCCCAGCGGTAGGGGCCCTTTCGCAGCGCCGAAGATGCGGCGCGCTTCGGGGTCACGCGACAATTCAGGCCAGCTCCAGCGCAACGTAGTGGCCAGGCGTTCGCCCACGCGGTGCCCTTTGTGGGCGAGCGCAATCGCCGGAGCGAGCACGCGCTGCAAGTCGAGTTTGCCAAAGCGCGCGAGCGCGAGGTTCAGCCCCGCGACGCTACCCGGAACCGCGGAAGCCATGGGACCCCGCGCGTCGCCCTGGATGAGCGCTTCAAAGCGGGCCGCATCGAGCATTCGAGGCGCGAGCTCCCGAAAATCGATCGCGACGGTCGGTTCACCGCGCCGCGACACCAACATGAAACCGCCGCCACCGACGTTGCCCGCGCTCGGATGTGTGACCGCCAGCGCATATGCGGTAGCCACTGCGGCGTCCACGGCGTTGCCGCCGGCTTCCAGCATTGCGACGCCCGCGCGCGTCGCGGCGGCTTCCACCGACACCACGAGGCCGCGCTCGCTCTGGACGGAGGTAGCGCCGCCCGGTTGAAGTGGGGCGGGGAGCTGCGCGGGCGCGGGTGTCGGACTAGCGCTGGCTGCACATTCGGGCACCGGCACTGGGGCGGCGCTGTTCGATCCGCCTTGGCTGCCGGCGCCGAGCGGCACCGTGGGGGAGGCCCCGGGGCTGGGGGTGGCACTCTGGTTCCGGTCACAAGCGGGCAGCACGAGTGCTGCCACGAGCGTCACGCTCGCTGCACGAACCAGAAACCAGCGGGGCAACATCGTCGACTCGAGTCTACCGTTTGGTCGACCCATTGCGAAGGTTGTTAACGGAGCCGTGAGGAGCGTTGGGCGTGAGTACAACTCAGGGATCGAGGGTGGGGGGGGGCCGATCGGTGAGTTGAACTTGGCGCACGGGCGGGGTGGGGGGTGTTGGCTGAGTTCAACTCAATTTCAATCTTGCCGTTTGGCGACCGAACTGCAACGCCTTGCCACCTGATGGTCGGATCTGATTCAGCCGTCGTGCGCCGGCGAGGCGCGTTGCTCGGACTGGCGGCAGCAGCGTCATTCGGCGTGTCCGCCCCGCTCGCCAAGTTGCTCTTGAGCTCGATTCAGCCGCAGCTCCTGGCCGGCCTGTTGTACTTGGGCGCGGCCGCGGGGCTGTGGCTGCACCGGCTGCTGCGCCCCGCGACCAACGAAGCTCGCCTGGCGCGCGCGGATCTACCCTGGTTGTTCGGCGTGGTGGTGCTGGGGGGCGTGCTCGGCCCGTTGTTGATGCTGCTCGGCTTGGCTCGCGTCAGCGCCTGGGCGGGTTCGCTGCTGCTCAACCTCGAAGCGCCGTTCACCATGTTGATCGCCGTGGTGGGGTTTCGCGAACACCTCGGCCGCCGCGCCCTGGCTGCTGCCGCGCTGATCCTCGCCGGAGCGCTGGTGTTGAAGCTCCCGGCAGGAGACGTGGCAGTAGATACGCTGGGCGTGCTGCTGCTCGCCGCAGCGTGTGCCTGCTGGGGCCTCGACAACAACCTCACCCAGAAGCTCACACTGCGCGATCCGTTCGCGATCGTGCGGGTGAAGACCTTGGTGGCGGGCTCGTTCAACACCGGTCTAGCGTTGGCGATCCTGTCGGGGCCGCTGCCGAGCGGGGCGGCCATCGGGGCCGCGTTACTGCTCGGTAGCGTGAGCTACGGCCTCAGCGTCGTGCTCGACGCCTACGCGCTCAGGGCCATTGGGGCCGCGCGCGAGGCGGCGTACTTCGCGACCGCGCCGTTTCTCGGCGCGGTGCTCTCGTGGCTGCTGTTCCGGCAGCCGCTCGGCGGCTGGGATGCGCTGGCTTTGCTCGTGATGGCGCTCGGCGTGGGGCTCATGCTGCGCGAACGTCACGGCCACGTCCACACGCATGAAGAGGTCGCGCACGAGCATCTGCACGAGCACGATACCCATCACCAGCATGTGCACGGCCCGGGCGATCCGCTGGGTGATCCGCACAGCCATCGCCACGAGCACGGGCCGCTCGAGCACGATCATTTCCACCTGTCGGATCTGCACCACCGGCACGACCACTGAGCGGCCGGGAGCCCGCCACTCGGGCTTCAGCAAGAGTTACAATGGGCTCGCGTCGAGCGCCGCGGCGTCCGGCGGCGTTGCCGCGTCCTGGGGCGCCGCATCAGTCGGTTCCGCGTCCGATCCAGCGTCTCTGATCACGAGTTGCCCGCCGTCGTTCGCACCGGCGTCTGCGCCGTCGAGAGTCACAAAGAGCTCGCCGCAAACCGTCGTGATATCATGCTGGAGCTCGACCACCGGCGGCGAGCTCTCGTCAAACAAGATCTCGAGTTCTACCCGGGTTCGAGCCGTTGGGAAGAACACCTGGGTGAGCTCGCGAGTCGTGGCGTCGTAGCGGTACCCGATGGTGACACCGGCGCTCGTGCACGAGTCGATCACCGCGCCCACCACCGGCGCGAATTCGAACGAACAGATGCGCGTTTCTCCGCCGTCTACTCTCGTCCTCACGAAGTAGCGCCCTGTCGGCCAGTCCGTGTCTCGCTCGAGCCGCACTTCGAAGCCCTGACTACAGGGTGTGATCGGCTGATAGGGGCAAGCTCCGTTGGAGACGCCCTTTTCGGACCCCGTCGGACAGTACCGAACCGGGTCGCGCGGCTTCGGCTTTCGTGCGTCAGGGTGAGCTTCGCACGCGCAAATGAACCCGATCGCACACCACGCTGCGGCCCAGGCTCCGTTTGGGCGGCGTACCGCCGGGGCTCTCGAGTTCGACCTCGGCACAAGCTGGCACAATCGGCGACCCATGCAGTCTAAGTAGCAAGCTTCATGCCGCACAATTGACGCGAAGTGCGGATGGCTCGAGTACGAGTCTATTGCGTGGGCGCGGTCACCGTTGAGATCGAAGCGTTCGTCGGAGGGCTGGAGCAGGCCGCGCTTTCGGGCGACGCCCACCACAAAGCGCAAGATCGAATCGTTCTGGAACTCCTGATCGCTGTGTGCGACCGCGCGAGCGCGGAGGGAAAGCTCGGGTTCTCCCTCGTCGGGGCGCATTCAACTCATTCCGTATACTGCTTCCACCACGCACCATACGCGAAGATTCGCTCATTGCTTGGCGGTGGGCTCACGGTGCGCTCCTCGGCCATGACCGCGAAAGCGTCAATGCGATCCGTCGTGCGGACCGTACTGATGCCGGCAGGGCTCGAAGTGAGGACGCCGCCGGTTGCTTTGTAGCCGGTCCAGCTCGACAACGTGTTGTTCCAAGACGTGATCCACATCTGGTCGTCGTCGCCACGAACTAGGACGTCGAGCTTATTAGTGCCTCGCGACATCGCCGCGGGCGAGCTGCAATCCGGGCAACTGTCATCCCACCTGAGCACTGGGTCGGCCTTTACCAGAAAGAAGCCCGTCCAGACATCGCTATAATTCGTGACACCGTAGAGCTTCTTATCCCCGTTGCCGTGCACGAACACGTCGATGAGCCCAACTCCGCGCGAGACTGCCGTCGGCTTGCCACGGAACGTGCCACCCGGGATGACCTTCCAAGCGCTCCATGTACCCGTGTTGCCCATGCAGTTCGCCGTGCACTTGCGCCAGTACAGCTTGTTGTCGGTGCCGCGCACGAACACGTCGAGGCGGTTCGGGCCCCAGCTGGTGATGGCCGGCGATGAGGCCGGCGCGGAGGCTCCACCACCGAGCGGTTGCCACGTAGTCCAGCCAGAGGCCTCCACCCAGGTCTTGATGTACAGCGTTGTGCCTCGGCGTACGACGACATCGAGGCGCCCGTTGCCCGTGGTGACCGTCGCCGGATCGCTCACCGTGCCGGAGCCGGGGAGCGCACCCAGGTTGGCCCAGCCCGTGAAGGACGTACCGACCTTCGCCTGCTCCCAAACGCGCGAGTCAGAGCCTGTTACCGTGATGGAAATGTTTCCGTTAGGATAGGCGGCCGCCGCCAGCGAGCGATCCTTGGAAATCGTGACTGAGCCGTTGAGTGTGTAGTCGAAGGGAGACGTGGCCCCGGCCCCACTCGTGTTCTCCGCAACCGTTCGCTTGAACTTGTGCCACCGCGAGGAGCCGCCGGTCGAGTAATACTCAACGACCGCCGCCGCGTCGCCGCGACTCGGGAAACCATAAGGTTGCTCCGTGCGGCACTCTTGCATTTCGCACGTCGGGCACAATGGCCCGACCGGGCAGCCCGGGCGTTCGAATCCGAGGGCCAGTTGATTGCAGAGCGCGCCCGGGATGATGGGCGAGTCATCCCACCTCGTGTGATCCGGATGCGTGGGGTGATAGAGCATCGTGGACGTGTAATCGAACGGACCGAAGTCGGAGCGGTTGTCATTGGATGGCTCCGCACACCTGTCATCCGTTGCGAGTTGACCGGTGTCGTTGTCGATGCAATCCGAAATCGACATAGCCTGATACTTGAAGTAGTGCTCGGTATCGTAGCGCTGAAAGTGGTGCAACAGCCCGATGAGGTGCCCGAGTTCGTGATAAGCGTTGTCCATCGTCATCTGGGAGATGCACGGATTTCCCGGGCTCACGCACTTGTTGTAACCTGGAACTAATCCGCCGCCGTACTCGATCGTGGTTACCGGCGCGCTCGCCTGGTGGTTTGCTTCGGTCTCCCGAAAATCGATGATGCCGTAGGTGAGCCGTTCCCAGTCACCCATGGCGCGTTGCAGGTCCGCCTGTTCATCCGGACCCACATTGATGTCGAATTTGTAGCGGATGACTCCACCGGGCCATTTTCCAAGATCGCAGGGCACGCCGGTTTCGATCTGGCACACCGCCGTCCGGCTGCACGTCAGGGCCTGCTCGGCCGTGCCCAGCTCTAGTGCGGGCCCCGTCTCGAGCGTGTTCGCAGCCTCCGAACACGCGATGCCCTGAACCACCATGACGAACGCGGCTATCCAGCGGCCACAGCTCAATGCAGTTTGTTTCAATTTCATGCCTTTCTCGCCGTCGTACGGAACGAGTCGAGTTGGAGTTCCCCGATAGGGTGAACACCGAGACTATTCAGCTCATATCTCGAGGCGAGCTCCGGGGACCTTACCAATTGGTAATGGTGCTCGAAGTCAGGGAGATGAGCCGGCGCTGCGCATGGCGGGGCCAAGCCCGTACCGAAGCTAGAGCGGAGCCACAGCGTCGCCAGGGTCGGCTTTGGCACACGCTGGCACAATGCTTGAGCATGCCGGATGAATAGCAAGCTTCATACCAGCTCGTGCTGGCACACTCCGCCCGCCAACGAGAGGCCTAAGGCGCCGACGTTTGGCGCTGCAACACCGCGACGCCGAGAGCGCCGAGCTCGATCGCACCGGCGCAGAGCTCTCCGTTCAGAAGATTGACGAAGCGTTCGGCGCCGAGATCCAGCCGCTGCGTGCTGGGCGTGAAGTTGAGTACGAACACGAACTCCTGATCGCCGAGGACCCGTCGCTGCGCGGTCACCCCGCGCGGCAGATCAGCGGGCAGGCAGCGAGTGAGCCCCCCTTCAGCGAT
>JAYWEH010000399.1:0-4013 GCA_043780025.1 Deltaproteobacteria bacterium
CGATTTGACGCCGCAGGGCTGCCAGCAAGCGCAACGCGAGTTCAAGCCGAAGATCCCGACGGTGTATTTGCTCGTGGATCGTTCGGCGACGATGTTCGACCTCTTTCCGGGCACCACGGACAGCGCTTGGACCTCCCTGCGTGGCGGCGTGCTCCAGGTGATGCAGGAGCTTCAGCAGGGAGTTCGCTTCGGCTTCGCGGCGTTTTCGGGTCAAGCCCAAGCGCCAAGCTGCTTGATGGATGTGCCCGCAGTGCCGCCAGCGCTCAACAACTACGACGCCATCGCCGCGCTGTACACACCGCTCGACAGGCCGACGAACATGGCAAGCAAAGAAACGCCGACCTCTCTCGCGCTCACCCAGATCTCGGAGCAGCTGCGCGCGGACACGTCGGATGGCGAAAAATATATCCTGTTCGTCACCGATGGTCAGCCCGACTATTGCGACGACGGCAACGCCTTGTGCCCGCCGGATTCCGTGATCGCCGTACTGCAGCGCCTCGCCACCGGAACAGACGCGGCCGGAACCGGCGCCTTACCTCCAATCAAGACGTTGGTTTTCGGCATCGAGACGCCGAACGCCGGCCTCATTCTGCCCGGGGTGCTCGAAGGCTTTGCCAACGCAGGTGCGGGCCAATCCGTTGCTCCGCTGAGACCGAATCTCAACCAGCCCTACGATCCAGCTCGCGTCTACAACGAATGCAACGGCGTCGTCGGCTGGCGCACGGATTTCACGGCGACGGGCAAGCCCGCAATGGCGGGCCAGACCATCGGCACTTACGCGACGGATGCGACCTTGGCCGGAACGGCACCCGTTTACCGACCCGATCCCACCGACCAGGCCGCGCTCGCTGACGAGATCCGTCTCGCACTCTCCAGCGTGAAGAGCTGCACCTTCGACCTCGGCGCCGACGGCGTGAAGGTCGACCTCTCGCGCGCGGACCTCGGCGAGAAGGCTCGCATCATCATCAACGACGTCGCTGTTCCGTTCGACCCCGCCAATGGCTGGCACATGATCTCGGAGACCACCGTGCAGCTCGAGGGCTCCGCGTGCGTGGACTGGCGGGACCCGATCGTCGAAACCGCGATCAGCTTCGACTTCCCCTGCGACATCTTCATTCCGACCTGAGGGCGGGAGGTGTTCTAGCGATCTGGAGCGCCCCAAGAAGCGCGGTCAGGTCGCATACGCCGGAGCAAAATGTCCTCGAGAACCGTGCGCGGGCCGGCAACGGGCCCCGTGAGTGGATCGGTGACGAGTTGCCGCAGCTCTTCCAAGTTCAAGACCCGAGGGCTTCCTCGAGCGAGTCGCTTCAGGAAGCCGATGTGAGCCGAGGTGCGAAGCGCTCCTCGCTCGAGCACCAGCACACGCCCAGACGGTTATAGCTGCGATCTCCAAGGCCGTTCCTGGGCATGGGCGGTGGGACACTCGTCGAGCGACACCTTCCTGGAAGAAAGCAGAGTTTGTGACACAACCCAGGCTATTCACCGCGCTGACCATCGCCGTAAGCCTGGCCGCAGCCTGCGGCGACGATGACGGTGGAGGCACGGCGACCATCGAGTCAATTTGCCAGCGCGGCTGTGCGACGATTACTTCCTTAAACTGCCCCAACACCCCCGAGAACTGTCGCGGCCTTTGTGCTGACAGCCTCAACGAGCGCTCCTCCATCTGCGAGTCGGAGTTACTGGCGTACGCCGATTGCACCGCAGACGAACCGGCGTCGAGCTTCGAGTGTAACGCGTCGGGTAACGCCGAAGCGATCGACAAACTCTGCCCCGCTCCGGGTGCGACCCTCGAGGGGTGCTACGCGGGTGCCGCCGGCAGCGGAGGATAGCAGCGGTCTCACGTCGAACTCTGGCGGGTCGAGCCCCATCGCGGAGTGACATCTGCGCCGCTGCGCAACCAAAGCCAATCGCAGCGCGCTAGTCGCTGCCCGCTTCGAGGCCCCCGTCGCCGAGGCGCGGCGGGTTCAGCGAAAGCTCGTTCAGGTCGTCGCCCTCGCCGTCTACGAGGCTCGACCCGATCGAGGAGCGCTCTTCGATCAGATGCGCTTGCGTACTGCGCGCGGCGTGTAAATAGAACGTCATGATGGCGAGGCTCGCCACGCCCATCAACACGAGCCGCGCCGTGCCCGCTCCGCGCGAGTGCACCTCGTCCGAGATGCGCCGCTCGAGCCGCCCGGCTCGCGCGTCATCCCAGGGCACGGCGCGCTCGCGCACCAGCTCCAGTCGGGCTTCCAGGCGAGTGCTCATGGCTCGAGCCTCCGCGCGATGCGCCGCTCGGCTTCGCTGATGCGCCGCTTCACCGTAGCGAGCGAGAGATCGCAGGCCGTCGCAATTTCCTTGAGCTCCATGTGCTCGATGCGGCGCAAGGCCCAAGGCACCCTCAAGTCCTGCGGTAACCGATCGAGCGACTCATACAGGTCGTCCACGGCGCCGCGGTCCGTCGGATCGGACACACGCGCCCCAATCGCCGCCAATGCATCGAGCAGCAGGCGACGGCGCCGGCGGCGGGACAGATGACGGCGAGCGCGGCGCACGACGATGGCGACGAGCCAAGGCCGGACCAGCTCGGCGTTGACGAGCGAATCGAGCGCTCGGGCCGCATCCACGAAGGCCTCCTGGACGATGTCTTCGAGCTCTGCGTCATCGCCCATCAGCCGGTAGACAACGCCCGCAAGATAGCGCGCGTGGCGCTGATAGAGGGCGCCAAAGGCCGCTTCATCGGCCTGCCGCGCTCGTTCCACGAGCCCGGCATCGAGGGCCGCATCGGCGATCGCTCCAAACATGTTCCGACAATGTAGAGGCAGGCAGAGAGCTCTGCCGGCTCAAATTTCTTTTGTCGAGCCAGATTGGCAGCTTGTAGCGCTCAACGGGTGTGCACGCAGACCTGAAAGTGGCCGCTCTCCCCATTGAAATAGCGCTGGCCATTGCCCTGCTCGCGCTGTTCGCGCTCGTCGACCGGCTCGGGGATCGTCGTTCCGCTGTGGCAGCTGTACTGGTGTTCACCACCACGCCGCTGTGCACCCAGCTGTTCACCGCCTCCCCAGCGGCTAGCGCTACCGCCGGCATCTCATTGAGCACCGCGGGCCTGGGCCTTGCGGCGCTCGGCCTGCGGTCGAAGCGCGCTCGCTGGACTGCTCTGGCCGTCGGCCTCGCCGGCATGGCACTGACGGCAGCGGCATCCGAGAGCTGGGCCCTAGCGGGATTGCCGGCGCTCAGCGTCGCGCTGGCCCGAGCGCTATCGGGGTGCATACGGGCAGGTCGTTTCGCAGGTTGGGTGGCAGCGGGAGCCGCTGCCTGCGCGTTGACCTTGGCGATCTCACGCATCGATCCGGCCTCGCCGCTGCTCGGTTGGTGCGGTGGAGACGCCGCAGCCACCCAGCCACCGACGTTCGACCGAGTGATCGCGGATCTCGGGCACACCCTGTTCCCCTGGAGCGCGTTCCTGCCCTGGGCGCTTGGGCACCTGAGCGAGCCCGCGACACGCGGCTCGAAGGGCTCGGAGAATGCCCTCGGGATCCTGATACTCGCCGGCGCCACGCTGGCGACCGCGTTCGGCGCCGCGGCCTCGCACTGTTCGACAGGCCCAGTTTATCCCGTGATGTTCTTCGCCGCCGCGGCTTTCGGCGTGTGGATTGGCGCGCTGTGGCGGGGCACACACGCGCCGCGCACCGCCTGGTGCGGCGTAGGGCTCATCGCCGTCGTCCTCACGCTGGACTTCATTCGAATTCCCGACAAGCGCTGGCTCGCGTTCATGCCTGGAGCAGCGCCGAGCTCACTTCGGCAAGACGCGGGCGACAACGCGCTCGGCGCCTCGTTTCTGAGCGCCGCGCTGGCTTGCTTGCTCGCGAGCCTTGCTGCGGCCTGGCTACTCCGCGTGTGCCGCCGTGATTCGAAACACGGCCTCGTTCGGCTATTGCCGTTCATGGGCGCCTTGCTCGGCGCCTTGCTGCTGCGCTGCGGCTATCATCCGCGCCTCGTCGAGCGCTTCTCGCCCGATCGCGCAATTGTGCTCT
>JAYWEH010000400.1:0-21771 GCA_043780025.1 Deltaproteobacteria bacterium
AAGACGCGCGGGCAACGCAAGACGAACGAGCCCATCAAGGAGCTCGGCAACGACGAGTTCTCGGGTGGCCTCATCACCCTCCGCGAGGGGCGTTTCGGGTTGTACGTGACTGACGGCGAAACCAATGCATCGCTCCGCAAGGACGATTCGGCTGAGAGCATCGACAACGGGCGCGCCCAGGAGCTCTTGCACCAGCGCCGCGAACGCGCGCCGGTGAAGAAGAAGCGCGGCAAGAAGAAGAAGGAGCGCAGCGTAGCCGTTCTGGCGGACGAGGCGCCCGCGAGCAAACCGGCGTCGCGCCGGGCGAGCTCCAAGGCAGCCGCCCCGAGCTCCAGCAGACCCTCCAAGGCCCCGGCCAAGCCGAAGGCGAAGAAGGTGGCGTCTGCCGCTATCGAGCCAAACGGCCGCGCCCCAAAGGCCGCGAAAGTCGCGAAGAAGAAGGCTGGCAAGGTCAAAGCCGCGGTTTCGAGCGCTCCGGCGAAGTCCGCGCGGCCCTCCAAGAAGCCGAGCGACGGGCCCCGCCAGGGCCGGACTGCGCACTGACGGCGGCAGCTTGCCATAGAGGTGGAGCGCGCTCGGGTGTAGACTCGCTCCCGTTATCCCAGTGACACAACGCTGGTTCGCGAACGCAGCTGAATCCGTCGGACGCACTCCACTGGTGCGGCTGAATCGTATTCATGGTGAATCGAGTTCGGTCACGCTGCTGGCCAAGTGTGAAGGCCGCAACCCCGCGCATTCGGTCAAGTGCAGGCTCGGCGCGGCGTTAGTCGCCGACGCTGAGCGCCGGGGGCTCTTGCGCCCTGGCACCCAGATGGTCGAGGCCACGAGCGGCAACACCGGCATCGCGCTCGCGTTCATCGCCGCGTCGCGGGGCTACAGCTTGACCTTGACCATGCCGGAGACGATGAGCCTCGAGCGGCGCAAGCTCTTGTCCGCCTTCGGCGCGACGCTGGTGCTCACCGAGGCGAAGCTCGGCATGGCCGGTGCGGTGCAGCGCGCGGAGCAGATCCGAGCCTCCGATCCCGAGCGCTACCTGCTCTTGAATCAGTTCCAGAATCCGGCGAACCCCGCCATCCATGAGGCTACCACGGGTCCGGAGATCTGGAACGACACGGATGGGCGCGTGGATGTCTTCATCGCAGGGGTGGGTACGGGAGGCACGATCACCGGCGTGTCGCGCTATTTCGAACGCGTGCGCAAGCAACCGTTGTGGTCTGTGGGTGTGGAGCCGGTGGACAGCCCGGTGTTGACGCAGACGCGCGCAGGCCAGACGTCGACGCCAGCGCCGCATCAGATCCAGGGCATCGGCGCGGGCTTCGTGCCTCAGGTGCTCGAGCTCTCGCTCGTCGATCAGATCGAACGTGTGAGCAACGACGAAGCCATCGACTACGCGCGGCGGTTGGCGCGACAAGAAGGCGTTCTGGCCGGCATCTCCAGCGGCGCGGCAGTCGCTGTCGCGGCTCGTCTCGCGCAGCTGCCAGAGCACGCTGGCAAGGTGTTCGTGGTGGTGCTGCCGGACTCCGGCGAGCGCTACTTGTCGACCAACCTGTTCGTCGCGCCTGGCGGCTAGCTCGAGCGATTTGCAATAGCGGTGACGAGCTCCGCGTGGGGTTCATCGGAACTCGAGTGGATGTGGGATTGCCCACTCGTCTGCCCGAGGAGCTCAACCACGTCGTGATGTCTCGCGTCAGCGCGCCCTGACGTCGAGCGCTAGACGGCGATGGCTGCCGGTGCTTCGCTTCTCGATGGCTCGGCTCGAGAGCTCGCCCGCCCCAGGCTCGAGGCGCGCTCCACCAGCTGTTCGCGGCGCGGCCCGTGCGACACCAGCCGAATCGGCAAGCGCAAGAGCTCTTCGATGCGGCGGACGTAAGCCTGGGCGCCCGCCGGTAAACCCTCGAAGCCCTGCGCCGCATCGAGCGGACAACGCCAGCCCGGTAAGTATTCGTAGACCGGGCGCACCTTCTCGAGCTGCCGCGTGGTCGGGAACGCGCGCTGCACTTGCCCGTCGATGACGTAGCCCGTGCAGATGGGGATGCGATTGAGATAGCCGAGTACGTCGAGGCCCGTCAACGCCACTTCCGTGGCGCCTTGCAGCGAGCAACCGTAGCGGGTGGCCACCGCATCGAACCAGCCCACGCGGCGGGGACGGCCGGTCTTGGCGCCGTATTCGCCGCGGTCGCCACCGAGGCGGCGCAGCTCGTCCCCGTCTGCGCCGATCAGCTCGGTGACGAACGGACCCGCGCCCACCGCGCTCGAATAGGCCTTGGTCACGGCCACGACCCGCGTGATGGCCGCGGCGGGCAACCCCGCGCCGACGGCGGCCTGGCCTGCCAGGGGCGACGACGAGGTGACCCAGGGGTGAATGCCATGATCCGGATCCCGTAGGGCACCGAGCTGCCCCTCGAGCAGGATACGTCGTCCCTCGGCGCGTGCCTCGCCGAGCAGATGGGTAGTGTCGGCCACGAACGGCTCGAGCACACGGCGCGCTCGATCCAGCTCGGCGAGCACCTCGTCGATGTTCAGTGCCGGCTTGCCATAGAGGTGAACGAGCAGCACGTTCACGCGCGCCAGGCTCCGCTCCAGGCGTGAGCGCAAGCGGACCTCATCGAACAGATCGTCGACCATGACCCCGGTCTTGAAGCTCTTGTCCGCGTAGAAAGGCGCGATTCCCGAACGCGTGGAGCCGAAGCTCTGGTCGCCGAGCCGCTCTTCCTCGAGCGTGTCGAGCAGGCGATGGTGCGCGAGCAGGAGCTGCGCGCGATTGGAGACGGCGAGCTTGGGCGTGGGCACACCGCGCTCCGCGAGAGCCCCGAGCTCGCGTCCCAGGAGCTCGGCGTCCAGGGCCACGCCGGGCCCGATCACGTTCAGCGTCTCGTCACCGAGCACCCCGGACGGCAACAGGTGCAGCACGAAGCGGCCGCGCGGGGTGATCACGGTGTGGCCCGCATTGCCGCCGCCCTGATAACGCACGACCACGTCACCGGGCCTGCTCAAGGCATCGACCATGCGCCCCTTACCTTCGTCGCCCCAGTTGGCGCCGACGACGGCCACGACTTCTTCACGCATATGGAATCTCCTCGGAGCCGCTGCAGAGGCGGGCAATCCCACAATTCCCGCAGTCTCCGGCTGGCAGCATGACGCCGCTTCGTTCATGATTCCAATGAATGTTTGTATGACTAAATATAACAAATTTTCATCATTCCTGTTGAGCACACCCTTGCGCAGCTTCCTCGAGGTTGCCGAAAGTGGCAGCGTGAGCGGGGCCGCTCGGGAACTCGGCTTGACGCAGCCCGCCGTGACGAAGCAGCTCCGAGCGCTGGAGGCGGCGCTGCATTGCTCGCTCGTGGAGCGAGCCGGGCGCGGCGTGCGGCTGACGCCTGCGGGCACACTCGTGGCGCAAGCGGGCCGGCGAGGAGCGGCGGTCTTTGCCGATGTGGCCGCGGCGCTCACCGAGCTCGAGCACGGTCAGAGCGGCAGGATCGTGATCGGCGCGGGCGTGACCACCAGCGTATTGCTCTTGCCGCGCTGGCTCGGCGAGCTGCGGCGCAAGTATCCGGGGATCGACGTGAGCGTGCGCACCGGCACGAGCCGGGACGTGGAGGCCTGGGTCATGGACGCCGACGTGGACCTTGGCTTCGTGACGTCTGAACCGCGGCAACCGGAGTTCGTGATCAAGAGCGTGTTCGAGGAGGACATCGTGCTCGTGCTCTCGCCTGGCACCCGAGCCAAGGCGGCGTTGCCGCTCGAAGAAGTGGCGCTGATCTTGTTTCCCCGCTCGACCGGCTTCCGCAACTATCTGGAGCAGCGCTTCGCGCAGCAGGGATTGCAAGCCAACGTCAAGATGGAGACCGATAGCGTCGAGGCCATCAAGAGCTTCGTCGCGGTGGGCCTCGGCGCATCGTTCCTGCCGTTGACGACGGTGCGCGAGGAGCTGTCTCGCGGGCAGCTGGTGCAAGGCCGTGCACGTGGGCTCGGAAAGTTGCGCCGCCGCACGTCGCTCGTGCGTCGCCACGATCGCCGGCCGAGCTTCGCCGTGCGAGCGTTTCTCGACATCGTCGGGCCGAGTAGCGGGCGAGCGCATTCGCGCCCCACCGGTACCGTGTGAAAGGGGCCGTCGATTTCCATACGGATTTGAGCGCGTCGCGCATGAAGCAAGTTGGATACCTTCATGCAGCATCTTCGATTCAAATCAGGGCCCGAAATTTCCGCGCACAATCGATTCGTATCGCGGCACGTCATGGTCATCGCGCTCGTGGCCTGTGCTTGCAATGACGAGTCGCCTACCGCTCCGACGAGCGATGAGCCATTGCTGCCAGCAGCAGGGCAAGGGGGCGGCGGGGCCGCGCCAACCGGGGTGGCCGATGCCGGTGATGGGGCAGGTGGCAGAGGGGCAGATGTGCCAAGCGGGCAGGACCCAGAGGATGGAGGAGCGCTGGCCGCGGACGGATCCGCCGGGAGTGCGTCCGAGAGCATGGGATTGCTCGGCTCGCGCCAGCGCCCGCAACTTGGCCCCGCGGCAGCCGCGGAGCAAACCGTGCTGCGTTATCTGGCCCAGGCCGGCAACCTGGACGCGCAGCTGACGGTCGACAATTGGGATCCCACCGCTGGTGCCGGTGACGTGGCCGCATTCACACCGAGCTTTCGAGTTGCTGCTGAAGGGGGCACGCATACGTCCGTGCAGGAGGCCATCACCGCCGCCGTGACGGTCGGTGGGACCGCGCGTCAGTACATCGAGGTCGCCGCCGGGACGTACCGCGAGGTGGTGTGCGTGCCGTCGGCCGCCCCGCCCATCACCTTGTACGGGACAAATCCTGATGCGAGCCAGACCGTGATCGCGTTCGACAACTACTCGGGCAAGGCCAAGGCCGTTGGCACGCCGGCGAACCCGTGCAACCCGAGCCTGGACAGCGCCACGTTCGGGACCAGCGGCAGCGCGACGTTTGCGGCCTACGCTCGGGAATTCAACGCCAAGAACTTGAGCTTCGTCAACGACACCGATGAAGCCACCGCCACCGGTGGATTGCAGGCCGTGGCATTGATGACACAGGCGGATCGCATCGTGTTCGAGAACGTGCGGGTGCTCGGCAACCAAGACACCCTGCTCGTGAAGACGCCCAACGTGGCCACCGTGACGCGTGCCTATTTCAAAGACTGTTACGTCGAAGGGGATACCGACTTCATCTTTGGGCGCGGAACCCTGGTGCTGGACGGCTGCACCATCCATTCAGTCACGTCGCGGCAAGAAAATGGCGTCGTCGTCGCACCGAGCACGGCCTGGAACAACCCGTTCGGCATCCTGATTGCCAATGGCACTTTCACCGCGGACGCCACCGCGGCGGCCGAGAGCACACACCTCGGGCGGGCCTGGGACGAAAGCCAGGGAGACGTGGCCACCTACGCCGCCAACGTGCAGACGGGGACGTATCCGAACGGCCAAGCGCTGATCCGTGACTCGGTGCTCGGCGCGCACATCCAGAGCGCCGCCCCCTGGCGTGCCGCGGCCACGACTTCGCGCCCCTACGACTCGGTTGCCGGTACCTATCCGGCCAACCGCATGTACGAGTTCGGGAACACGGGCCCCGGCAGCGCTGCTCCGTAGCCGTTCGAAGCGATAACGGGCCGCGTGTCAGCGCGGCCTGAGGGACGGAGAACGCAGCGAATTCAGCAGCTGGCGCATGCGATCGCTCCGCTCTTGCACTTCCTCACGCGGAAGGTACGCCCGCATGCGCGTCTCAATCATCGGCAGCGCGCGCAGCAGATCCTGCTCGGTCGGAGGCATCTTTGCGCTGACGTCAGCCAGCGCACGCCGGAGCAAGCCCGGAGCGAGCAGAGGAGACAGCCCGCACATGCGGACAATTTCTTTTTCTATCTCGGTGGGCTCTCGGTCGGTGCTCATGCACTGACTTCCTCGGGCTCCCGTTTCACGACGCCGCTGGACTCCGCAGCGTCCTCAATCGGCACCTCGTTGGCGCGGGTGCCGGGTGGCTGGAGCGGGATCCTGAGGCTGAAGGTTGAACCACAGTTGGTACCCTCGCTGCTCGCCGTGAGTGAGCCGAACATTTGTGTCGCCGCGATCGCGGAGCCGTGCAGGCCAAAGCCGTGCCCGTCGCTGCGCGTGGTGAAGCCGTGCTGAAAGATTTTGCGCAGGTTCTCCTTGGGGATACCAATGCCGGAGTCCTTAATGCTGATCTCGATTTGATTGCCGTCCACCACCGTGCGGTCGATGGTCAACACCCGCTCGCCGTTGGTCATGGCGCTCATCGCGTGTTTGGCGTTGCTGATCAGGTTGACCAGGATCTGGAGCGCCTTGTGCTTTTCGATCGTGACGCCGGGGACCTTGGAGGTGTCGCGCACGACGCGGACGCGGGCCTGCTCCAGCCCGGCCGCGTTCACGGCCACCGCGTCGCCGATGAGCTCGTCGATGTCGATGTGGTCCATGATGCGCGAGGTCTTGGCGTGTGACTGCTGTACCGAGATGATGACCTTGATGTGCTCGATATTTTTGACCAAGAGCTCGACTTCGCGTGAGAGGTTCTCGCGTTCCTCTCGCAGGTTTTCGCTGACCGCGACCACGAACGCGGGGATCTTCTTGCCCTTCGGGTCGGTGGTCAGGAACGTCGAAACGTCATGCAGGTGGGCGCCGAGCAACGCAGCGGTCTTCTCGAGCAGTGGAAGGCGGGAGCGGTTGACGGTGTCGGCCACACTGCTCAGCGAAACGTTGACGCTGTTGAGCACGTTGCCGACGTTGTGCAGGATGCTCGTAGCAATTTCCGCGCGACCCGCCTGGTGAGCCGCGTCGACGACCTTCTTTTGAGCTTCCCGCAAGGCCCGCGTGCGATCCGCGACGCGCCCTTCCAGTTGTTCGTTGAGCTCCTGAAGGGCGCGCTCGGCCTTGCGGCGCTCTTCGACTTCGCGGTCGAGCAGATCCATCTTGGCCTTGAGCTCGGCGGCCTGACCGCGTAGGAGTGTCTCTTTCTCTTCGTGATAGTCGATGCGGCGACGCAGCTCCGACGGTGCCATGTTGAGGCCTGCCAGAATGCGCGCGTAAGCCTTGGCGAGCGCCTCGGATTCCTTGGCCGTGGCATGCGTTCGAACGGCGTCCATGGCGGTATGCGCTGCGGCGGTGCCGATGGCGC
Source organism: Deltaproteobacteria bacterium (assembly GCA_043780025.1). GTDB lineage: Bacteria > Myxococcota_A > Polyangia > Polyangiales > Polyangiaceae > SZUA-265. The sequence continues at coordinate 7,137 of JAYWEH010000400.1, forward strand.
CGCCGAGGGCGCGCTCCACGGCTTGGTGCAGCTCGGAGAGCTCCGCGATGGTGATCAGCTCTTTGCCGCCGATGCGCGCCTCTTCCAGCGCGGCCTTGACCAGTCCCGCTGCTGCGGCCGGCGTGTGATAGCGGCTCACCAGCTTTTCGAGCACGGGCAGCTTGTCTGCCAGCGAAATTTCCGCGACGTCGGTCTCGGTGGTGAAAGCGGTGGCGCGATGGCCCGCGAACTCCTCGGCGCCGCGCAGCTCTTCGGCGCCGGCCGGGAAGAGCGCCGTGCCGAGGACGAAGCCGACCGAATTGAACAGTAGGCTCCAGATCACGCCGTGGCTCAGCCCGCTCAGCCCGCTCAGCCCAAACAAGGCCTCCGGCTTGAGCCAGGCGATTTCGGCTGGGCCCAGGGTCAACAGGCTCTCCGGTAGCCACTTGCTGCGGATCAGCAAGGGCAGGAGCAACGTGTATGACCAGAGGACGAAGCCGGAAATCAGGCCCGTCAGAGCGCCGCCACGGCTGGCTTTGCGCCAGTACAGCGCGCCCACCATTGCGGGCACGAACTGCGTCACGGCGGCGAAGGACAACATGCCCATGCTGACCAACATGACGGAGTTTTGGGTGCCGACCTCGAAGCCGTAGCTGGCGAGAATCAAGAGGGCCGCCGCGAGCCAACGGGCTCCGAGCAGGTGGCGGCGTAGCCCCCACAAGCTCTTGTGTGCCTCAATCAGGGGCAACACGAGGTGGTTGGACACCATCGTGGCCATGGCCATCGTCTCGACCATGAGCATGCCGACGGCGGCGGAGAAGCCGCCGAGGAACACGAAGGCCGTGAGCACGTGCAGCTTGCTGCCCATGGGCAGCGCCAACACGAACTGATCGGGCGCGCCCTTCGGGGTGGTAACGAGCCCGCCGAGCGCGATCGGCAACACGAAGATGTTGATCGCGATCAAGTAGATCGGTACCAGCCAGGCCGCGGTCTTGACGTGCTTTTCGTCCGAATTTTCGATGACCGCCACGTGGAACTGGTGCGGCAGGAACATGAAGGTAGCGGTGGCGAGAAGCAGGTACGTGAGCCAATTCACGACGTCGGCCGTCGATTCGATGCCGAGGTAGTTGGCCGGTTGATCGAGGTGTTCATCCAAGCGCACCAAGAAATTGTCGAAGTTGCCGAACACCGACACCATGACGAACGCGCCGGAGGCCAAAAACGCCAGCAGCTTCACCACCGATTCGACGGACAGTGAAACCATCATACCCGGATGGCGTTCAGTCGGATCGAGCCGGCGAATGCCGAACATGACGGTGAAGGCAAACATCAGCACGATCACGATCGGGCTGATCATCGAGGCGGCCGAGCCTTGCTCGGAGGGCGTCAGCAGGGCAAACGTGCCGGTCACGGAGCGGAGCTGCAACGCGATGTACGGCACGATACCGACGATCAACATGAGCGTGACCACCGCCGCCACCGCCTGCGATTTGCCGTACCGCGCCGAGATGAAGTCGGCGATGCTGGTGATGCGCAGGTTCGCCTTGATGCGCACGAAGCGCCTCAAGAACCAGGGCGAGAGCGCCATCGCCAGCGTTGGGCCGAGGTAGATTGTCAGCCACAACATGCCGTCTTTGGCGGCCTTGCCGACGCTGCCGTAGAACGTCCAGGTCGTGCAATACACGGCCAGGCCGAGGCTGTAGACGATGGGATTGTTCGCCCAGGAGCGGCCGCTCGCAGCGGAGCGCTCGGCGAGCTGGGCGATGCCGAAGAGCAGCCCAACGTACGCGAGCACGATCGCGATCAGTTCGAAATGTCCAAACATGTGATTGTGCTACTTGGTTGGAGTGGCGTTTGGGGCGAGCTCACCGGAGGCGTCCAACGCGGCCAGCTTGTTACTCGCGAAGCTCGTGGCGCCGAGCAGTGCGACGTGCAGTGCCCAGACCACGAAGATGAACTCGAACGTGGAGCTGGCCTTGGTGAACGTGAAGAAGGGCCAGGTGTACAGACCCGCGAACAGAATGGTGCTGGCGAGGCCGAGCTCGGGCCCGGCGAGAAATTCGAGCAGGCGTCTCGGCATGGCCTTCAAGCTCCCACGGCGCCGCTGCGTTGTTGTGACGAGACTTGCTCGAGCCGCGCCTTCAACTGGTTCAGCTCTCGAATCCGCTCCTCGACCATGATCTCGAGGTCTTGCATCCGGCACGCCGCCTGGCGGCGCAGAAACCACTTCGCGGTCAGGCCATAGGCGAGCTGGCGAACCTCGAGCGGATCGAACGGCTTGCGCAAGATCAACAGACGCTCCGGGTGGGCGAGGCGGCCTGCGATCTCTTCCCACGAGAAATCGGAGTAAGCCGTGCACAGCACGATCTCGATCTCCTGGTCGTGCTGCCAGATCTTCTCCACCGTCTCGACGCCGTTCCAGCCGGGGGGCATGCGAACGTCGACGAACGCGAGCGCGAACGGCGTGTGTGCCGCGAGGCTCTGCAGGACGAGCTCGAGGGCTTCCTGCCCCTGCATCGCGTGGACCGGTAAGAATTCTGTGATGGGCCCCTTGGGCTTGGAGTCTCCGAACAGGTCGGCAGCGAGCGCGTCGACTTCGCCGGACGACTGGTCTTTGGCGACGAGGATCTTGTTGAAGTCGTCGTGAATGGCCTCGTTGTCGTCGACCACGAGGATGCGGTTGTTGCGGTTACCGTCGAGTAGTTCCATGTTCTTGCAGCCTTGCCGTGTGCCGGACGTAAAATCGACTCCGAGCTCCGAACCCCTGAACGGCACCAATCGTCCCAAACTGAGGAGTCCAAAGGCGGCGGCCGGGGTGATGCGGTGGACCTCCCCACTCGCACTGACACGGGCTGACTCCAGCGCCGCTGGCCGCGACGAGAGCAACGACACGAGAAGTCGGGCTCCTCAGTCCAAGTTCGAAGAAAAAACGTCACCCCGCGAAAATTGCGTCCATCCACGCACACTGGGCGATGGTCTGGGTGGGCTGACGCAGGTCAACCAGACCCCGGCGCTTAAAGCCTCCCGCTGACGAAGGCTATGCCTGAAGCTCTAGGTCAATGGACGCGCTGGCCTGGCTGAGCTCCGCTGTCGGGAGCCAACAGGAATACGGCGCTGTCGTCACCTGCGGCTAGGGCCATGCCCTCACTGACGCCGACCTTCATTTGCCGCGGGGCGAGGTTGGCCACTACGACGATCAGTCGGCCTTCCAAGGCTTTGGGTTCGTAGGCCCCGGCGATACCGGCAAAGATCGTGCGCTCCTCGCCTCCCAGATCGACGCGCAGCTGCAGCAGCTTGCGTGACCCTGCAACAAGCTGGGCGCTCGTCACCCTGGCCACGCGCAGGTCCACTTTGCCGAAGTCCTCGAAGCTGCACACCGCTGCGATGGGTTCGCGCGCCCCGGGTGAAGCGGGCTGGGCCGCCGCTTTCTTGGCGGTCTTCTCGGCCTTGCTCTGCGCCGCCGGCGGCTCGTTCGCCTCCGTTTGGGGCGCCTGCTCCAGACTGGCTTCCACCATGGCCTGGACCTTTTTGGGATCGACACGCGCGAGCAGGTGCTCGAATGGCGCGAGCCGCGTACCGGTGAGCGGGGTTTGCGCCTGGCTCCAGGCGTCGAACGGTGTGTTGAGGAGCGCGCTGCTCTGCTCGGCCAATGCGGGCAGCACCGGGCTCAGGTACAAAACGATCTGCCGGTACAGGTTCAGCGCCACACTGCACACGGCTTGCAGTTCGCTCTGCTTGGCAGGGTCCTTGGCGAGCTTCCACGGCTGCATGCGATCGATGTACTCATTGGCGCGATCGGCGAGCTTCATGACCACGCGCATGGCGCGGCTGTAGTCACACGCCTCGTAGGCCTCGGCGATCTCTTCGGCGGCGCGGGCCCCTTCGGCGAAGGCGCCTCCGTCCTCGGGGTAGCGCTCCGAGAACCCGGAGCGCTCGATCAAGCGCGCGGTCCTGCTGGCTAGATTGACGACCTTGCCGACGAGATCCGAGTTCACTCGCGCCACGAAGTCTTCGAGATCGAGGTCCAGGTCATCGACCTTCGACGTGAGCCGGCTCGCGTAGTAGTAACGGAGGTAGCTCGGGTCGAGGTGTTCCGCGTAGCTCGAGGCTCGAATGAACGTGCCCTTGCTCTTGGACATCTTCTCGCCGTTGACGGTGAGGAAGCCGTGCACCTGGATGCGGTTCGGTAGGCGTAGCCCCGCTGCCTGGAGCATGGCCGGCCAGAACAGCGCGTGGAAGTAGGTGATGTCCTTGCCGATGAAGTGCACTACCTCCGCGCTGTCTTGGCGCCAGTAGTCATCGAAGGAGCGGCCTGATTTTTGGCACCATTCACGTGTCGCCGCCAGGTAGCCGATCGGCGCGTCAAACCACACGTACCAATAGTTGCCGGGAGAGTCGGGGATCTCGAAGCCGAAATAAGGAGCAGGCCGTGACACGTCCCAGTCCTGCAGGGGGGCGGACAGGAAGTGGCCGCGCAGGTAGTTGGCCACACTCGGCTGCAGGTGGTCGCCGCTCTGGGTCCATTGGGTCAGAAATTCGTGCATCGACTCGATGGTCACGAACAGGTGCTTGGCATTGCGGACTTCAGGTACGGCACCGGAAACGGTGCTTCTCGGGTTCTTCAACTCCGAGGCGCTATACGTCGATCCGCAGGCGTCGCAGCTGTCTCCGTATTGAGCAGCGGTGCCGCAACGCGGGCACTCGCCCTTCACGAGCCGGTCCGCGAGAAACAAACCTTCCTTGGGATCGTAGAGCTGCGCCACGTCGCGCTCCACGACCAGCCCCGCCTGGCGCAGCGCCTGCCAGATCTCGTGGCAGAGCATTCGGTTCGCTTCGGAGTTGGTGCTTCCGTAGTGGTCGAAGCGGATGCCGAAGGCGGCAAAGTCCGCCTGATGCGCCTGGTTCATGCGCTCGATCAAGACGTCTTCGCGGATGCCCTCTTGCCGCGCGCGCAGCATGATGGCCGTGCCGTGCGTATCGTCGGCGCACATGTACGCCACGTCGTGTCCACGCAGGCGCTGGAAGCGGACCCAGATGTCTGTCTGAAGATATTCCACCAGGTGCCCCACATGGATGTGACCATTGGCGTAGGGCAGAGCGCTGGTGACGAGGATCCGGCGCGAGTTCGACATGTGCGGATGCTGCCTCAGGCCGGCAGCAATGACAATTGACCGTCACCGGTGCCCGATGGGCCCCGCAATTTCAGTGACGGAGCCGGAGCGCTTCGAGGCCGGGCAGTTTGCGCTTGGCGAGCAGCATTTTCGCGGGGGCCGAGCTCACCAAGAAGGGGCTGAGGCGGGCCAGCGTTTCCTGCGGCAGCTGGCGCGCGAAACGGCAAAGCTCCGAGCCCATGATCGTCCTTCGGGGGGAGCCGACACAACACGCCTCGGCCAAGGCGCGGGTCGCCGTGGTGCCCTCCACGAGTTCGAGGTCCCCGAGCGCTCCCCACCACCAGACGTCGGACGCTTTGGCGACGGCTTCTGAGAACATCGCGCGCGTCTCAGGCCCGATGTCGATCATACGAGCACCGGCGGGCAGGGCACGGGGCGACACGACCTGTGGCGAACGTTCTCCGGCCCAGAGCATATGCAGATCAACCGGCAATTTCAGTTCGACGCCCAGATCCCTCGCGCGGGCCAGGAATGAACGCGCCTGCGCCATCCGGTCCGTTTCCACACCCTCGGCCACGCTCGTGCTGCCCTTGGCGGCGAGCAAAGTGAGGGCCGTTTGACCGCCGACGTAGAGGCTGCTGAAGCGGGGTAGCCACTCGCCCAGCAACGTCGATTTTTCCAAGAAAGAATCGCCTCCGATGATGCCAATGAGCGCACCGCGCGGAGCCGCCATGAGCCGGCCCAGCCCCTCGAGCTCCCGCTGCGCGGCATAGCCGAGCGCCTTCTGAGAAAGCAGCCGCGGCACTCGGGCCACCGAAGCGTATTCGAGATGGGCGATGGACAGAGCATCTCCAACGTAGGCGTCGGCCTGACCCGCGAGCGCGCGGGCGAACGTTTCGTCGTTGTTGAGCTCGCCCGGTTCGAGCGCGAGATCGGGTAGCAGGCAGATCTGGCCCTTTCGCAGATCCTGGACCACGCGCGTGACGGCGTCACCGGCACATTCGTCCGGTACGAGGACTTCCAGCTGTAGCCTTTCGCTCAGGCACGCAGCCAATGCCTCGATGCTGTCGATGCCGGTCGCGCGAGCGCTGTCTTTCGACAGGTGCGTGGCGAGGATCACCCGCGCGTCCAGATCGAGCAGCCGGCGCAGGCTGGAGGAAGCCCGTTCTGGAGCGGACTCCGGGGTGGGGCCGGGAACCGCAGGCGCAGGCGGGAGCTCGAAGCTGATTTGAGGATCGACCCGCAGCAATACCCGACGGCCGCGGCAATCGAGCTCGTCGATGCTACCGAACGCGCGAGGCGCTTCACTGCTGCGTGTACCGTTTGCGGCGTCGTTCATCTCGATCTCGCTGGCGCCGCTATGCCAATCACAGCGGGGGGCTCCGGGCCCTCCCGTTAAAGAACCGGTGCGGGGCTCCGGGGCCCCGCACCAAAACAACCAAGTGGAGCTCCGGGGCCCCACTCGAGAGATACAGCGAGTGGGGCGGCGGGGCCCCACTCGAAGGATAGAGTGCGCTTACTTGCTGCCGACCAGTTTCACCAGATCGACCATGCGCTCCGAGAAGCCCCACTCGTTGTCGTACCAGGCGAAGACCTTGGCGAACCGATCGCCCATGGTCTTGGTCAAGGTCGCGTCGAAGATGCTCGAGGCGGGGTGCCCGATGAAGTCGCTCGAGACGAGCGGGATGTCGAGGTAGTGAAGGAAGCCCTTGAACGGCGCGGCGCCGGCGGCCTTCTTCACGGCCTCGTTGATGGAGTCGACGGTGACCGCCTTCTCCGTGATCAGCGTCAAGTCGACCACCGAGACGTCCACCGTGGGAACGCGGATGGCCAGACCGTCGAACTTGCCCTTGAGCGAGGGGATGACCTCGGCGACCGCCTTGGCGGCACCCGTGGAGGTGGGGATCATACTTACGGCGGCAGCGCGTGCGCGGCGCAGGTCGCCCTTGCGGTGCGGCAGGTCGAGCAAGCTCTGGTCGTTGGTGTAGGCGTGAACGGTCGTCATCAGGCCGCGCTCGATGCCGAAGTTGTCGAGCAGCACCTTGGCGAGCGGCGCCAGACAGTTCGTGGTGCACGAAGCGTTCGAGATGATGTGGTGCTTGCTGCTGTCGTATTCGCCCTGGTTCACCCCCATCACGATGGTCTTGTCGTGATCGGTGGCCGGCGCGCTGATGATGACCTTGTTGGCACCAGCGGCGAGGTGGCCCGAAGCCTTCTCCTTGGAGGTGAAGATGCCGGTGCACTCGAGCACGACGTCAACCTTCAGTTCCTTCCAGGGCAACTCGCGCGGGTCCTTGAGCGCGGTGATGCGGATCTCGTCGTCACCCACCAAGATGCCGTTCGCCGTGGCCGACACTTCCTTTTCCGTGAAGGTGCGGTGAATCGAATCGTACTTGAGCAGGTGCGCCAGGGTCTTCTGGTCCGTCAGGTCGTTGATCGCGACCAGCTCCACGTCCTTACCCAGGTTGCGCTTGTAGAGTGCGCGAACCACGCAGCGACCGATGCGCCCGAAGCCGTTGATAGCAATCCTTGTGGCCATGCTTGTCTCCTCTAATCTGCCTTTGCGAGCGCGCCCCGGGTTTTCGTCAGCCTCTTGCCGGCTGTCCGCGGAATTTGCTCATTCGTTTCGCCGAGCCTGCCCCAACTAAATTTACAGTTGAGGCTACTCTCTCGAGTAACCGCGTGGCGTTACCAAACGCCGCAGTAAGCCCGAGCCGATTCGCCCGGGATCTAGCGTCCGCCGGGCTCCCGATCAAGCGGAGTTGAGGGCAAGTGCCTCCGTTTGCGTACCGGCCGGCGACCCAACGGCCCGTACTGGCGCGATAACCTGCCGCAGTGTTTCGTGGCGGTGAACGCGGAACGCGCTTTGTGCTCAACGCTCTTGACGCTGGGGCGGCCGCGACGAACTCGGGGGCGCCACGGCTGTGCTGACCGCGAACTTGGACTGTCGGATGGCGTAACACCGAAACGGCTTTTCTTTGCCCTTGAGCTGCAGCGCGGGCAACTCCTGGTAATCGAAGCGCGTTCCGATTTGCTCGAGTGTCGCGGCGCTCACCAATATTTCGCCGGGCCCAGCGGCGCCGCACAGCCGCGCGCTGGTGTTCGCCGTGTCCCCGATCACGGTGTACGAAAGCGCCTTGGAGCTGCCGATGTAGCCCGCCACGACTGGACCGGTGTGAATGCCGATGCCGATTTCCAGCTGGGGTTCGTTACGCAGGCGGCGTTCGGCGTTGAAGGTCCGGAGCACGCTCATCTGCTCGATCGCGCACTCGACTGCGCGGACCGCGTCGTCTTTGGTCACGACGGGCGCGCCCCACAGAGCCATGATGCCGTCGCCCATGAACTTGTCGAGCGTGCCTTCGTATTTGAACAAGACCTCGACCATCAGCTCGAAATACTCGTTCAGCATTTCGACCAGCAGTTCCGGGTCGGCGCTTTCGCTCATGTGAGTGAAGCCGCGGATATCCGAATTGAACACCGCGCAGTTCACGAGTTGGCCACCCTTGCGGATCACCATCTCCCCTGAGAGGACCTTCTCCGCCACGTTTGGCGAGAGCAGCCGGCTGAAGCGCTCGCGATTGACGATCTCCTGCTCGACCTTGCGACCCAGGATGTTGATCTCGATGAACATCGCGGCCTGTGCGGCGATCGACGTCACCATCTCGAGATCGCGGGCTTCGAAGCGAGCCAGCGTTTCACTGTCGAGCCACAACACGCCCAGGATGTCTTTTTCGTGCATCAACGGCGCGACGATCGCGGAGCTGATGCGGTTCAGGATCATGCTGCGGCCCTTGGAGCCCGCGAAATCCATGGCGGCATCGTGCGTGAGCACCGACGCGCGCTCGCGCATCACGTGATCCATGATGGTGGAAGACACCGTGATGGCCGCTTCGGTTCCGTCACGCCGCAAGCTCGCGCCCGGTTCGAGCTGGCCGGTTTCCCCCACCAGGAAAATCACCCCGCGGTCCGCGCGCACGAAGCGGAACATGCTGGCGAGGATCTTGTTCAACAACGTCGACAGATCACGCTCGAGGCAGATCTCCCGCGACAGCTCGTGCGAGAGCCGCAGCCGCTCATAGTCGGCGGCCATCTGCGTCGGGTTTTTCGAGACCTCCGCGAAAGGGCGGAAGCCCTGTTCTTCGGCTGCGATCTGCTTGCCGATTTCACGGCCCTGCTGGTTGACCTCGATCTGGGATGGACCGATGGTCTGCGCTCCTGCTGCCATCAGGGTGTGTCCCGATGGGCCAATCGCTGCGGGGCCGCGCGTGACGGGTGCGGCTTCGAAACTCTCGAGGCGTGGCGCCGTCGCGCTGAACGGGCCTGAGTTGCCCCATGAGCTGCGCGCCGGTGCCGCTGCACCCCGCAACGGTACTTGCGCGGTGCCCGCTGGCAGACCGGCGGTCTGGATCACGGGTGACACGCCGGTGCTGTCGATCGCGTCACGGCTGGGCTCGGGCTCCCGTTCGAAGCGCGCGCGCGTCGCGCCGAGGGTGAACTCGTCACCGTGTTTCAGCGGGTGCCTTCCGCTCAAGCGATTGCCGTTGAGGAAAGTCCCATTCAAGCTGTCCAGATCGTGGAGGATCCACGCCTCGCCCTCGAGCAAGATGCGGCAATGCTCCTTCGAGACAATCTTGTCTAATATCTGGATACTGCTGTCGGGGTGCCGCCCGAGGGAATTCTTCGCGGCCAACATGACGATCTGCTGACCCTCGGGTGAGGTGAGGATGAGCCGCGCCATCGCGGGCAGGCTACCGTCCGGGGGACGCGGCGACAAGCGCGGTCCGTTCTGATAGTGTCGACGCGGCTCATGAAGCGCTACCTGCTCGCCATCGACCAAGGGACGACGGGGTCGACGTCGCTCGTCATGGGCCTCGACGGACGAACTCTGGGCCGGCACACCGTGGAGCTGCCGCAGCACTTCCCTGAGCCGGCCTGGGTGGAGCACGACCCGGACGAGATCTGCGTCAGCGTGACAGACGCCGTGCGCGGCGCCCTGCACAGCGCCGGCGTGGGCGGCTCGGACATCGCAGCTCTGGGCATCACTAACCAGCGAGAGACCACTCTGGTCTGGGACAGGGCTAGCGGTCGGCCGATTCAGCGTGCCATCGTCTGGCAGGATCGGCGGACCAGCGCCGAGTGCGAACGGCTGGAAGCAGCGGGCCACGGGCGCGCGGTGCGCGAGCGGACAGGCCTGGTGCTCGACCCGTATTTCTCGGCGACAAAGATTGCCTGGCTGCTCGACGCCCTCGGCGCGCGCGCCAAAGCCGAGAGCGGCGCGCTGGCTTTCGGCACGGTCGATTCGTTTCTGCTCTGGTGGCTTGCGGGGGGCGCTGCCGAGAGCGCCCCTCATTTGATCGAAATTAGCAACGCCTCCCGCACGAGCTTGATGCACCTCGGTACGGCCCAGTGGGATCCCTGGTTGTGCGAGCTGTTTCGCGTTCCCCGAGCGCTGCTGCCCCGGATCGTCTCGAGCATCGGTGCCTTCGGCGTGACCCGAGGTTTTGAGCCTCTGCCGGATGGTGTGCCGATCACGGGCGTGGCGGGGGATCAGCAAGCCGCCTTGTTCGGTCAGGCCTGTTTCCAGCCCGGGGACGCCAAATGCACCTATGGAACGGGCGCCTTCTTGGTGGTGAACACGGGCTCCACTTGGGCCAAGAGCCGTCATGGTCTGCTTTCGACGGTAGCCTGGCGCGTCGGTTCCGAGATTACGTATGCGCTCGAGGGCAGCTGCTTCATTGCCGGCGCAGCCGTTCAGTGGCTGCGAGACGGCTTGGGCCTCATTCAATCTTCGGCGCAAGTCGAAGCGCTCGCGGCTTCGGTGCCTACGAGTGAAGGAGTCGTCTTCGTGCCTGCGCTCTCCGGGCTCGGCGCTCCGCATTGGGACAGCGCAGCGCGCGGCGTCATTTCCGGGCTCACGCGGGGCTCGGGCCCCGGGCACCTCGCGCGCGCGACCCTCGAGGCCATCGCCTTCCAAGTCGACGACCTGATCTGTGCGATCCGAGAGGACCTGAGCTCCACTGCTTCGCTAACCAACCCTTCCGGCACAGCTCAGGGTGTCGCGACAATTGACGTTGACCGTATCCGTGTCGAGCGCTTGCGTGTGGACGGCGGCGCGGCTCAGAACAACCTACTCATGCAGTTCCAGAGTGATATTTCAGAGGTGACCATCGAGCGCCCGCTCGATCTCGAGTCCACGGCGCGCGGGGCAGCGATGCTCGCCGGCGTGGGCGCGGGGCTGTTCGCAGACCATCGAGAAGCCGCAGGGTTGGTGACGCACCCTCAACGTTTCGAACCCGCGATGACCCCGGGCCTGCGCTCCCAGCACCGCGGGCGCTGGCGTGACGCGCTCTCGAGGACTCGCTCGCGAGCCGTCGAGGGCCAGGTTGGATTGGAGAACCATGACAACTGAGAAGGTCGGGGGATCCACGGGACCGAAGACTCCCATCCAGGTGGCGGTGGACTGGGAGGCGCTCGAAGATGCCTTCGAGAACAACGCCCCCGAGGTGCACAGCTATTTGCACCTCGGCACCGGCGAAGTGCTGCGCGTCGTAGACGGGATCGCCGATCCGCAGATGCACTCGCGCATCGCGGCCGACGCGTCGTACGTACGCGTGGAGCCAGTGAGCTCCCGCGAACAATACCGCTGGATGGAGCGCTTCATCCAAATGCTCGATCCGAGTGATCTGCGCGACGAGCTCACGCTCTCCATCGATGGGCGTGGCGCATTTCGGCGCTTCAAGGACGTGCTCATGGTCAACGCCACGGAGCGCGAGCGCTGGTTCGCGTTCCGTAGTGAACGGCTGCGCGTGTTCATGGAGGCCTGGCTGGAGGCGCATTCGCTCGAAGCTATCCCGCGCGCCGTGCAGAGCCCGAGCCCGCCAGAGACGCCGTCTGAGCCGCCGCCCCCGCCTTCGCAGGCCGATCTCGGTGCGCGCCGGACGCGCAACGCCGAATGGCTGCGGCGCCAGCTCAAAGACGTGGCCACGACGCTCGGCGCCCGCGATCTCGATCGCGTGTTGATATTTGCCGAGTTCGTCAAGGCGCGGCGTGTTGCGCGCAATTACTCTCAGCGCCACGATCCGGGCTCGACGGATGACATGGCTCCCTTATCGGTGCTGGACGAAGTCGATGGGGCCGGCCCCGATTCTCGTGACAGCGCTTCGCCCTCCGCCTCCGCGGAGCCGCGCAGCGCGAGCAACAAGGGCCAGGGCGCCTGATCGCGGCGAGTTCATTGGGTGGTCTGCGGCACACGGTAGCGTGGTCCCTCGGGCTCGCCCTGTGGTGGGGTGCTGGGCCCGCGCTGGGCCAGGCTGTGGCGCCCTCGCTCGTCGATCGCGTGGTGGTGCGGTTTACGGCGCCTGAAACCGGCGGTGTCGAGCACCCGCGCTTCGTGTTTGAACGCGAGCTCGCTTTCGAAACGCGGCTCGAAGCCCTCGCCGATGTCAATTTTCACGGCGGCCTCGATGCGCTCTACGTCGATCGGCACAAGCGGGCCGCGCTCGAGCGGCACATGGCCGAGACGCTGCTCGCCAGCCTGGAGATCACGCCCGAGCCGACGCCGCACGAGTTTGAGTTGCGAAAGAGCGCGGCGCGCCAAGCCCTGATCCAGCAAATTGGGCCGGAGCAGCTCGATCGGGTCTGCGCCATCGAGGGCATCAGCCCCGGGGAGCTCGCCGAGTTGCTCGCACGACGCGCCCGCGCGAGCCTGTATTTGGATCGCATGGTGGCCACTATGCTCACACCGAGCGACACGGAGCTGCGAGTCATACATCGCACGACGCGCACGCCGTTTTCAGACCGACCATACGAAGACGTCGTGCCAGCACTTTCTCGCTGGTATGTCGCTCAACGCCTGAACGTCGCGGTGCGCGCCTTCTACGAAGGCGCGCGTTCGCGCATCCAGGTGAGTTTGCCGACTGCGCGCGCGTCCGAGCCGTGAGCGTTACCCGGGGGCCGTTGGCGCGGCCCTGGCGTGCGCGCTACTCTGTAGGGTTCCGGGGCCGCAGTTCCGGGCAACGGAGGGTCAACTATGTCGGTATTTTGCTCTATTTCGCAGGCGGGGATCGCGCTCGTCGCACCGTCACGGGGTTCTCCTTGGGTGGCCCGCATCCATCGGGGTCTGCTCGCCGCCGTGCTCACGTCCGCGCTGCCTCTTGCTGCGGCCGAGGGCGATGCTTCGAAGCCAGCGGTTCGCGCCACGAGCGACGCGGCCGAGGCATCAGTAGCCGTGATCTTCACCGGCTTCGCGCGCCGCGCGGACAAGGGCGCTTCAGTGTTCGTACGCATGACGGGGGAAGTCCCGGTTGTCGCTGAACGCAGCGGCCGCAGGCTGACGTACCGCCTGAGCGGCGCGAAGCTCGGCGTGGCCAACAGCGGCAACCCTCTTCCGACCGAACACTTCGGTCCGCCCGTCTCGCACATCGCGCTCGTGCCCGTGAGCGGCGGGGTCGAGCTCATCATTGATCTGAGCGGGGACACCGCCGAGGTGGCTCCACCGCCGCACCGCCTGGTCTCGCACGCCGGCCTGTCGACGCTACACGTCGAGCTCCCGCCGGCTGCGAGCTAACGCGGCGTCGACCGAAGCCGTGACCTGAGGCCCGCGATGCGAGCGGTCGGCGCCGGCCGGACTTGACTTACCCGCTCGTCGGCTCGTTTGATTGATCCTGCTGAGGATAAAGTGGGGCGCTCATGTCACATGCGAAGTAGGAGGCTGCGGCGGAAATGTTATCCGCGAGCGGCGGCGCGGCTCATTTCGGCCCCTGGATGCCTGGTACGATTGGTGCAATCCGAGCCACCACATGATTGAAGCCAACAAGATCAAGCCCAAGATGCCGGTAGTGTGTTCGGAGAATGGCCAGTTTGCGGTCGTCGATCACATGCAGGGCAAAGAGTCCATCAAGCTTGCCAAGGACAACTCCGGGCAACACCACTACATCCCGCTCAGCTGGGTAACATCGGTCGATGACAAGGTGCACATTGATCGCCCGGGCGATCAAGCCATGCGCGACTGGTTGAAAGCGCCGCTCAGCTGACGCAGCTAATGCAGGCCCGTTTCGTCCCCTAGTGAATTGGAGCTGAACGCAATGCTGACTATCATTCTAATCGTGTTGCTGCTGCTGGCCCTCGGCGGCGGCAGTTGGGGTCACTCTCGGTACGGATACGCGGGGTGGTCGCCAGCGGGCATCATCGTACTGGTGCTCGTGCTCTTGTGGCTCACCGGCCGTCTAAACTAAACGCCTGAGGCTGGAAGCGGTCGCTATCGCGTCCTCGATGGCTCGCGCGAGCTTCTCGCGCGAGTCACTCCCGTGTCAGTCAGTGCACCGCCGCCCGCAGCGGCAAGCTCGAGATCAGCTCCGCCTCGGCGGCGAATAGCACCTCGGCGCGCGCCTGGACCCGCTCCGCGGGGAAATAGCGAGTAGCCAGGCGGAAGAACAAGGCGTGGTGCCTAGCCTCAGCCCGGGTGAGGTCCAGGTACGTCTGCTTGAGCTCGGGATCGGTGATGGCTTCGGTCACTATTTGCAAGCGTTCGCAGCCACGGGCCTCCA
>JAYWEH010000401.1:0-9505 GCA_043780025.1 Deltaproteobacteria bacterium
GGTTGTCCAATAATCTGAAGACCGAGGGATCGCTACAACTGTTCCAGTATGCAATTTTCATTGCCGGACTCATGGTTGTGGGTCACACCTCGGCCACCACGCCCAGGTCGTGCGTGATCAGGATCACGGCGGTGCCGGTCTCGCTCTGCAGCAGGCGTATCAGCTCGAGAATCTGCGCCTGGATCGTCACGTCCAGAGCGGTGGTCGGCTCGTCGGCAATCAGCAGGCGCGGCTCGCAGGCCAGCGCCATGGCGATCATGGCGCGCTGGCGCATGCCGCCGCTGAGCTCGTGTGGGTACTGGCGCGCGCGCTTCTCGGGATCGGGGATGTGCACCTGCGCGAGCATGCCCACGGCGCGCTGCCAGGCCTCTTGGCTTTTCATGCCGCGGTGCAGCTCACACACTTCGGCGAGTTGCTCACCGATGCGCAGATACGGATTGAGGCTGGCCATGGGGTTCTGGAAGATCATCGAGATGCGGTTGCCGCGGAGCGCGCGCAGGTCCACCTCCCCTAGGGCGAGCAGATTCTTGCCGTCAAAATCGATGCTGCCCTTCACCACGCGCCCGTGGGGCTTCGGCAAGAGGCCCAAGATGCTGAGAGCGGTGACGGTTTTTCCCGAGCCCGATTCGCCCACCACGCCGAGCACCTCACCACGTGCGATGTCCAAGCTCACGCCGTCCACGGCCCGCACAGGCCTGCCTTCGCCGCGGAACTCTGTCTGCAAGTCGCGTACGCTGAGCAGCGGTGCGGAGTGGGCCTCGGCTGCAACGGGATCGCCCGGCGTAGCACTCACGTGTTGCCCACGGGCTTGGTCTTGGGATCGAAGGCATCGCGTAGGCCGTCGCCCAGGTAATTCAGGCTGAAGAGCGTCAGGGCCAAAAACGCGCTCGGCGAGGCCAGAAGCCACCAGAACGACCGAATCGGGTTGACCACGCCGACAGCCTCCGCAACGAGCTGGCCCCAGGACAACTTCACGCCCAGCCCCAGGAAGGACAGGAACGACTCCAGGATGATCACGGCCGGCACGGTCAAGGTGGCGTAGACCAGGATCACCCCTGCGACATTGGGCAATATATGCACGCCGATCACGCGCACGTCGCTGAAGCCGAGCAGCTGCGCGCTGAGCACGAACTCTCGACGCCTCAAGCTCAGGACTTGCCCGCGTACCACGCGCGCCATGGTCAGCCACTGCACCAGGCCGAGCGCGAGGAAGACCGGCAACGCTTCACCGCGGGCCGTCTCCGCGAACATCAGCATGATCAGGATGACCAGGAACATGTACGGAATGCCGTAGAGGAAATCGACGAGGCGCATCAGCACCTCGTCCACGCGGCCTCCGAAGTAACCCGCGGTGGAGCCGACGGCCACCCCCACGCTCACCGACCCGAGCGTGGCAGCGAGCCCGACCAAGAGCGACGTTTGGCCTCCAACCAGCACTCTCGCCAGGTAGTTGCGCCCCACGGCGTCGGTTCCAAATGGGTATTGCCATGATGGCGGCTCGTGATGGCGCACCGGGTTGACGCTCACTGGATCGAGGCTGAACAGCCAGGGCGTGACGAAACAGAGCACGAAGACCAATCCGAGGAGCAACGCTCCGGCAAGCGCGAAGGCATTGCGCCGCAGGCGTTCGAATGCTGCGCGCCCGGGGCTCCGGTGCGGTGTCTCGGGTACGGCGTCCGCGTCAGGCACGCCTTCGGCGCTGTTGCTGTTCGCTCTTTGGGTCACAGGTTGCCTCGCATGCGCGGGTCGAGCCAAGCGTAGGCCACGTCCACGAGCAAGTTGAAGACCGTCACCAGCGTGGTGTAGATGATGGCGGTTCCCAGCACGACGGAGTAGTCGCGATTGACGGCGCCTCTCACGAACCATTGACCCATGCCGGGAACGCCGAACAAGGTCTCCACCACGAAGGACCCGGTCAGAATACCAGCGGCGGCGGGCCCCAGGAACGAGACCACCGGCAGAATTGCCGCTTTCAGCGCGTGCGACAGCACGATGCGATGCTCGGGCACCCCTTTGGCGCGGGCGGTGCGGATGAAATCTTGTTGCATGACTTCGATGGTGCCGCCGCGCGCCAGGCGTGCGACGTAGGCGGCATACGGCAGGCCCAGCGTGATCGAGGGCAAGACCAGATGTTCGAAGCTGCCCCAACCCGCCACAGGTAACACGCGCAGGTAGAGCGCGAACACGATCGCGAGTAGCGCGCCGATCACGAAGTTGGGCAGCGAGATACCCGCCATGGCCAAGCCCATGCTGCCGTAGTCCGCCCAGGAATTCTGGCGCAGGCCGGCATTGATGCCGAGCACCAGCCCGAGCGAGACCGCCAGCGTCAGGCCGAGCGCACCGAGCGCGAGGCTGACCGGCAGAGCCGGCAAGATCAGCGATTCGACGCTGCGCCCCTGCACCTTGATCGACGGCCCCAGACTGCCCTCGACGAGCAAGCGACGCATGTAGACTTCGAAGAACTCGAGCGCGCTTTCAGGGACGCCGTAGTGGGCGCGCAACGCAGCTTCGACTCGAGGCGTTGTCACGCGTTCTTCGGCAAACGGATTTCCCGGCGCCAGATACATGAGCAATGTCGTGACGAAGATCAGAAACACGAGCGATGGGATCACAAAGGCGATCCGCCTGAGCACGCCGGCGCGGCCCCAACGAAACGCGGCGCCTCCCGCGGCGAGGCCACAAAGACCTCCGAGCCAGGCGCCGAGCGCCGGCCGCAACACCGCGAAAACCAAACCCGTGAGCAGACACGGGGCGAGCCCTCGGATGACAGCCGGAGGCAACCAGGCTGTTCCCACGATTGCAAACAATCCTCCGGCCACGGCCAGGCCAGGTGCCGTGCCGATGAGCTGGGCCAGCCCAGCGAAAACGAGCGCGCAGGCAGCGAGGGCCACGATCCGCTTCGGAGTGAGAGCGCGTGTGCGAGGCTTCGGCTCTGTGTTCATTGTGGGCCCCGGGCTCATTGTGGCCCTACGCTCGGATCCAACCAGAGCTCCCGCAAGGGATAGATGTCTGGCAGGTTAGGGACGCGCCTGCCATCCGCGAGTTCGAGCTCGGTATGCAGCCCGCGCAGGCCGGGTGCGCGCAGCCCGCTATTGACGGTGAAGTACACGGGCAGGATCGGAAACTCGTCTTGCACCAAGATCGCTTCGGCTTCACCGAGCAGTGCCATGCGCGCTCGCGCGAGGCAGGCGCGGCGTTCGTCCGGATCCTGGGACACCGCGCGGGCCGCGAGCTCGCGCGTGATCCGCTCAGGGTTTTTCAGCTGGCCGAGTAGAGCCGCCGCGTTTTCGGCGAATTGATCCATGTTGGCCGCCGCGCGAATCAAGGCATCGTAGATCGGAGAGCTGAAGCCGGTTTGATTGTTGCCCCCGTTGGTGACCCACATATCGAGGAAGGTGTTGGGGTCGAGGTAATCGCCGATCCACGTGCCGCGGCCGAGCTCGTAGTTACCCGCGCGCAGGGTCTCGAGATACGACTGCCACTCCTGGTTATAGGGAGTGACGGAAATGCCGAGGTTGTTCTGCAGCTGATTGGCTATCACCTCGGCGATCTTCTTGTGCGCCTCCTGAGTGTTGTACAGGATGCCGATCCCTGGAAATCCGCGGCCCTCTGGAAATCCGGCGTCGCTGAGGAGCTGACGGGCGCGAGCTACGTCCAGGCGGATCGGGCTCACCGGCGCCTCGTATCCAGGCATTCCCGGCGGCACGAAGTGGCCCGCCGGTAGCTGCCCGAGCCCCAGCACCTGTTCCACGATCACCGGGCGATCGATCGCGAGGTTGATGGCCTGGCGTACGCGGGCGTCATTGAGCGGAGCGCGCTTTGTGTTGAAGCGATAGTAGTAGATGGTAAACGCCGCATGAGCGTAGAAGTCGGGACGCTTGCGCAGCTCGCTGACCAGATCGGTGGGGTACCAGGTCGGTAGCCAATCTGCCGCTCCGGTGAGATACAAGTTCAGCGCAGTGTTGGCGTTCTCCATCGGCAAGGCGTCGATGCTCTCGGCGCGTATTTCCGAGCGGCCCCAGTAGCGATCGTTGCGGCGCAGCCGGATGCGGTCGTTGACGCGCCAGGCCTCGAGGAGGAATGGGCCGTTTCCGACCACCGTTTCCGGCAAGAACCACGTGTTCGGGTTCTTCTCGACCACATGGCGGGGCACCGGTAGCGTTGGATAGAACGAGGTGATGTCGAGGAAATAGGGCGTCGGCGCGTCGAGCTCCACCACGAAACGATCCGGGCCTTCCGCGTGGATGCCGAGAGACTCGCCGAAGCGCGACTTGGCATCGAGCGCCTCTTGGCGCAAGCGCAGCACCTCGCTGCTGGCGCTGTCGAGGAAGCGTGCCAGCCGTTCTCTCGGCAGCGCGGGCTCGCTGAGCGGCTGGTCCAACAGCTGCCTCAGCTCGGCGTCGCGACTGTGTTGCAGGCTGTCATGGAAGGGCAGGCGCCCTAGCAGCGCTCGCCAAGTCGCTGCCGAGAGCCCACTCGGCCCTGTCTGCTCGAGCGCTTCGGCGAGCGCTGGCCGTAGCCGCTGCTCGATCGTCTGCGCGAGCGCTTCGTAAGTGTTGAGCGCGCGCGCCCCCTTGATCGGGTGCAACAGATAGGCGTACTTCGCACCCAATTCGGGAGCCAGGATGCGCCGCCACGAGTACACAAAATCGGCCGCATCGAGCTTCATGCCGTCGCTCCAGCGGTTGCCTTTGCGGAGCTGAAACGTATAACGGAGCCCGTCCGGTGAGATCTCCCAGCTCTCGGCGGCGCCGGGTGCGGGTGCCAAGCTCTTGGCTTCGTACCGGGTCAGACCTTCGAACATCGCGGTGACGATGCGTCCGCCTGTTTGACCTCCGAGCTGATGTGGATCGAGCGTCTCGGGCTCGGGGCCGCTGATGTAGCGCACGGAGGCTCGCCCGCTCGTACTGGCGGAAAATGACAAGGCGGCGAGCAATAAAGCCGCGGTCAGCGTGAGCACCAAGCCGAACAGCGAGCGATACATGCGCCGAGCTTATACCAAGCTCGGCGCGGTGGGTCAGTCCCAGCAGATCTGATTGCGGCCCTGGTGTTTGGCCCGATACAGCCGCTCGTCGACCTGCGCGAGCAGGTCTTCCTTGGCCTTCGAGGGGCAGCCATCGAGGGAGGCCACGCCCCCGCTCAGTGTCACGCGCAACGTGACGCGGCCCACGCGCACCTGCGCATTTTGCACGGCGACTCGCACGCGTTCAGCGACCTTGGCGGCCCCGGTATGTGGAATGCCGCGCAAGAGCATCAGGAATTCCTCGCCACCGTAGCGCGCCAGTACATCTTCCGTGCGCAGTTGGTCGGTGATGGCCTCGGCCACGTTTCGCAACACCACGTCGCCCGTGGTGTGCCCGTGCCTGTCGTTGATGTTCTTGAAATAGTCGACGTCGAGCATCACGACCGCCAGATCGGTTTGGTGGCGGAGCGCGTACGCCAACTCTTCGTCGAAACGCTTGTCGATGAAGCGGCGATTGTAGACGCGCGTCAAGGCGTCGACCGTAGTCTCCTCGTACAGGCGCATCATCGCCCGTTCCTGCTTCGAGTCCATCATGCAGAAGCGGAAGCTGGCGTGGGGGCCAAACTGAATCAGGTCGCCCTCCATCAGTGGCGCGCGCTTGACACGGCGGCCCTCGAGGAAGGTTCCGTTGCTCGAATCCAGGTCCTGGATGAAATAGTGGCCGCGCGTGTGCATCAAGAGCGCGTGCCGGCGGCTCACGCCTTCGTCGGTGAGCCGAAAGTCAGCCGCCGATCCACGTCCGATCGTCAGCTCGGCGCTCTCGAGCGAGTGCACCTGCCCGTTCGATGGCCCATCGACTCGGACCAACACGCCGCGGTCCCGCGCGCTCGCGCGAGTGCCTTCGGCCCCGGGGAGGTCGAACTGCTCCGTGATGGGCTCGTCGTCTTCGTCGGTTCCCATCATGGGGGGTATGCTGGGCGGTGAGAGGTCGAGGCTGCCGTCGCTGAGCTGCCGGTACAAACGTTGGACTTCCTCGTCCTGCGCTGCGGGTCGAACGCCGGACGCCTTGCGACTGTAGCCAAGCTCTGAAGGGTCGGATTCCAGGTCGGCACGGTGGGAGTTCACCACGCTCTCGTGAACGACCCACGGAGCGCCTGCCTTTATCAAGACGACCCGTTCTCGAACGCCTTTACCTCGGGGGGTGACTGCACGCTCCCGGACCGTCGTTCAGCTGCTGCGGATCCCGCTTGCGAGAGGCGCCGTCGCCGGCACCGGCTACGGTGCTCGGGTGGTGAAACCGGGGGCGAGCGGCTTCAGCCCGCTGCGTCCTGCCGGAAACGACGCAGGATCTCGAACAGAATGTCGTAGCGGTTGCCGGCGCTCCAGGCCAGCCAGCCCTCGGCATGAGCCTCCCGAACCGCCCGAAGCTGGGCCCGTATGTATTTGACCCGCTCTGCGGCGTCCATCGGGAAACGGTGGTTGAAGAGTTCGATGTAGGCGAGCACCGGCACCTGCTGCGCTCCCATCTGGCGCTTCAAGGCCGTCAGCGAGTCGAACACCGTCTCAAAGGGCTGATGCCGCCGCTCCTCGTAGGGCTCGTAGTGAGACGGGTAGACCATCGGGCAGACGGCGTCGATCTCCGGCGCGAACAGCCCCATGTCTTGGCCGATGTGCAGCGACGGACCGTGAGACACTTCCCCGAACACGTCGATCTGCAGCTGCGCCCCGCGCTCGTTGATGCGCTTCTTGAAGAAACGCAAGACTTCTCGGATGTTGATCGCGTTGTGGGGCGAAGCTTCGGTCCTCGACTTGTAGCGGATGTAGTCGAGTTGAATGTCTTTGGCGCCGAGCTCGATCGCATAGCTGACGAGCTTCCAGCGTTCCTCCCAAAATTTCTGGCTGCTCACCTGCTCGTGGGTGCCGCCGTCCGGGAACATGGTGATGCGAGGGACGTAACGCAGCCCGTGGTGCTGAATGCGTTCAACCGCCTTGGCGTATATGGGTGAACGCCACGCCACGTCGACCACCAACGTGTTGATGCCGACCTCCAGGGAATTGTTGATCAAGTGGTCGAGCCGCTTCGGCGACTGCGCCGTGTATTGCTGCAGGTAGATGCCTTGCGTCTCGAAAGGATTCGAGGGCTGCACGGCTGCCGCCGGAGCCTCGCCAGAAACAGCTGCACCGGTGGCGACAGTTCCGGCGGAAGCAGGGCTTGCCGGAAGGGGGCTCGCTGGAGCAGGGCTGCTGGAGACAGGGCTGCTGGGAACAGCGCGGTCTGTCGAGTTTGCGTTGACTGCTCCGCCGGTGAGGAGCAGCGCTATCGCGAAGAACGCGACGAAGTGGGTCTGCACATCCAGCAATCTAGCAAAGCGCATTCGACTCGCCCTAATGAACCGCAAATGAAAACGCACGAGCTTTCGTCGACAAAGAGTTTCTGTGTTCTCCATGCATGACGGACGCTCCGCCGCGTGAGCTCTCGACATCGCTAAGGGAAGCTCACGAGACTCGCGGCTCCGCGTGCACTGACGACGCCAACGCCACGGCGCCGGTGCCACGGTTTGTCGCTGGGGTTCGGCTCGAACGCCGCACAGGGACAAGCATCACGCCGTCGGTTTCGAGAGTCGGCCGCGACGCGCCGTCGCCTGCGTCGTGCAGCGCCCTTTGGCCTAGTTGCGGGCGTATTTGGCCAGCATGGCCCGGACCGGCTCTGGCAATGGAGTCGACAGGCGCAGCGTGCGCCGCAAACGTCGCAGCAGCTGCGGCGGGTAGGGGTCATTCCAGGACATCACCTCGGGCGTTGCACGAGCGCGGAGTTCCTCGGAAAAGCTATCCAGGGCGCTGCGACTCTCCGGGATCGGGAGTTCGTCCGTCAGCGTGGCCTTTAGCCGTTCGTGGACCGCGGTCGCCGCAGCGGAGGCGACGAGCGAGCGGAAGTGCGCCGCGGGGCGCTCGGCTCGCGGTAGGGACGGAGCCGGGCGAGCCGGTAGCGGGGCACGAAATTCGGGTTCTGAGTCCATGAACGCCTCGGAGGGGGGATTGGGGCCAGCGTGTTTGAGCGCCGTCGCAACACGGCTCGGGCCAGCAGAGGGCAAAAAGCCCGCTGCCGTGGGTGCCGCCGGTGCTGCGCCGCCGTTCGCCATCGCGGCTTCTGGAGAGCGCGTGGTACCGGCGTCAGCCGCCGTTGAAAGGGCGGGGGACGGCTCGGGCTCCGGCGCGCTCGTTGCTAGCGCCACGGACTCCGGGCTTGGATCGGCCGATCCTGCTCCGGATTTTTTCGAGCCGCGTCCCTTGCCCCGTGGAACGCCTTTGCCGGCCGACTTCGCAACGTCGCCCTTCGATACCGATTCGCTTTTCGAGGCGGTGCTACGCGACCCTGCGGCCTTGCCGCCCACTCGATCGTTGACCGAGGCTCGCCCTGCGCTCGCTTCGATGCAGTCCGCTCCTGATGGCGCCCCGAATGACTCGGGAGCGTTCGCATCTGCCGGTTGAGTGCGAACACGGCGATTGCTCTCCCAGACCGGAGTGAAGAAGCCAGACAGGCGGTCGAACTCGCCGACCGTCAGATTCTTTGAGGGATTGGCGGATTCGATGTCGCGATCTTCAGTCGTCATGCGGTTTCCCCGGGTCGCCCAAGGTGTAGCACGATGCAGATGTTTCGCCTGCACCGGTCTGCTTGCAACCAGCCCGTGCATCCCGACCGCGTCAGAGCGCAGCGCCTTTAACGGCAGGCTGCCGGACCGGTCGCCCCGCTGCCCGCGTCGGCGCCCCCACCGGCGACGCACCCCAGTGGGCAGGCACGATCCAGCGTGCGCTCTTGCCCGTCCGCGGAGCACTGGTAGAGGTTGCCATCCTCGTCGCACCCGGCTTGATTCGATACACAGAGATCGCATTGCCCGTGCACCGCGTCACACAACTCTTCGCCGGAGCATTCCTGCGCGGTTACGAAGGCGTTTCCGCCTGGGACGCAGACCTGAAGCACTAGCCCTAGCGTCGAATCGTCAGGGTCGGCTGCTACGTTCGTACCTCGGCGCAGGCATTGGTAGGTGCCGGGCACGCACACCGGAAGCAGGCAGGCGAGCGTCAATGGATCACACAGAGCCGCCGACTCGCAGCGTGATTCCGAGCGCCAGCCGCTGCCTCGGCAGCGCTCCAAGAATTGGCCGTTGCAGCGCAACTGCCCCTCTGTGCAGGTGGGCTGGGGCAAGCAGCCGCGGTTATTGCTATCGCACAACCCCGTGACCAGCGCGGCACTCGGATCCATGGGGGGCGTGGCGAGCGCGGGACAATCTTGTTCCAACACCCAGGCTTCGCGCCCCGGACTGCACTGCTGCAGCTGACCCTGACGATTGCAGCGCCGCTGTTCCGCCGCGCACGTCGGCTCGTCGCAGCGGCGAGCGGCTGCATTGCAAAGAGTGGGCGTTTCGCATTGCCGGACGGGGATCCATCCGGTGCCGCTGGCACTGCAGCGCTGCAGTGCAGCGCCGTCGCATTGGTATGCCATGGGCTCGCAGAACCCGGGTCTGCAGCCGTCAAAATCGGCAT
>JAYWEH010000402.1:0-4006 GCA_043780025.1 Deltaproteobacteria bacterium
GTCGTCCATCGCGTCATCCCTCTTCACGATGAGAAATCGGTGTTGGTTGGCAGCGCGGTCGACGAGGGAAACTTCCTCGACGACCATGTCGATGAGCCGGTGCACGCCATCGGCGCCTCCGGCTGACTTGGTGATGCGGTTCGTCATGCGGCCTCCGGCTGGGGCTGGGCGTCGGGAACCGCGGGCTGCGGCGCTGGTGCTGCCGGCGCTGGCTCCGGTGCCGCTGGTGCTGGAGCTGGCTCCGGAATGCGACGAGCGGAGCCGCCGATCGAGAAGCCGGTCAAGTCGCCGGTCTTCACGCGGTCCCAAAGCTCGTCGGACAGCACGCGCACGGCGAGCAGCCAGGTGCCCTTACGCACCGTCAGCTCGCCGATCGTGAAATCGGTGGGCGCGAGGTAGCTCTCGAGCACCTTGACCTGGTCGTTTACACGCAGGCGGTGCATCAGTCCGATGCCTCCGAACTCCTCCATGAAGCGGTGCGCGGCGGCGCGGATCTCCTCGGTCGAGTAGATGTCGCCCTGCGCGTCGACGACCTCGGGCTCGAGCACGATGCCGAGCACGTAGCGTTCGTCGTTCGGGTCGAGCCCCTTCACGAGCTGCGTGGTCTTGTCGAAGACGAGCGCGTCAAGGCTGGGGTCGAGCGGCAGCTGCTCGCACTTGGCGATGAGCTCGAAGTCCTCCGCCTTGCGCACGGGGTAGTTCGCTACGAAGAGGCGCATGGCCTGCTTCGCGCCGCCGCGACCCGAGGCCTCGCGGACCTTGAGCCGGAAGACGTGACCGATGCGCTTGAAGGCCGCGACGTTCTCGGGCGTCGGGTTCAGGACCGCGATGAACTTGCCGCGCACCTTGGCGAGCGCGTCGACGAACTCCTCGAGGTCGATGACGTTGTCCTTGTCGAACCACTCGCCGGGGTACGGCGGGTCGATGAAGAAGAACGTGTCGGGCGAGTCGTAGGCCTTGAGCGTCTTGCGGTAGTCCTGCCGAAGCACCGTGACGTCCTTCAGCCGCTCGGCGGCCTTCAGGTACTTGTCTGGGTTCGTGGTGGAGCCGAGATGTTGCTGCGCAGGGTGCGTGCCGTCCGGGCGGCAGTCGCGGGCGTGCGTGCGCACGAAGACGAGCTTGTAAAAGCGCGCCACCTCGTCCTTGGGCGCCATGTCGCGCGCCTTCTCGAAGCTCTCGGTGGTGACGGTCCACTCGAAACGTCGGCGCAGCTCGGCGACGCGCTCGGGCGTCATCGACTTGATGGTGCGGTGGAGGAAGACCACGTCCTCGTCGAGGTCTGCGAGCACCTCCTTGTCGCTCGACTCCTTGGCGTGCAGCACCGCCGCCGCTCCCGCGAAGGGCTCGACGTAGGTCTTGTGCACCGGGATGAGCGGCACGATGCGCTTGGCGTAGTGGAACGAGCCGCCGAAGGTCCCGAACGGCTGGGCCTTCTCAAGCTCGTCCACCTCGTCTTCGAGCACGCCATCCCAGTCGTCGACGACGACGCTGTCGTCGAGCTGCTTGATCGCGGGCTCGTAGTTCGCGACCAGCAGCTGTGTCAGCACGGACGAGCCGCCCACACCACGCATTGACGCGATGGTCCGCGGGGTGCGGATCCGCTTCACCCAGAAGCCGGAGTCCTTCACCATTGCGGGGAACTTCCCGCGAATGCCGTAGGTGATGAGGAACTTGCCCTTGAGCGACTTGAGCAGCTTGAAGAAGCGCTCTTCGTCGAAGTCGGACTCGCCGACATCGACGTTGTAGCCGGGGTACGGCGGGTCCAGAAAGAAGACCGTGTCCTTCGCGTCGTACTTGCGAACGACCTTCTCGTAGTCGCCGCCGAAGATTTTGACGGTCTTCAGGCGCGGACCGAACTGCTCGATGCGCTTGATGGTCTTCGCTTCGACGCCGACGACAGACGGGCTGAAACTGCGCCCGCGCATTTTCCCGTAGGAGAAGTGCGTCAGGTACAGGAAGCGATGCAGCCGCTCGACGTCGTCCTCGGGCGCGATATCGAGCAGCCCCTTGAACGTCTTCTCGCTACCGACCCACGGCAGCTGCTTCAGCCGCTCAAGGTCCGCCGCCGTGAGCTTCTTGAGCAGCCGGTAGGCGTCGGCGATCTCGGGGTCGGCGTCATTGATGACCTCGACCGCGGAGGGCTCCTTCGCGAACAGCACAGCGGCGCTGCCGGCGAACGGCTCGACATAGGTCTTGTGGGCCGGGAGCAGTGCAACCAGACGGTTCGCCAGGCGCTTCTTACCCGCTGGCGAGCCCCAAATGGTCTTCTCAACCGCTTCGCCCTGGCTCGCCGCGAGTACGCGACGGGCGTGGGCAATGGCCGCTTCGCGCCGATCACGCATTGCGGAGCGCCTCCGGGTCGGAGCCCCAGGTCGGATCTTTGATGGCCGGCCTGTTCAGGTCGCGGGGCCACACCACGGGCTCGTCGCGCTTCTGCTCCCGCGAGGGCGCGGACGGAAGCTTCCCGTTCCCCTGGTCGGGGGCGGGGCTCTCTGGCTCGCGCGGCTTCGCAGTCTCGGGCATGCGTCGACCTCCGCTGGGGGCAAAGCAGCCGCCCAAGTGAAGCGGGGACACGTGCTCACACGATGGCGAGTGTCGTGGTTCGGCAGAGCCCGTGGTACGGCGGGAAGCCGATGCCGACCGCGCGGAGCGCGCCGTCCGACGCGAGGGCCCGGAAGTCGCCGCGATCATCGCGGGTACCCAACGCCGAGCGGGTCACCTCGGCCAGCGGGGTGCGGCCAGCGCCAGAGTCGACGTAGAGCCGGGCGTTCCCGGTATCAGGGTCAACGCTCTCACGCACCCACGGTAATGTTCGCTTGATATCCTCTGGTTGCTCGAGCTGTTCGACCCGTTCGAAACGCTGCAGGCCGTCCGCGACGGCGAAGGTCTTTCCGTGAAGGTACCGGCAGATGTGCGTGGTGCGCTCGTCGACCACCGCCTCGATCACGTAGCGCTGGATGCCGGCCTCCGCGTAGCTGCTCATCTGGGCGAATGAACGCCCCTGACTGATGAACGAGCTCGCGACGACCTCCCAGTAGAAGGGCGCTCGCTCGACGAGAGCTACCCGAGCAGCACGCTCGAGGTCCGCCGCGATGTCGTCGCGTCCAAGCCCCTGCTCGAGACCAGCCGCGACAATGCGGCGAGCCTCTTCACCGAAGCCGTCGACGCGGCGACCGTACTCGTCGCGGACGAAGTTGCCCTGCGAGCTAACGACGCGGGTGACGACGCGGCGATCGAGGGCGTTGAAGTCGGCGGCGATGGCAAGGCCCTGCTGACGCCGCGCTTGGGTTCGGGTCGCCGCCACGACTGACTCGGCAGCATCGCCAAGGGGCACCTGGATGCGCGCCGGGATGACGGCCGTCGCTCGGCCCGCGGCCGCCATGGCCTCGGACACGAGTCGCCGCCGTTCGGGCGCGGTTGTGCGTGCCCAGTCGACGTCGAGGACGGCCATTGCGTCGCGAACCGCGTCCACGTCAGCGCGCCCCGTCGCGCGCCTGAGCCGAGCCGCCAGCAGCGCGACAGCGCGGTCGAAGCCGGCCGGGGACCCGAGGTTGATGGCCTTGCCGAGCGGCAGGCGTAGGTAATCGCCGAGCAGCTCGTCGGCCGCGACCCGAGCGTCGTGGACCAAGAGCAGTCGATCAACGGTAGCGGATGTTCCGCGCATCGGCGTCCTCCTCGAGACGCAGCTCGCCATTGTCGAGGTGGATGAGAACGCGACAGAACGTGCACCTCAGCGCAGACGAGAACGAAACTTCGTCCGCGGCATCGCCCTCCGAGATGACGAGGCCGTCGTGCCCCACCAGCGCGATGCAGACGAAACCGCAGCGCGGACAGCACAGATGGTAGCCGACCAGCAGGTTCCGCCGGTCTTGCGAAACCCGCCGCACCTCGCTGCGCTCGAGGCGACACGGACGCTTGGCCGAGGGCACGACCTTCACAGCGCGCCTCCGAACACGACAGGCCCGCGGCGGCGCGCCCGCACCTCGACGCCCGCCTCGCTCGGCGA
>JAYWEH010000403.1:0-4001 GCA_043780025.1 Deltaproteobacteria bacterium
CTGCCCGTCCCTGCGGGGGCGAGCGTGATCGCCGCCAGCCGCGGCGCCGTGCGCAAGGGCGGTTCGATCGAGTGGGCGCTCGGCAGCGTCGCGGCGGGTCATTCTGACTTCCGCGCTGTGCGCCTGCGCTTTGACGACAAGACGCGCCCGGGCTCTCTGTCCCTCCTCCAGCCGGAGCTGCGCACGTCCGGAGTCGAGCCCGTGCGCTCTCCGCTGGCCGTGCACGTGGCCCCGCCCACGGTCGCGCTCGCGGTCAAAGCGACGCCCGACCCCGTTGGGCCGGGTGGCACCGTGCTCTATAAGCTCGAGCTGACCAATCTCAGCGCTACTGCGCCCACCGGCGCATTGAACGTCTACGCCAGCATTCCGACCGATGGCCACGTCGCCAAACCGGCCGGTGCCAAGTGCTTTCCGGGCAGCTGCAGTGGCAGCAATAGCGCGCGTCACGGGAGTTTCGTTCACTGGGAGGTTCCATCCCTTCAGCCGAAGGCAACGGCGCCGCTTCAGTTCGCGTTCGTCGTCGACGAGCCGTCCAACGCCGCGCCGCCACCGAACGGCTCGCTGCTGATGACGCACTTCGGGAGCGAGCTCGGTATCGACACGCGCTTTACCGTGGCGTTGGGAACGGCAGCGACCGTGGGCAAAGGCACTCCGCTCGAGCCTCTCGGCGCGGGCTCTGCACCGGCGGCAAAGCCGTTACCTCCACCCGTAGCGGCGCCGCCTCCGCCCGCCGCACCCGCTCCGCTCCCCGCGCCCGAGCCCGTTGCAACTCCCACGGAGCCCGAGCCGCCCGTGGACGAGATCCCGGAGGAAGAGGTCATCGCGGAGCTGCCGGCTGCCGACGACGAGCCGGCGCTGCCCGCGGCAGAGGTCAAAGCGCGCCACTCCTGGAAAACGATCGATTGGGACAAGTACTGCGACAAGCGCTGGAAGTCGCGCGGCTGGGATCGCCACTGCGCCAAGCGCTGGTGGAAACGCCACGATTGGAACCAGTTCTGCAAGGCCGAACGCGGCAAGCACTCCGGCTGGAAGAAGTTCTGCGCCCGGGACTTCGTTCGCTGGAAGTTCGTGGAGAAAAACCGCCACAAGTGGGGCCGCGGAAAGGCCCGTGACGACAAGGCGCGCGCCAAGCGCTGATCGTGAAGAACGCGGGCCCAGCTCGGAGCCGGGCCCGCGCGATTCTGCGAGTGGGGGTACCGAGGATATTTTGCGGTGACAAACCGTACGTCGGCGAGACTCATGCGCGACATCACTTTGCGAATTGACCATGCCGATGGGCGAACAGAGCAACGCCGCTTCGCACCCGGTAGATACTCCGTGGGGCGCGAGGTGGGTGATGTGGTGCTGGCGGATCCGGGCGTATCATCACGGCACGCCGAGATCGAGGTGCAGCCCGACCGCGTCATCGTCACGGACTCCGGCTCGACCAACGGTACGTTCGACGCCCGAGGTCAGCGCGTAAGGAGTCCGCTGCTGCTGGCAGCGAATCAGTCCGTCCGCCTGGGCAATAGCAAGCTCACCCTGGTGCCTGCGGGCGCCGCACCAACCGCCCCCATGCCGGTGACCGCGTCTGCGGGCGGCGAACCGCGAGCCTCTCCGGACGTCTCGCTCGAATACCGCTACCGCGCGAACCCCATCACGATGCTGCTCGCCAGCGGCTTCTGCGCCGTGCTCGCAGCCGTGATGACTTCCGCCGTGATGGACAACCGTCGCGGGCTGAGCCTGAACGGGATCCGGCTGTCGATGGAGGTAGCGACGGGCGTCTATTGGTGCGTGGCCGTCATCACGGGGTTCTCTGCGGTGCTGTGTGCGGCGCTGCTCGTGGCGAGCCTAGCTCGGTGGTTATCCATTCGCCTCACGCCGACAGACCTGTTCGTACTGAAAAACGCCTTTGCAGCCGGGCAGACGCGCGTGCCACTGTGCGAGATCACGGAGCCCTACTAATCGCTCGGTTGCCGCTGGGCCTGCTTGCATAGGTATACCTTTGCGCAGGTCATGCATCTCGCCCCGTTGCCCTGCGAATATCGGCGAGCGTCATCGGCCCGCGCAGGAACGACAGCGCCCAGCGCGGCTGCATCAAGCAGGTGTTGGGCGTCGCATCCTCCGGGGAGCGTTGGTCGTGTTGGCCGAGCCAGCTCGGCGTGCGCAGGTCGCGACTCGATCGGCGCTATGCGGAACGCTCTCGCAAATGTTGCCGCCGATCATGCCGTAAGCGGTCATGGCTCGGAGAGCTCGAGGCTCGCTCGCCCGTTGGCCCTACCCAGACATCGCGCACGCGGCCCTTTCGCTGCTCGAGGCTGCGTGGCGCGCCGGCACACCCGCCCCTTGCTCCGCATCTGCGCAGACTCTAGTGCGGTTACCCTTCGGGCGCTCGTGCCGCGATGGCGGCACGCAGCAGAACCGCAATCTTCTCGCGCCAACCGGGCCCAAGGCGAGGATCGATATTGAACTCGAAGGTCACTTCTCTGATCTGGACTGACAATGGCAAGGGTTGTTCCTGGAAGAGATCGATCGAATCGAGGATCTCCCGATACAGCTTGCGGCTAGGCGAATCGTCCGGCGCCACGATGTCCAGATAGCTGAGTACTTTGTTACCGCAATCCAGATGTGATCGGGGTCGCTGATGTCGATCAAGGAGGCGGTCTGGTAGGCTTGTCTACGTACATGGCGCAGAGCTTGGGCTGGTCGAAGCCGGTCTGGAACTTCTGGGCGACGATCATCCCCGCTGGCAAGTTTATAGGAGATTCCACATGAGTCCGGAGTCTGGTATGTTTGGCGCTCATGACCCTGGGGGCAGGTTCCTTCGCACGTGCCGTCCAAAACGGCGTCGTCGCGGTCACGCTCGTCGCGGCGCTGTCCTGGGCTTGTGCGGGAGATTCCGTCGACTACAGCGGCGCAGCCGGGATCGGGTTTGCCGGCGAAGCCGGGGTCGGCGGGGCAGGTGCGCGGGATCGAGAAGGCAACGGTGGAAACGGCGCAACCGGAGCGGGGGGCACTGAAGGTCGCGACGCACAGGGCGGCCAAGCGCCAGCAGATACGGACTCCGGCGTTCGAACTGAGGTCGTTCAACCGGGTGACGACGCTGTGCTCGACGGCGGGACCAACGCGGGCGCGGGCGGAGAGGCCGCAGGCGGAGCAGCGGGGGGCCCTGCGGATGCCGGCACCGGAGGATCCAGTGTCGTTGGCACCGGCGGCACGGGCGATATTGGAGGAGTGGAAGAGGAGAGCGGGCTGAGTCTCGATTGCAGCGCGGGCGGAGCCGAGCCTCCGGGCCCGAGCAGTGTGTTCCCGGCTGCCGGGGCCGTTGCTTATCCAACCGACAGTGATGCGGACGGCATTGCCGATGTGTGTCGGGTTCGCAGGGGTGCGCTGATCGCAGCAGGGACTTCACACGTCTGCGCCATCGATCCAGGAGGAAGCGTCGCCTGTTGGGGGCTGGGCTTTCGCGGCCAGCTCGGAGATGGTCGGGCGAGATATCAATCTTCGCCAGTGCTCGTTTCCGGATTGAGCGATGCTATCGGCATCGCCGTTGGAGCCAATCACAGCTGCGCCGTCACGCGGGGCGGGAGCGTGTCGTGCTGGGGTTTCAACCTATCGGGTGAGCTCGGCGTTGCCGTTGGCTTCGAGCCACATCGCGTTCCCGTTCCCGTTCTCGTAGCGGGCGCTGGCGATGCCGTCGAGGTCGCTACCGGTGCCTCCCATAGTTGTGCGCTGCGGCGGACAGGTCAAATCGTATGTTGGGGAGCTGGGTTTCGCGGTGAGCTGGGCAATGGGACGTCCGGGCCGGACGCGCGCCATGGCCCGGAGCTAGTGCAAGGAATCAACGATGCCGTCGCATTGAGCGCGGGAGGCTCGCACATCTGCGCGGTCCGACAGAATGGCCGCGTGATGTGTTGGGGCTCGAACTTCGACGGTCGGCTCGGCGACGGTACGGTCACCGATCGATCCGTGCCTGTCGAGGTCCTGGGCGTGCAGGACGCTATCGGGATAGCCGCGGGAGG
>JAYWEH010000404.1:0-9491 GCA_043780025.1 Deltaproteobacteria bacterium
GGGCGCGCGTACCACGGCAAACGACTGTTTCGGTGTCGAAGGCGCCCGCGTCACCATCACGAGTGGAGACGGCCGAGTCCTTCAGACGCTGACCAACCGCGCGGGCAATTTCTTCTTCGAAGGCCGTGAGAGCTCACTGGTCAAGCCGTTCAGAGTAGTGGTGGACTACACGCTGCCGGATGGGCAGGTCAGCCGCCAGCCCATGGGCAGCAGCCCGTCTTATGGGGGGTGCGCCCGTTGCCACAATCCAGCCGCTGCCTCGACGCCAGATGCCGGGCCGGGCCGGGTATTGGGCAGGGATGAGGTCGTCCCTGACGTGTATCCGATTTACACTGGACCTATTCATCAATGACCCAGCCCAACCTTTCAGGCAAAAACCGTCTCGGGTGGCTCGCGCTGACGCTCGCCGGCGCAGCCGGCTGCGGGAACGGCAACGATGGCGTGAGCTT
Organism: Deltaproteobacteria bacterium; assembly: GCA_043780025.1. GTDB lineage: Bacteria > Myxococcota_A > Polyangia > Polyangiales > Polyangiaceae > SZUA-265. The sequence goes on from JAYWEH010000404.1 coordinate 450, forward strand.
CGAGCGGCAAGTGCGCCCGCTCCTGGAGAGTCGCTGCGTGACGTGTCACCACAGCGACAACAAAGGCGGCCTGGTCGACCTCAAAGACCCGTTTACGCTCGATGAGTCCCCTTCCCCCCCGGGCCTCGTCGGATCGAAGAACGTGTGGGCCGAAGGGCACCCGGGATTTAGCCCCGAATACAACGTCGTGCCGTTTGAGCCGGACAACAGTTTCCTCATGTGGAAGATCGACGGTCACGAGCTCAGTCCCGGTGATAACGGCTACTCCATGCCACTCGCGCCACCGCGCCTGCCCGAGGAGAGCATCCAGGCGGTTCGCCGCTGGATTGCCGAGGGTGCTGAAGACACACCCTTTTATCGCGACAACGTGTTCGGCATCTTCGGGGACCTGGACAACCGCCATGGCCTCGAATGCCAGCGCGCTGGCTTGCCCGCGACGTGCGTGGTTTGCGTCACTTGTCACTACCCCGGTAGCCCGGATCCTCCAGATTTCAGCAATCCGTTCGACCCTGTCGAAGGCGTCGTCGGCGTCGCCGCAGCCTTTCGGTCAGACCTGCTGCTCGTCGAACCGGGAAATCCCGACGCGAGCTTCCTGGTCATGAAGCTAGAAGCGGCGCAAGCGACGAGTGAGTTCGGAGCGCCCATGCCGTACTCGTACACTCCCTTTTTAGACGAGCAGGTGGATGTGATTCGACAGTGGATCGTCGAAGGCGCCCGCAACAATTAGTGACGCTTCACTGGCTCGACGCGAGCCGGTCCGCCCGTGGCAGCCCGCATCATCCACGCCGCGGAGCACCGAGAAAATCAGGAAGCGTGCCGGGTGCGGAGGCGCGCAACGGTCACAAATAGGGCAACGACGGGCTTCGCTCGAGCTACGCTGGCCCCCATTATGACAAATTGGGGTTCGTTGCTCGCGGTCGGCTTCGGCTGCTTGGCAGTATTCGCTTGCTCGGGCCGCTCGCCGGCGGTTGAAGATCAACCGGCGCCCCATCGCGCAGAGGCGCATGGTGACGCGCCGTTCTTCGTCGATACGGCGCCTGCTGCTCGCCCGGCGAACCCCACTTCCGCCAAGTCGCTCACGGGAAAGGGCCCCAAGCTGAAGCCGCTCGAGAAGCGCTGCCCGGCTCAGGTGCCCGCGGAGCTCAATCCGGCAGAAGACGCCACGCTGGAGTTCGCGCTGCCGGCGAGCGGCGTGCAGATCTACGTGTGCGCCGCGCCCAAGCCCAACGGAGCTCCCGCCTGGACGCTCGAGGCACCGCACGCGCTCTTGACCCAGGCAGGTCAGATCTGGGCCACGCACTTCGCGGGGCCGCACTGGCAATCCCTGGATGGCAGCCTGGTGAAGGGCGCCAAGCTTGCCGGCGTAGATGCTCCGGTCAAATCGGCGGTGCCATGGCTTCTGCTCTCCGCGGCGCCCGCGGGCGGCGGCGCATTGGGGCAGATCACGCAAATCCAGCGCCTCGAAACCGAAGGCGGCAACGCGCCCGAGTCCGGTTGCGATGCAGCCCACGTGGGAACAAAGTCCCTCGTCCCCTACCGGGCGAACTACTATTTCTACCGCAAGTTGGCGGAGGGCGAGACCGTACGCCAGTGCCGTTCCAAAGCGGATAAACCCAAGACCAGCTGAGCGAAAGCGAACCGGTCGATCCTCGCTTGTAGTCGCAGGTCGACCGGCTTCGATTCGTCTGCGCGCTCGACCCTCAATCGGCCGGCGGCGGAGTCGGACCACGCCGCGTCAAAGCGCGTCGATGGCGCGACCGACCGCCTCGATGTCTGCGTCAGGGACGGGAGGATCAATGAATGCGGGCGGCATGCTCCGTTGCTCCATGCGCACGTAGATGGCCGACGCATCGCGATCGCCGGGCACGATCAGGCCCTGCGCGATGAGCGCGTCGACGTCTCCGATGACATCGAGACCACCGCTGCCTTCGCCCGGGCTCGCCTGGTGACAACCGCCGCAATGCTGAAGCAGCACATCTTCGAGCGCCACTTCGTCGCCGCTCGGTGGCTCGGGATCCATGCTCGAGATGAGCTCTCGGATGCGCGCGAGGTCTTCTTCCGACACGCTGCTTTCGAGGAACGCCGGCGGCATGCTGCCGTTTTCGATCCGAATCACGATCGGCGAAACGTCAGGGTTACCCGGGACGATCAGCCCGCGCTCGATCATCCTGTCGATCTCGGTGATGTTGTCGAGGGAGCCGCTGCCCTGCCCAACTGGCGTCTGGTGGCACTCGCCGCAATTATCGAGCAACAGACCTTCCAGTGTCGCCGTTGCTGGTCCATCGGGGGGGTCGGAGTCGGAAGACCCCCGCTGGGTCGAAACAATGACTTCGGCGAGCAGAATGCCCTCTTCGCCGCAGCCGACGAGGGGTAGGGCTGCGAGGCCGAGCGCCAAGAATGGAGTGAGCGTTTTCATACCTGGCCAGTGTTTTCGCCAACGAAAACGGGTGAATCAAAAAAAGTCCACCTAGCCTGACCCGATCGGCGCGCTCGCGCTACTAGTAGGGCCCCTATGTGGAAGCGGCGCGGTCCACCCACGCTCCAGCTGGCTCCCGAGCCTGGCTCGGAGCCGGATCCGCTCGTTGATTTGGCGCGCCGGGCGCGCGACGGCGATGCCGCCGCCGTGCATGCGCTGCTCGTGGCCGTCATTCCTTCACTGTTGCGTGTGGCCCGCCAGATACTCGGCCCAGGCCACCCGGAGGTGAACGACGTCACTCAGGAGGCGGCGTGTGGTGTGCTGGCGGGCCTACCGCGATTTCGAGAAGAATGCACGCTGCTTCACTTCGCGTGCCGGATCGCGGTGCTGACCTCAATGAACGCCCGGCGCCGCGAGCGATCGCGCGCGGTGAAGGCGCGCGGACTCAGCGAGCTCAGTCACTTCGTGGCCGAGAACCCGCCAACTCCCGAGCAGTTGTTGCTCGGTCAACGCGCGGCGGAAGTCATTCGCGAGCTCCTGGCGAGCTTACCCAAGGCCCAGGCCGAGGTGCTCGGCTTGCACCACGTGGTTGGGCTCACGGCGGCTGAAATCGCGGGCGTCACGGGGGCGCCGCTCGAAACCGTGCGTAGCCGCCTGCGGCTCGGCCGGCAAGCGCTGCAGCAGCGCGTCCAATGTGATCAGCGCCTCCTCGAGGCTGTGGGAATGAACGATGACCAGCCCCGATGACCTCTTGATCAAACGCCGTCGCGGTCCGTTGCGGGCTGCCGAGGAGCAACAGCTCGAGGCCGCCGTGCGGGCGTCACGAGCCTATGAGCTCTCGCTGCACGCGGGGGACGCCTTCGACCGCGCTGGCGCGGCAGCGCCCGATGATGCCGAGCTCACGCGCGCCCTGGCGTGCAACGTCGAACGGCGCTGGTTCTCCGGTGTGCCAAGCGTTCGCAGACGGCGCCGGATTGCAGTACTCTGGATTGCGTTGCCGCTCGCTTTCGCTGGAGCGGCGGCGGCGTCCTACGGCTCGTATCGAGCATTTTCCGGACAGAGCGAGCCAACCGTCGCGCCCGTGCCGTCTCCGGCGCATGTGCCGGCTCGGGCGCATCTTCCGGCGGCGCAGGTCCGTGCGGCACCGAGCGCGGTGGTCCCCCCTCGAGCGCCTGAACCCTCCGAGCCTCCGCGCTCGGAACCCGCCGCAGTCGTGCTGCTGGCGCCGGCGCCTCCAGCACCGAAACTGACACCGCACAGGAGCGTCCGGCGCGCCCCACTCCAGGCTGACTCCGAAGCCAATGCTCCCGAGCCCGAGCCACGCCAGCCCATCACCTCCAAGCAACCGGTCTCCAGCCCCCTGCAATCCAAGCCCTCTGAATCCAAGCCCCCTGAGCCCAAGCCCCCTGAACCCGAGCCACCCGCGTCGCCGCGAGCCCTATTCCGGCGCGGCCAGCTCTTGCGGCAAACCGATTGGCCCGCCGCCATTGCGGTGTATAGCCAGCTGATTGAGCTCTATCCCGACAGCACCGAAGCCAGCATCGCCGAACTGGCGCTCGGTAAGTGGGCGCTCGCTCGAGGTCTCAATGACGAGGCGATCACGCGTTTTCGAGCCCACCGCCGGCGCGTCGGCAGCGCGCTGGAAGCCGAAGCGCTGTGGGGCGAGGCCCGCGCGCTCGACGCTTCCGGCCAACGCATTCTGGCGCGACCGCTCTGGCAGCAACTCTCGGAGCGCTATCCGGCGTCACCGTATGCGACAGTGGCTCGCGAACGTCTGCGGGACTGAAGTCCTCTTCGCACCGGCGCGCGGCGCGTGGCGATGCGCCGCCTGGCTCGCGTGTCTCTGCTGGGTGGTCTGTCTCGGGCTCGGATGCGGGCGCGCCGGGCCACCCGTCCAGCCACCGCTGCAGCGGGGACTCACCGCGTGTGGCCCGAAAGAAGCCACTCCGGTATCGATCGTCTTCGATACGGCGACGGCACGCCGCGATCTCGAGGCCGCCATCTGCGACTGGGCGGCGAGCGCGCCCTGGCGCATCGTGTTCGACCCTGCCGAGCTCAGCCCAGCACGCGAAGCCAGGAGCTTTCGCGTGCTGATCGAGCTATCCCTCGAACGCGAAGCGGTGCTGCGCGTGTTCAGCCCCGATGGCGATCGCTGGCAGCACGAAGTGGCGCTGCCGGCGGGTATGGACGAGACCGGCGTCGAAGCGATCGCGCAAGCGCTGCATTCGTCACTCGAAGCGGCGGCTTTGAAAACGTCAAGGGCCGAGCCAATCCCACGCGCTGAAGCGCCCGCAGAGCCCATCGCGCGGCGCCCGTTACGCCTGCGCAGCGGGCTCGGCTATCATTTCTACGCTCGCGGAGACGAACCCACCACACACGGGCCGCGGCTGCGCCTCGAAATCGACTGGCGCAGCGAGCCCCCGGTACTGGGCAGCTTTGTCGTGGCGAGCCTGTTTGGCTCCGCGCGCGAACGCGTGAACGACCTGGCAATCAGCCTGCGTGGGGCGGCGATCGGAGCGGGCTTGACGAGCGGCCTCGCCAGCGGGCCCTGGAAGGGACGTGTTGCGCTCGGGGCCAGCGTGGACATCATGGCCATCGAGGTGCAAGTGCTCGATCCCGAGGCACTGCGACGCGTCGGGGACGACAGGCTGCGTCCGCGCGCTTTCGTGGCCAGCGAGGTCGGTTTCGGTTTTCGTACCGGCCCGGTCGAGTTCGAATTGAACGGGCTGCTCCGCTGGCAGCTCTCTGAAAGCCACTACGACATCCGCGACGGAACGCAAATCGCGCGCCTGCTCACGCCCTGGAGGTTACAGCCCGGCGTTGCACTCGACGCGGCGTACCTCTGGTAGGCTGCCGAATCTCATGGGTCCAACTTTGACGTTCATCGCGTTGTGCCTGGTGGCGCGCTTCAGCTACTCGCTGAACGACGTCTTCATCGGACGGTTGGCACGGTTGCACAGTGGTCTGGAGGTCGCCGCGCTCCGCGGGGTCTCGCTCGGCGTGAGCATGTCACCCTGGCTACTGTTTGTGCCCGCCTCGGCCTGGAGTGCGCTCGCGGGGAGCGCCGGCACGCTGCTCGTGACCGTCGCCCTGACGGCAGTGGCCAATCTCTGTCAGCTTCGCGCCGCGCGCTACCTGCCGTTTGGATTGCGAGCAGCGCTCATGCTCTCGACGATGGCGACGTGCAGCGTGCTGCTCGGTTGGGGCCTGCTGGGCGAACGCTTGTCGGCGCTCGAGGTCGGGCTTTGCACCGTCCTGATCGGAAGCAGTGTCGCCGTGGCGCTGGGGAGCCACGCGGTGCAGGAGATCGAGATTGACGTCGCGCGGGGGGCCACATTCACCCTGCTCGCCGCAACGCTGATGGCCTGCGCCGTGTTCGGGGTGAAGCAGCTGGCGCGGGAGACTCACCCGCTCTTGGCGGCCTGGGCATGGGAGTTCGGCTCAGGGCTGATCTTGCTCGGCCCGGTGTTGCTGAGGGCGGGAGCCCGCGCGGCCGGCGCCGTTGGGCGCTTCCGGAGCATCGCCACCGCAGCGCTGCCCACCGCGCTGGCTTCGGGCGCCTCGGTACTCGCGCTCGATTTCGGAGAGCTGGGGCTCTGGGGCGCGCTCGGAGGCAGCCAAATCCTGTTCACCGCCTGCCTGGGAGCTCTGTGGCACAAGGAGACGCTCGGTGTCTGGCGTTGGCTCTGCATGAGCCTCTCCGTTGCATGCATCGCGGGCCTTGCGTTGGCCGGGTCCTGACGGTTGTGCGACTTCGATCACGCCTACGGGCGTCGTCATAGCGACGGAATCAGTGGGTGGCGAGGTCGAGATGGCGGCGCATGGCCTGGAGCTTGTCGGGGTTGAGCACGATGAACACGGCGTGGATGGTGGCGCCGTCGACTTCGAGGGAGAGCACGCGGTGGAGTTGGCCGTTCTCGATGCTGAGCAGGGCGGGCCAGCCGTTGACGTCGAGGATGCGGAATTCCATCGGTCTGGGGTTGCGGGCTAGCTTGCTGGCGAGGCCGAGGAAGAAGCGCGCGACGCGATCGCTGCCCAGGATGGGTTTGATGGCAGCCGTGGCCTTGCCGCCGCCGTCAGAGCGGAGCACGACGTCTGCGCGGAGCAGGCGTTGCAGGGGCTCGAGCTGGCCGGCGCGCACGGCGAGCAGGAACTGGTGCAGCAGGCGTTCGTGGCCTTCGCGGGAGGCGGTAAAGCGGGGCCGGCGCTCGCGCAGGTGGCCGCGCGCGCGCAGCGCGAGCTGGCGGCAATGGTCGGCGCTGAGCCCGAGCATCTCGGCGATCTCGACGTGGCTGTAGTCGAACACTTCGTGCAACAGGTACGCCGCACGCTCGGCAGGGGTGAGCTGCTCGAGCAACACCAGGAAGGCCATCGAGATGGACTCGTGGTGGGCAGCAGGATCGCTGGGCTTGTCAGCGGCGCTTTCGGTGAGCAGTGGCTCGGGCAGCCAGGGACCAACGTAGCTTTCGCGACGCACGCGCGCGGACTTGAGCTGGTCGAGGCACAGGCGAGTGACCACCGTGGTGAGCCAGGCGCCGGGCGAGGCCAACTCTGCCACGTTCGCGGCTTGCCAGCGTAGCCAGGCGTCTTGCAGCACGTCCTCCGCGTCGCTGGCGCTGCCGAGCATGCGGTACGCCAGAGCAAAGAGGCGCTGGCGCTGCTCGCGAAAGGCTTGCTCCGACACGGGACGAATCATGAGGCAATTGGGTGCTGATCGGAAGTGTTCAGCAGGGGCGGCTGCTGCAGTGGCGGTAGCGGCCAGAGGCCGCTGCGCTCGGCGTGCATGCGCAGCATGGTGTAGCGGCAGATCACCTCTTTCAGCAGGGCGCCGCGGCCGCCGTCAATGGTGTGCTCGCGGGGACGAGCATCGGGCCAGCGCTGATCGATCACGCCCGCGCGGCGGCCGAGCGAGATGCACACGCCGCGATCGCTGAACTCGAACGGAGCCTCCGGCAACTTCAGCTGCCTGCGTGCGAGGTTGTCACCGGCGTGCACGGCCATGGGCAGCGCTACCTTGCACGAGAGCTGCAGCGGCCCTGCTGCCCTGCCCTCCAGCGCTGCCGCGTCGCCCACCACCATCAGCTGAGGGTGCGACAGGGAGCGCAGCGCAGCATCGACGCGCACCTGCGCGCGACCATTCACGAGCAGGCCCGCGTCGCGCGGCAGCGGCGAGGCGACGAAGCCACCCGCCCAGATACACACGTCCGCGGCGCTGCGGCGCGGGGTCGTGGCATCGCTCTCGGTCCACCATGCTGCGCCGCGCTCGATCCGCTGCACGCTCGCCTCCTCGTGCAGCCGCACGCCGCGCTGCAGGAGAAACTGACGGATGTACCCGCGCGCACGCTCGGACAGATCAGGGCCGAGCACGGACCGGCTGAGCAAGGTGACGGACAGCCCAGGCCAGCGATCGCACAGCTCCGCGGCCAGCTCGATGCCGCTCAGGCCGCCGCCGCACACCACGACGCGGCCGCCGTCGCGCACCACCGCTCGCAAGCGCTCGTGCAGGCCGGGCACGGCGTCGGCGTCGAGGCTGAAGGCGTGCTCGCGCGCGCCGGGCACGAGGCTCCTGTCGACGCGGCTCCCGACGGCCAGCACCAGTTCGTCGAAGGCGAAGCGCTGCCGCTGGGCGTGCAGCTCACCACGTGCCAGATCCAGGCCGTCGATGTGGGCCGCGACGAAACGCACGCCCGTGCCGGCGAGCAGCCGGGATAGCGACAGCGAACGGAGGGCGCTGCCGACCGCTAGCTGATGCAGGCGGATACGCTCCACGAAGGTCTCACTGCTGCTGACGAGCTGTATGTCCAGCTGGGCCCGGGAGCGCCGGCTCAGACGCAACGCGGTCAGCAGGCCTGCGTAGCCCCCGCCGAGGATTGTGATGTGGCGTTTCATGCCCGGGTGACGAGGCAGGCCCTGGCAAACGTGACAGCCGGAGCCGCGGAAAACGCATTGGGGCCTTCCGTCAACTCGGGGTGGCTCACCGGCGTGCGGCCAAAATGCGCTTCACGCGCCGTCGGGCTCTCGAGAACGTCCTCATCGCTCTCAACCGGACTGGACCCCCGACGAAGTTCGCCCTAACGGATCCGCTTCAACGCCCAGATACCCGTCGAGCTGAACGCGCTCTCCCCCACCCCGTCCGGCTCTAACGCGACGGTGTTCGGGTTGCCGCCTTCGCTCCGCTCAAAGTAGGCCACATCGTCGACTTCGTACTCGCGGCTCTGCTGAACGAGGACGCCGTTCAGATCGGGATATGGTCTGGCGTTTCCCGTGACGACGTCGACCAAGAGCGGAACGAACCGGGTATTCCAGTATTCATCTCGATCGACGGGCACCGGATGCTCGAGATCACGAGGGAAGGCGACGTACTGGCTGCCCTTGACGTGAAACCAGGGGAAGCTCACCGGGCTCCCCGTGAGCGCCTCCATACTCTGAAAGTATGCTGGATCGAACTCGGTTTCCCCGGCACGCACGCGCAGCACGCAGGTCTGCACCGAAGCCGGTCCGGCTTCGGCGTACGCCACGAGGTAGCCCCAATACCCGTCGGCCCGAACATAGTAGTCGCCTGCCGCGTCCACGTACCCGCCGTTGAGCCCCGCACAGCGCTCATCCTCCACAAACCGTACCGGGGT